>NZ_JBXAQJ010000003.1:0-351807 GCF_058807115.1 Pseudoduganella sp. GW821-FHT12E03 | reverse complement strand
ACGCGGTCTGGTTTCCCGCCGCTTCGCCTTTTCCCTGGGCCGCAATGCCCGAGAAGGCAACTTGTTTATCCTGCGCGGCAATGCCCGAGAACGCCGCCGTGGCAATCCCCGAGAACGCCGCATCATTGCCGGCGGCACTGCGGATGTAATCTTCGCCGAACGTGGCTTCGTACAACTCCTTCATGCGTTCGCCAACACGGTGGTGCGCTTCTTCGTCCGCTTCGCCGCGCAAGCCGATGTACGGGAAGTGATGCAGGAAGTAGCCGAACACCGCGTCGCAATCCGTGGCGTATTTCAGGGTGTCGAGAATGTGGTAGTGCCAGAACGTGTCGACGTCGACCAGCGGCGCAGTTTGTTCATCAGGGTATTTTTTCATCAGGATCAGGAAGCGGCGATATTCGAATTCGATCGCATTGGCGCGTTCGAGGCTCCAGCCTTCACCCGATTCCTTGTGCATCAGTTTGACTTTGATTGGTTCCAGATCCAGTTCCGCAATGGCTTGGTAAGCGTCGTTCATCAGTTCGTTCCTTTCAGTGGTTGAGCAGGGCACTACAGGAACGATTCTTGTCTTTTTGAAACTAATGGTTTTTGATTTTCATCAACACCCGTTCAGGAAATTCCTAAATGCAACAGAATTGTCTTAGGCGAACTGTTCAAGGCGGGGATAGGCGGCCCCTGGCTGCAACAGAGGTGCCACGACCCGCACCACGGTGCCGTTGCCCGGTGAACTGTCGATCGAGCAGGTGCCGCCCAGCAAATTGATGCGCTCTTCGATGCCGACCAGGCCGAACGAGCCGAACTTGTTGCGGCTGCGCGCATGCAGGCCGACGCCGTTGTCGCTGATGGTCAGGCTGAGCATGCTGTTTTCCTTGCGCAGCTCTACCCGCACCACGCTGGCGTGCGCATGTTGCGCCACATTGCTGAGGGATTCCTGCAAGATACGGAAATACGCGGTGGCGCAATGGTCGTCGATGTCGTCATCGCCGCCGTTTTCGATGAATTCGCACACAATGCCGGACCGCTGGCGAAATTGCGCGATTTGCCATTCGACCGCCGCGCCCAGTCCCAGGTCCAGCACATTGGGCCGCAAATCATTGATGATGTGCCGCACGCTGCGGATCGTGTGATCGATTTGCGACAAAGTCCAGCGCGCCCGCGCATGCAGGCGCGGATGGCGGTGGCAGGTGCGCGTGGCCAGCACATCGGCTTCAATGCGCAGCGCCAGCAAGTTCTGGCCCAGGTCATCATGGATTTCCCGGGCAATCCGCTTGCGTTCCTCTTCCTTGATTTGTTCCGCGTGCGCCGCCAGCCGCCGTAATTTATGGTGCGACAGTTGCAGCTTGGCTTGGCTGTCGCGCAATTCCTTGGTCATGGACTTGGCCATGCGGATGGCCCGCAGCCGCGAGGACGACAATGTATGGAACAGGGCGTAAATCAGCATGCTGCCGCAGAAGCCGGTCAGCAGCGCCAGCCACGGTAAAAACGTGTCGAAGCGCGAATACAGTGCGTGTTTGGGCGCCGTGAATTCCGCCCGCCATACGCGTCCGTTAAAGTCGATCGGCAAGATATAGCTGAGCACATCGGCTTCACCGGGGCCGGCCATGCCCAGTTCCGCGCTGTCAAACAGCAGCGTGTGCGTGCTACTGGAATCCTGGTCGCCCACGTCTTGCAAGGTCAGGCGGGCATTGCGTACCGGCATTTCCTCTAGCGCGCCCAGCACCAGCCGGTAGACTGAAAAGCCGATGCCGATCGACCCGGTATACGCGGCGCGGCGCTGTTCCATGGTGGCCAGCGGCAGGTTGGGCCGGTATACC
Source organism: Pseudoduganella sp. GW821-FHT12E03 (assembly GCF_058807115.1). Classification (NCBI taxonomy): domain Bacteria; kingdom Pseudomonadati; phylum Pseudomonadota; class Betaproteobacteria; order Burkholderiales; family Oxalobacteraceae; genus Pseudoduganella; species Pseudoduganella sp. GW821-FHT12E03. The sequence continues at coordinate 349,993 of NZ_JBXAQJ010000003.1, read as the reverse complement.
GGCATGCGCATGGCCAGCACGGCGTCGCGGTCGCTGGCGTCGAAACCAATCGGCACGCCGGAGGCTGTCAACACGCCGCTGTCGCGCCCGCGCGCCAAGGCCTTGGCCACCACGGGCCGGGCGGCGATATCGATACCGAATTTTTCTTCCAGCCCGGCCAGCGGTTCCATCAGGATGATGATGGCGGCATCCTGTTCCGGGCCCGGCGCCCGCGGCGGCAGTGGTGGGTAGCCATCGCGTCCGCCATTGCTGCGCTCGCGCATGCGTTGCTCGAAGGCGCTGCGGGTGCCGGCCGGGACGTGCTGCGCATAGTTCAGGCTGATGATCGCGGGGAAGTTGCTGGGCAAGTCCAATCCCGTCACATAACGATGAAAACCATCGCGCGTGATGGTGTCGGAAGACTGAAAGTAACTGGCGGTGCCCCGCAGCACATCGGTATACGCCTTGATGGCGGTGGCGATGATGTATTGGCTGCTGCGTGCGTGGTTGCGGAAGCGGGAATTGGCTTCACTGTCCAGCGATTTCGCCGTGGCGCCGTACAGCAGCACGCCGACGCCCAGCGATAGCAGGACCCCGGTCCACCATAGTGGCTTGGTTGGGGCAAACAGTTGGTTCAGGGCCGGTTTCAGGGGCATAACGTAGCAGTTGCCGAAGTAACCGGCGGTAAAGATTTCCTTGTATCAATTGTTGCATAATATATAAACCTTATGTGGCCGCGGTCAAGTATATTTTTTACAAAGCATTACAATTGTTTTGTGTCATAAACAAAGAACCATAAAAAAACCGCCCGAGGGCGGTTTTTTCCAAACAGGTATTGGTTTGGTATGGGGCGCTTATTTTGCGGCGAAACCGTCTTTCAAGGTGACGATGCGGTTGAAGACCGGCTTGCCTGGCTGCGAATCGATGCGGTCGGCCACGAAATAACCGTGGCGCTCGAACTGGAAACGCTGGTCGCCGGTGGCGGCCTGCATGCCCGGCTCCAGGTAAGCGGTCACGGTTTCCAGCGCGTTCGGGTTCAGCGCGGCCAGGAAGTCCTTGCCGCCCGCATCCGGTTGCGGGTCCGTGAACAGGCGGTCATACAGGCGCACTTCGGCTTCCAGGGCATGGGCGGCGGACACCCAGTGGATGTTGCCCTTGACCTTGTAGTTGTCCGAACCCGGCGTGCCGGATTTGCTGTCCTCGAAGTATTTCACGCGCACGGCCGTGATGTTGCCGTTGTCATCCTTGTCGTAGCCGGTGCACTCGGTCACGAAGCCGTGGCGCAGGCGCACGCGGCTGCCCGGCTGGTCGCCGACCGGCGGGGTGTAGCGGAAGTAACCCTTGGTTGGGGTTTCCATGAAGTCGTCCGCTTCGATCCACAAATCGCGGGTGAACGGGAACTGGCGCGTGCCCATTTCCGGATGGTGCGGATGCACCGGGCACGAGCACGGCTCGCTGGCGTCGGCCGGGAAGTTTTCCACGATCAGCTTCAGCGGGCGCAGCACGGCGGTGGCGCGCGGCGCTTTCGGATCGAGGTCTTCGCGCACGCAGCCTTCCAGCGTGCTCATGTCGATCCAGCCATCGGACTTGGTGACGCCGATGCGTTCCGCGAACAGCTGGATCGCTTCCGGCGTGTAGCCACGGCGGCGCAGGCCGACGATGGTCGGCATGCGCGGATCGTCCCAGCCCGTCACCACGCCTTCTTCCACCAGCTGGCGCAGCTTGCGCTTGGACGTGATCACGTAAGTCAGGTTCAGTCGCGAAAATTCATACTGCTTCGGCACCGGCAGCGTGAAGAAGCCGCCCTTCGACAGGGTTTCCAGCAGCCAGTCGTAGAACGGGCGGTGGTCCTGGAATTCCAGGGTGCAAATCGAGTGCGTGATGTTTTCCAGCGCATCCGAAATCGGGTGCGTGTAGTCGTACATCGGGTAAATGCACCAGTCATTGCCGGTACGCACGTGGTGTTCGTGGCGGATCCGGTAAATCGCCGGGTCGCGCATATTCATGTTCGGCGCGGACATCGCGTCTTCGCTGATCTTGGCACGCAGGATGTGCTCGCCATCCTTGTATTTGCCGGCTTTCATGTCGCGGAACATTTGCAGCGATTCTTCGCGCGGACGGTTGCGGAAGCGCGAATTCACACCCGGCGTGTTGAAGTTGCCACGGTTGGCCGCCATTTCCTCGGCGCTCTGGCTGTCAACGTAGGCATGGCCTTCATTGATCAGGTATTCCGCCATGGTGTACAACTGGTCGAAATAATCGCTGGCATGGTGCAAGTGCACTTCATTGCCGTTGGGGCCTTGCCAGTTCCAGTCAAAGCCCAGCCACTTGACGCTGTCGATGATGGTGTCGACGTATTCCTGTTCTTCCTTTTCCGGATTGGTGTCGTCGAAACGCAGGTGGCAGCGGCCGTTATAGTCGCGCGCCAGGCCGAAATTCAGGCAAATCGACTTGGCGTGGCCCACGTGCAGGTAACCGTTCGGTTCCGGCGGGAAGCGGGTGATCACATTGGGCATGCCGTCGCGGGTATGGGTGCCGGCGGCCAGGTCATTTTCAATGATGGCGCGCAGGAAGTTAGAAGGCAGCGCGGGTGCCACGGCGGCCGAAGCGGGATTTTTTTTGTCGTTACTCATGTAATAGTGAGAAAAACCGGATTTTTTGAAAGCGAAATGGTACGCATTTTACCGTACCGGCCACCCCGGGCGGGACGGCGACTGCTTTTCTGTAGGATAATTCGTCTTTATAACATCACGGCATACGACCCAACGGAGCTTCCAATATGGAAAACTACTATCTCGTGCTCGGTGTCGCGCCCAACGCCTCTGACGAGGACATCAAGAAGGTTTACCGTTCGCTGGCGATGCGCTACCACCCGGACCGCAACCAGGAACCCGGCGCGGACGTGCGCTTCAAGGCCATTGCCAAGGCGTACGAAGTGCTGTCGGTCCCCGAGAAACGGGCCGAACACGACCAGAGCCTGAACCACCGCATCATCATCGATCCGGAAGCGGAAGCGTATCAGCTGTGGCGCGGCATCTTCGGCGTGCACGGCGTGACCATCCCGGTCGCCTGAGGCGGTAACGGCGGGCATGGCGGCTTCGCCTGGGGCGAAACCGCCCTACGGATCGGGGGCCGCCTCGGATCGTAGGGCGGTTTCCGCGCTGCTGAAGCCGCCATGCGCCGCCAGTAATTTATTTGAAAGAGCAACAAAATGAGAAGAATCCATCCCGAATTCGCCTACCAGGCGCGCGAACTGGAAGGCCAGATCGAAGGCATCCTGGGCGATCCGCCCGACCGCAAGAATTACAAGATGATGCTGGACGCGCTGGTGTCCGAATACGCGTCCGGCGGCGGCATCGAAGACGTCAACATGATGGCCTTCGCGCTGGTCGACGTCATCAAGTTCGACAACCCGAAAGCCCTGGTGGCCGAGGCGCAGGATTACGAAGATGGCGACCCCGCCCGCGTGTTCGCACTGGCGTCGTGTCCGGACGGCGTTGCCGCAAAGATGTATGCTGCGATTGAGGAAAATTTCCCGGAAATCGGCCGCCAGGCCGTGATCACGGCGTTCCTGCACAAGCATCCGCGCCTGTGGGATGACGACGATGTGTCGCTCGACCAGTTGGCCGCCGGCGATGACGGCGACGATGACCATGATGATGACGGCGAAGTCACCGACGACTTTGCCCAGATGTTTGACCAGGAAGGAGACCACTAATGTCCGACAAAAATCTGCCAGCCATCAGCAAGCAGGTCACGGAACTGGTACTGGCCGGTTCGCTGAGCCATGCGGAACAGGCGTTTGCCGAAGCGGCCGAGCAGTTTGGCGATTACGCGGTGGCCGAAGTGCTGTCGACCATCCCGCCACAAGTGACGGCGCTGCACATGGCGGGCTTCGACGGCGGCAAACTGTCGCTGACGACGTTATTAGTGCCACCGAAGGCGTGGGCCGACAGCCTGGCGTTCTTTGCCGCGACCTTCCAGGATGACTTGATCGAAGACGATCCGGAACGCCTGGCCGAGCAATTGTTCGCGCACGTCCATGGCGTGGTGTTTTCCACCGAAGACCAGGAACGCCGCGAGGAACTGCTGCGCGAAGCGTCCGCCACCGACCATGGCTGCACCGCGTTTGCCGTGCTGTTCTCGCTGGCGCCGAAGGAAATCCTGGAACTGGCCGGTGAAATCATTTCCAAGGGCCCCTATGTCAGCGGCCTGACCACCTCCGACAATGACGTGGTCCCGCTGGCGCTGGAATTGGCGAAGGCATCGGAAGATGGCTGGGACCGTGCATTGTTTGAACTGTTCCCGGACTTCCGCCACAGCGCCGACCTGGCCGACGCGGAATTTTCGGACGACCCGGACGAGGAACCGAAATTCCTGCAGCGCACCACCCGTGAATTGCTGTACCGCCTGCGCAAGCAAGTACCGAGCACCCGCAGCGCGCCGAAAGCGGCCAGCAGCCGCCGCAGCATGGGTACGGGGATCTTCTCCTGATGCTGCCCGCACTCGTCAAGGAAAGCCTGCCGCGGCTGACGCGCGCAATCAAGTTGTTGCCGGGCGATCCGCGCCCGGATGCCGCCTTTATCCTGGCCGACGAACTGACCGGCATCACGGCCATGGTGGCGGAAAAGTTCACCAACGAACGCACGGCGGACGGCATCCAGCGCGCGCTGTACCTGACGGTGGGCGGCGTGTCGCTGGGGCTGGAAGCCGTGCTGGCGGTGGACTCGGATGAGGCGGCGCTCGACTTCCTGATCGAGGAGGGCGCGGAAGCGGCGTTCCAGGCCGGCTTCCGCCAGATCAAGGACCTGGCGCAAATGCCGGAAGATACGCTGGTGGGCGAATACGACAGCGATCCGGTGTACACGCAGCGCCGTTTGCGCGATTTGTTTGTTGAGATTTGCCTGGCCGACCCGAACCAGAACTGGTCCGGTCCGGAACGCTTCGAGACGCAACTGAAGCAGCGCAAGGAAGTGCAGGCGATTGTGCGCCTGGCCGGCTGGCTGCGCCGCCACCACGACGGCGGCGCCATCAATGACGCCGACTTGAACGCGGAAGGCGTGATTGCGCTGGCCATCATTTTCGCGGTCGAAGGCGGCGGGCGCATCATGGCCCGCGCCGGTCAAAAAGAGTTCGAGCGCTTTGTCAAAGCCATCCGCAAGAACAAGCCCGACTTCGAAGCCGGTTGGGCCGAACTGGTGGCCAAGGTCCCGGCGCAGCACCACCCGGTGCTGTTGCAGCGCATCGAGTCGTACCGCAGCCATTGCACGGTGCTGCAACACATCCCGGGCCGCACGGCCATGAAAACCCTGTTTGCCGAGCTGGAGAACTACGCCGGTTCGGAACTGGAAGCCGACTACGGCTGACAGGCATGAAGGCCGCCACCCGCGTTCCCAGCCTTGGAGAACCCGGCCAGCACCAGGCTGGCGGCGGCCTGCGGCGCCATGACATGGCGGCGCCCGCCAGCTTGCCGCTGACGCGCCGCCGGGTGCTGCGGCTGGGTGCGGGCGCGCTGGCGTTGGCCGCCAGTCCCGCCATCCTCGCGCAGGCGCCGGCCGTGGTGCGCTGCCCCCGCATCGACAACGATATCGACCAGGTCTGTGCCGAGATGCTGCGCCTGGCGCTGGACCACGCACCGGGCGCGTATGTGGTGCAGCCATGGCCGGTGCGGGTCGAGCGCAGCCGCGCACTGTACGAACTGGGGCGCGGCGAGAATCTCGATGTCGCCTGGGCCGTCACCAGCCGTGCGCGTGAAGCGGCGCTGCTGCCGGTGCGCATCCCACTGGACCGGGGCTTGAGCGGCTGGCGCATCGCGCTGGTGGCGCGCGCCAATGCGCAGCGCTTTGCCGGGGTCCACCAGCTGGCGGACCTGGCGCGCTTCCGGGCGGGACTGGGCCACGACTGGGCGGAAACCGAGGTGTTGCGCGCCAATGGCTTGCCCGTCGTGGCCGGCACCAATACCGAAGGCCTGCCCGCCATGCTGGCGGCGGGCCGTTTTGATTACTATCCCCGCCCGCTGCGGCAGGCATGGGTCGAGGCGCGGCAATACGCGAAACTGGGGCTGGTGGTGGAGCCGCATTTTGCGCTGCATTTCCCGTCCGCCCTGTATTTCTTTGTCAATAAGGCCAATGCCGCGCTGGCCGCCGTGCTGGAGCAGGGCTTGTGGGCAGCCATCGCCGAGGGCGCGTTTGAACGGCTGTTCCAGGAGCAAAACAGCTCGTACCTGCAGCGCGCCGCGCTGGCGCAGCGGCGTGTCTTCCGGCTCGATAATCCCGGCTTGACGGAGACACTGCCGCTCCCGGTGCGCGAACTGTGGTACCAGCCGCTGCCATGACTGTAACTGACGCCGGAGGTAATAAGCCGATGCTCCAACCCGTACGCCATACCGCCCCGCGCGGAACGTTGACCGCCGTGCTGCTGATTGCCTGCGCCACGGCGCAGGCGGACTCCTCGGTGACCTTGTCCGGCATCGTCGACATGGCGCTGGAAAGCGGCCGATATAACCAGGCGGTGTCCGCCACGCGCGTGCAAAGCGGCGTGCTCTCGCCCAGCCGGTTCAGTGTGCGGGCGACGGAAGACCTGGGCCATGACGTGACGGCGTTCGTCGTGCTGGAAACCCTGCTGGGCGCCGATAGCGGCACCGCCGGCGCCGGTGGCGTCCTGTGGAACCGCGGCAGCCTGGTGGGCCTGCGCGGCGCTGCGGGCCAGGTGGCGCTGGGCCGCCAGTATGCGCCCATGTTCTGGGTGGCGTTGCGGTCCGACGCGTCGACGATCGCGTTTGCCAATGCCAGCGTCATGCTCAATCTGGTCCACACGGCGGCCACCGGGCGCAGCGGGATCGGCGGCTTGTTCAACAATACCGTGCATTACCGCACGCCGGACTGGAACGGCTGGAGCGGGGAGGCATCCTATTCGCTGGGGAATGAATTGAGCGGCGCGCGCCGCCGCGACGGCGTCAACCAGGGCGTGAATATCCAGCACACGCAAGGGCCCTGGTGGTTCGGTGCCGGCTACAACCGCGCCACCCAGCACGACGCGGCCGACCGCGCCGACCGCATCCAGCGCACGCACATGCTGGCCGCCAAATACAGCGGGACCGGATGGGCGGTGGGCGCCAATGCCATGCAGTCGTCGAATATGCTGGCGGGGCCCTTTGCGGGCGGGACCCGCAGCGTGCTGGTGACGGCCCACTCGGCGGCCGGGCCGGGCGACGTGAATGTGGGGGCGGGATGGCTGGCGGACGACGGCGGCAAGCGCACGCGGGCGGTTCACGCGGGCTATGTGCTCCCCCTGTCGCGGCGCACGCAACTGTACGGCTATGGCATCAAGCTCAGCAACAACGCGGCGGCCAACCGCGGGCTGGCCAACCTGCATGCCGATTACCGCGCCGTCGCGCCGGGTTTCAGTCCCCATGCGCTGGCGCTGGGCGTGCGACATACCTTTTGATGAACTGGGTGCAGGGCCTTCAGGCCGGGCATCCACATATCAGAACATGGGTGCCGGGTCTTCAGGCCGGACATCCACCTATCAGAACATGGGTGCCGGGTCTTCAGGCCGGGCATCCACCTATCAGAACATGGGTGCCGGGTCTCCAGGCCAGGCATCCCCCTATCAGTGGCGGGTTGCCGGCGGCGTTGCTATTCCAGCGGCAGTGGCCGCCTGCGCCAGCGCCACAAAGGCTGCCACCAGCGGGCTGCTGTCGTCCCGGCGCTGCGCCAGCAACAGCGACGTGGTGGCGGCGCTGTCGGCCAGCGGGCGGTAGGCCACCCCGGTCATGCGGATGCGGTCGAACGGTTGCGGCAGCAGGCTGACGCCCAGGCCCGCCGCCACCAGGCCAATAATGGTGGACGCTTCCCCGGCTTCCATCGCGATGTGCGGCACGAAGCCGGCCGCGCGGCACAGGCGGAAAATCTGGTGGTAAATCCCGGTACCCGCGTCTTTCGGGTACATCACGAACGGCATGCCCTGCAAGTCGGCGACGCGGATCTTGCGGTGCCGCGCCAGCGGCGCATCGGCCGGCAAGATCAGCACAAGCGGGTCTTCGCGCAGCATCGTCATGGCGATGCCGTCCGGTAGCGCCACTTCCGGCGGCCGCACGAAACCCAGGTCCAGCTTGCGGCCCTCGATCGCATCGAGCTGGTGCAGGGTCGCCATTTCATGCAGGGTCAGCGCCACTTGCGGGTACAACTGCCGGTATTGGCGGATCACTTGCGCAAACAGGGGCGTAAACGGCGTGGAAAACGTAAAGCCCACGCGCAGCTCGCCCGCTTCGCCGCGCGCGGCACGGCGCGCCGTCACCACGGCTTGTTCGGACTGGGCCAGGATTTGCCGCGCATCGCGCAAAAACAGCTTGCCGGCTTCCGTCAGCCGCACCCAGCGCTTGCTGCGCTCGAACAGGCGCGCGCCGACGTCCTGTTCCAGCGCCTGGATTTGCTGGCTCAATGGCGGCTGGCCGATATGCAGCCGTTCCGCCGCCCGCGTAAAGCTCAGTTCTTCGGCGACGGCAATGAAATAGCGCAGGTGGCGTAGTTCCATGGAATGATAGAGTAATCGTTTTAAAGTATTACTGACGCCTGAAATATATATTGGACTGTATGACTGGGCAATCCTACCATGGGGCCATCATTCAACGCTGGAGGCCATATGGCCATCGCCGCAGGAACCCCTGAATTCACCCGCACCACCCGCGCCATGTTCCTGGGCGGGTTTTCCACCTTTGCCTTGCTGTATTGCGTGCAGCCGCTGATGCCGGTGCTGGGACATGAATATGCGCTGACGCCGGCGCAAAGCAGCCTGGTGCTGGCGGTCTCGACGGCGGCGCTGGCGCTGTCGCTGGTGGCGTCGACCGTGGTGTCGGCGCGGCTGGGGCGCACGCCGCTGATGGTGGCGGCCATGGCGATCGCGGCGGTGATGACCTTGGTGAGCCCGCTGGCGCACAGCTATGGCCAGCTGGTGGCGCTGCGGGCGGCGCTGGGTATCGCGCTGGGTGGCATGCCGGCCATTGCCATGGTCTACCTGTCGGAGGAAATGGAAGCGACCTCGCTGGGCGCGGCAATGGGCGTGTACATCAGTGGCGGGGCGTTTGGCGGCATGGCGGGGCGCATGCTGGCGTCGGTGCTGGGGGATTTTTATTCGTGGCGGGTGGCGATGGCGGCGCTTGGCGTGGCCGGGCTGTATGCCGCGTGGGAATTCTGGCGCAGCCTGCCCCGTTCGCGCCATTTCACGGGTGGCGCGATAGCATGGCGCGGCGCCTGGCACGGCTGGTCGCTGCATTTGCGCGATGACGGCATGCGCTCCCTGTTTGCGCTGGCGTTCGTGCTGATGGGCTGCATGGTCAGCGTGTACAGCTATATCGCGTTCCGCCTGCAAAGCGCGCCCTATGGCTTGAGCCAGAGCGTCACGGGGCTGGTGTCGTTCCTGTATGTGCTGGGGATCTTCAGTTCCGTGTGGGCCGGCAAGCTGGTGGACCGCCTGGGCCGTCGTAACGTGCTGTGGAAAATCATGACGCTGATGCTGGGCGGCTTGCTGCTGACCCTGGCGTCGCCACTGGCGGTGGTCGTGCTCGGCATGGCGGTGTTCACGTTTGCTTTCTTTGCCGCGCATTCGATCGCCAGCAGCTGGGTGGGGCGGCGCGCGCTGGCGCTGAGCCGGCCGCAGGCGGGGCTGGCGTCGGGCCTGTACCTGTTCTTTTATTACCTCGGTTCCAGTGTGGTGGCGTGGACCACGGGTTTGCTGTGGTCGCGCGCCGGATGGAGTGGTGTGGTGGCGCTGCTGGGCGCAGGCCTGGTCGGCGGCGTCGTGATTGCACTGCGGCTGCGCCAGCTGGAACCGGTCGCGGCGGCGGCGCCGGCCGCAGCGTGAAGGCTTACTTTTCGCGCGGGCAAGTCATCAACTTGTAGTCGTAACCCGCCTGCAGGCTGGGATCGGGTTTGTAGAAGCAATAGGTTCCCATCGCGGTGCGGATTTTATACATGCGCATGCGCCCTTCCGGCACGGACATTTCGCGGATTTCCGGCGCGCTGAACCACTTGGGCGGCACCGCTTCGCCGGCGTCGCGGAACGCGCGCTCCAGTCCGGCCTGCAAAGTATCCGTGGGGCGCACCAGGGCAGCGAGCTTGCCGCCCCGTAACGCGTGATCGGCCTTACCCGCGCCCCAGTCCTGGCGGCGCAGCAGGGCATCGCTGGCCGGGGAGGGCGGGGTGTTGGCGAGGTCAAACGGATCCGGTGGGGATGCCGGCGCAGGTAGGGGAGCGGCCGGGTGCGCGGGCGCTGTTGCCGGGGCCGCTGCGGGCATGGCTGGCGGCGTGATGAGCGTCGCGGCACGCGGTTCGGTGCCGGTGCGCGGCATCGTTGTCCGCCTCGGCTGCACGGCCGGCGCCGCCTCCTGCGGCACCGGCTGTTTCGCGGCGGGCGGCGCCGCCAGCGGCAATAGCCACTGGACCGGTTCCAGCGATTTCCCCTCGTGCGGGTGCGTCACGCGGTAACGCTGCGCCAGCAGCAGGCTGGCCAGCGCGGCATGCAGCACGACTATCGCCAGCAGGGCTGGCGCATTGGGCCGGGGAGAGGAAGAAAATGTCATGTCGGCAATGTACCGTTGCCTGTGTGAATTTATTGCGAATTTCACAAACTTTTACAACCGCTCCGCGTTGCGGCTCCTCAAACAAGCGAACGCAACGGAATCTGCTTGCTCTGGTCTGACTCTTCCCAGGCACGCCGTGCCTGCCAACGCAAAAGGAGAGCGCCATGCAGCAACAGCTGAAGCAACGTTTAGACCGGGTTGAAAAGGCCATCGGGGAAGCATCGCAAGCGTGTTCCGCCGAACGCAATTTGCCAGGGGAGTTACGCGATTGCATTTTGAAGCTGGACCGGCAGGCGGACAAAGTACAGCAAGCGGGCGCGGCCATGGAGGCCGCTGCGCTGTGCCGGATGGTGGAAGAACTTGGCGTGCTGGGCGACCGGGCGCGCCGCGTGTGCGTCAACGTGCCGACCCTGACCGCGCAAATGAAAAGCGCGGTGCTGCATGTGCATGAAGAGTTGCAGGAACTGAAGCGCGATTTGCATTGACCGCAGCTTGACGGTAAAGCGGGCGCTCAGGTTCCGGCGCCCGCGTGTGTCCTTCAGATCGCGCCTTTGCCCTTCAGTTCGCCAATCTGCTCGGCGCTACGCCCCAGCACCTCCCGCAACACTTCCTCGGTGTGCTGCCCCAGCAGCGGCGGCGCCGTGCCGCCGTCGGCCGGGGTGGCGGACAGCCGCATCGGGCTGCGCACCAGTTTCACGTGGCCGGCGGTCGGGTGCGGCGTTTCCACCACCATGCCGCGCGCCTGCACTTGCGGGTTGCGGTACACGTCGTGCAAATCGTTGATCGGGCCGCACGGCACACCGACCGCTTCCAGTTGGTCTATCCACCAGTCGCGCGGCTGTTGCAGCACCATCGCGGCCAGGATCGGCACCAGTTCATCGCGGTTTTCCACCCGGAGGCGGTTGGTGGCGTAGCGCGCATGTTGCGCCAGGTCCGGGCGGCCGCCGGCTTCCACGAACTTCTGGTACTGGCCATCGTTGCCGGTGGCGACAATGATGTAGCCGTCGCTGCAGGCAAAGGTCTGGTAGGGCACGATGTTCGGGTGCGCATTGCCCCAGCGCTTGGGCGGTTTGCCGCTGTTGAGGTAATTGCTGCCCTGGTTGGCCAGCATCGCCACCTGCACGTCGAGCAGCGCCATGTCGATGTACTGGCCTTCGCCGGTGCGGTCGCGGTGGATCAGCGCGGCCTGGATGGCAATGGTGGCGTACATGCCGGTCATCAGGTCGGTCAGCGCCACGCCGGCTTTTTGCGGGCCGCCGCCCGGCAAGTCGTCGCGTTCGCCGGTGACCGACATCAGGCCGCCCATGCCCTGGATCAGGAAGTCATAGCCGGCGCGGTGCGCGTACGGCCCATCCTGGCCGAAGCCCGTCACGGAACAATAAACGATGTCCGGTTTCACGGCTTTCAGCGACGCATAGTCGAGGCCATAGCGTTTCAGCTGGCCGACCTTGTAGTTTTCCAGCACCACGTCCGACTGCGCGGCCAGTTCGCGGATCAATTGCTGGCCCTCCGGCGAGGCGATGTCCACCGTGATGGAACGCTTGCCACGGTTGGCCGACAGGTAATACGCCGCTTCGGTGGTGTCCTGGCCCTGGCTGTCCTTCGCATAGGGCGGGCCCCAGGCGCGGGTATCGTCACCGGCGTCGGGCCGCTCGACCTTGATCACGTCGGCGCCCAGGTCCGCCAGGTTTTGCGAACACCACGGACCCGCCAGCACGCGCGAGAGGTCCAGTACGCGGATATGTCCCAGCGCTTTCGGTGTCATTGCTGTCATTGCCATTGCCTCGAATAGTCGTCAAGACCGCCAGATTAGCCGCTTGTGTTATGTTTGGAAATCACAGGTGCGACATGCATTTTCAACATTGGCGCAACTTCGGCTCAACTTTGGTGCAACTTTGAATGAGGTAAGCATGCCTTGGATATATCCCCGGGTCCTGGCCCATCGCGGCGGCGGCAAGCTGGCGCCGGAAAACACCGTGGCGGCGCTGCGCTGCGGCCTGGCGTATGGCTACCGCGCGGTGGAATTCGACGTCATGCTGTCGCAGGACGGTGTCGGCGTCATCATGCATGACCCGGAATTCGGCCGCACCGTGCCGGGACAGGGCAGTGTGGCAACCACCACGGCGGCGGACCTGGTGCGCCAGGATGCGGGCGGCTGGTTTGGCCCGGCGTTTGCCGGAGAACCGGTGCCCCTGTTCACGGAATTCATCGATTACTGCCGCGCGCAGCAGATCTGGATGAATATTGAAATCAAGCCGGCCCCCGGTTTTGATGAGGCCACCGGGCGCTGGGTGGCGCACACCACGCGCGAGCGCTTTGCCGGCGCCTTGCAGGCCGGCGACCTGGCGGCGGTGCCGCTGCTGTCGTCGTTTTCCATGATCGCGCTGGCGGCCGCCCGCGATGCGGCGCCGGAGGTGCCGCGCGCCTGCCTGTTCGATACCATTCCGCCCGACTGGCGCGCGCAGGCGCAGGCGCTGCGGGCGGTGGCGATCCACACCAACCACAAGCACCTGACGCCGGAACTGGCGGCCAGCGTCAAAGACGCGGGCTTTGGCCTGTTTTGCTATACCGTCAATGAGCCGGAACGCGCGCAAGCGATCCTGGCCTGGGGCGTCGATGGTTTTTGCACCGACCGGATTGACCTGATCGGCCCTGGCTTCGCCTGAAAGAAAGTATGTGGATGCCCGGCCTAAAGGCCCGGCACCCATGCTGAATTATGTCGATGCCCAGTCTAAAGGCCCGGCACCCATGCTGTTTAGAAGCGCACGTAATTCGATTCGTCCGGCTCCCAGTTGTTTTGGCTTTCCGGCACGGGCTGCAGCTTGCCGTGTTTCGCCGCATGGCGCTTGACGGGGCCTTTGGGTGGTGGCGCGCGGTGCGCGGCACGGACCGGCGCGTCTTGCTGCGACACCTTGAAGAATCCCATCGCGCGCTGCAAGTCTTCCGCCTGCACGCTCATTTCTTCGGCGGTGGCCGCCAGTTGTTCGGACCCGGCCGCGTTTTGCTGGGTGGTCTGGCTCAACTGGCTCAGCGCGGAATTGATCTGGCTGACGCCGGTCGACTGTTCATCCGAGGCGGCGGAAATTTCTTGCACCAGGCCCGAGGTTTTCTGGATGTTCGGCACCATCTGGCCCAGCAACTGGCCGGCCCGTTCCGCCAGTTCCACGCTGCTGCCCGCCACTTCGCCGATTTCCGCCGCCGCCACCTGGCTGCGCTCGGCCAGCTTGCGCACTTCGGCCGCCACCACGGCAAAGCCTTTGCCATGTTCACCGGCGCGCGCCGCTTCAATCGCGGCGTTCAGCGCCAGCAAATTGGTTTGATAGGCGATGTCGTCGATGATGACGATCTTGCGGGCAATTTGCCGCATGGCGTCCACCGTGCTGCTGACCGCCGCGCCGCCTTCCACCGCTTCATTGGCGGCCTGGCTGGCCATGCCGTCCGTGATGCGGGCGTTTTCCGTGTTTTGCGAGATCGACGCCGTCATTTCTTCGACGGACGCACTGGTTTCCTCGACGCTGGCCGCTTGTTCTGTGGCCGCTTGCGACAGCGACTGCGCCGTGCCGCTAACCTGTTCCGAGGCGCTGGCCAGCGCGTCCGCGCTGGAATTGACATTACCCACCACGCCCGCCAGCCGCTCCACCATGGTTTTCATGGCAAACAACAGGCTGGCGCGATCATCCGGGTGGGTGGCGATCTCCACGGTCAGGTCGCCGCCGGCCACGCGCGTGACGATTTCCGCCGCATAGCGGGGATCGCCGCCCAACTGGCGCAGGGTGGAAAACATGATGGCCAGCGACAGCGCGGTCACGGCGACCCCAGCGACGGCGAAGGCGATGACCATGGTGCGTTGCGCCGCATCCATGTCGGCATTCGCGGCAGTCACGGCATCGGCGGCAATCTTCATGTTGACGTCGACTACCCGGTCGAGTGCAACGCGGACATGTTCCACATGGGGGCCGACGTCGGCGACGGCGCGGCGGAAATCTTCCCATGCGGCCTTGTCGTGCGTGCCATCGGGCATGCCTGCCAGCCGTTCCGCCGCCGCAATGACCCGCTCGCCGCCAGTCTTGCGGGGTTCCCAGGCCGCCAGGAAGTCTTTGTACAGGGCGGCTTCTTCCGGCGTCTGCGGCAGCGGGTCGTAAATCTTGCGGCCCGCGTCCACTTCGGCAAAGCCGGCGCGCATGGCCGTCACTTCGGCGCTGATTTTAGAGGAAGCCTTCGGATCGTCCGCGTAGCGGAACATGGAAACCGCCCCGATCCGGATCGCGCGGTTGCCCAGTTTGATCTTGTCCAGTCCCTGTAGCGAAGGCATGCGGACTTCCGCCACTTCGTGGAAGCCGGCCGCCGCGCTGCGCATGCCCAGGATGCCGGCGCCGCCCACCAGTGCGATGCCGGCGACGGCCATCACCAGCAATAACAGCAGTTTGGTGCGGATGTGAAGGGTGTTCAGCATGGCGCGCTCCTGGTCAACACTGCGACGGGATGAGAGGTCAGTATAGGGAAGGATGGCAATGCGCGGCGCATAGTCTTGCAATCGTTGCATCATTGCAACGAAGTGTAAAACCATGCAGCCCGCCATATATACGGCAGCGCCATGGCTTGCACTGATTTACCGCAGGGAGATACCGTATAATCGATCCTTTGCGCCAGCAGCCAACTTACCGATTACGACATGAAATCATCTGAAATCCGCGAGAAGTTCCTTAAATTCTTCGAATCCAAGGGTCATACGATCGTCCGTTCCAGCTCGCTGGTGCCTGGCAACGATCCAACCCTGCTGCTGACCAACTCTGGCATGGTGCAGTTCAAGGATGTGTTCCTGGGCCAGGATACCCGCCCGTATTCGCGCGCCACCACCGTGCAGCGCTGCGTGCGCGCCGGCGGCAAGCACAATGACCTGGAAAACGTCGGCTACACCGCGCGCCACCACACCTTCTTTGAAATGCTGGGCAATTTCAGCTTCGGCGATTACTTCAAGCGCGACGCGATCAACTACGCGTGGGAATTGCTGACCAAGGTGTACCTGCTGCCGGCGGACAAGCTGACCGTCACCGTGTACATCGAAGATGACGAAGCGTACGACATCTGGGCCAATGAAATCGGCGTGCCGAAAGAGCGCATCATCCGCATCGGCGACAACAAGGGCGCGCGCTACGCATCGGACAACTTCTGGCAAATGGCCGACACCGGCCCTTGCGGCCCGTGCACGGAAATCTTCTACGACCACGGCGCCGACATCTGGGGCGGTCCTCCCGGCTCGCCGGACGAGGACGGCGACCGTTTCATCGAGATCTGGAACCTGGTGTTCATGCAGTTCAACCGCGACGAAGCGGGCGTGATGCACAAGCTGCCGAAGCCATGCGTCGATACCGGCATGGGCATGGAACGCCTGGCCGCCGTGCTGCAGCACGTGCACTCGAACTATGAAATCGACCTGTTCCAGAACCTGATCAAGGCGGCCGCCCGCAAAACCGGCGCCACCGACCTGGAAAACAAATCGCTGCGCGTGATCGCCGACCACATCCGCGCCGCCGCGTTCCTGATCGTCGACGGCATCATCCCGGGTCCGGAAAGCCATGGCTACGTGCTGCGCCGCATCATCCGCCGCGCGCTGCGCCACGGCCACAAGCTGGGCCAGACCAAGGCCTTCTTCTACAAGCTGGTGGAAGACTTGAACATCGAGATGGGCCAGGCCTATCCGGAACTGGCGGAAGCCAAGGACCGCGTGGCGGCCACCCTGAAAGCCGAGGAAGAGCGCTTCGGCGAGACGCTGGAAAACGGCATGAAGATCCTGGAAGCGCAGCTGGCCAAGGATCCGAAGAACCTGGACGGCGCCACCGCGTTCGTGCTGTACGACACCTATGGCTTCCCGCTGGACTTGACGGCCGATATCTGCCGCGAGCGCGAAGTCACGCTGGACGAGGCCGGCTTCGCCGCCGCGATGGAAGAGCAGCGCAACAACTCGCGTAAAGGCGGCAAGGGCCAGATGGCCGTGGGCGTGGAATACACCGGCGAGAAAAACAAATTCGTCGGCTACGACCAGTTGCAGCACACCTCGAAAGTGGTGGCGCTGTACGCCGATGGCGCCGCTGTGCAGGAATTGAAAGCCGGCCAGCACGGCATCGTGGTGCTCGACACCACGCCGTTCTACGCGGAATCCGGCGGCCAGGTGGGCGACCAGGGCCTGATCCAGTCGGCTGCGGCGAAATTCGATGTGACGGACACGCTGAAGGTCAAAGCCGACGTGTACGGCCACCACGGCGTGGTGGCGTCCGGTTCGCTGAAGGTGGGCGATGCGGTCGGCGCGGAAGTGGACCAGCACGCACGCGGCCGCACCATCCGTAACCACTCGGCCACCCACCTGATGCACAAAGCCCTGCGCGAAGTGCTGGGTGCGCACGTGGCGCAGAAAGGTTCGCTGGTCGATCCTGATAAAGCCCGCTTCGACTTTTCGCACAACGCCCCGCTGACGGCGGAAGAAATCGCCAAGGTGGAAGCCATCGTCAACGCGGAAATCCTGGCCAACGCAGCCACCCAGTCGCACAACATGTCGTTCGACGACGCCGTCAAGCATGGCGCGATGGCGCTGTTCGGCGAGAAATACGGCGACGAAGTGCGCGTGATGGACATCGGTACGTCGAAAGAGCTGTGCGGCGGCGTGCACGTGCACAGTACCGGCGACATCGGCCTGTTCAAGATCGTGTCCGAAGGCGGCGTGGCGGCCGGTATCCGCCGCGTGGAAGCGGTGACGGGCGAGGGCGCGCTGGCGCTGGTGCAATCGATGGCGAAGAAGCTGAACGAAGCTTCCGCCGCGCTGAAAACCAACCCGGACGAACTGACCGCGAAAATCGGCCAGGTGCAAGACCACGTGAAAGCGCTGGAAAAAGAACTGGCGGCGCTGAAATCCAAACTGGCGTCCGGCCAGGGCGATGAACTGGTGACCAAGGCGGTCGACATCAAGGGCGTGAAAGTGCTGGCGGCCACGCTGGAAGGCGCCGACGTGGCGCGCCTGCGCGAAACCATGGACAAGCTGAAGGACAAGCTGAAAACCGCCGCCATCGTGCTGGCCAGCGTGGCCGACGGCAAGGTCAGCCTGATCGCCGGCGTGACGCCGGACGCTGTCGGCAAGGTCAAGGCCGGCGAACTGGTGAACTTTGTGGCCCAGCAAGTCGGTGGCAAGGGCGGCGGCCGTCCGGATATGGCCCAGGCTGGCGGTACCGATGCTGCGGCGCTGCCAGGCGCGTTGGCCGGTGTCGCGGGCTGGGTTGAACAGCGTATTTAAGTTGTAAAGCTAGTAACCATGCGGCTTGCGCGGGTGTGCAAGCCGCATGTCAAGGTCCTGCTCGTTGTGTGCATGCAACGCACAGTCATCAATTTTGGTGCACCGCGTCAAAATTAATGAATTGGGGTAGACTGTGAATTATCAGCACAACTTCTGAGCGGGATAGTGATGAGTGACACTCTGGTTGATACCGAAATCATGGAATTTCAAAAAGAACTCGATGCACGCGGCCTGAATTGTCCGCTGCCGATTCTGAAAGCAAAAAAGGCGCTGGCGGAGCTGCAAAGCGGCGAAGTCTTGCGTATTATGGCCACGGACCCCGGTTCTGTGCGCGATTTCCAGGCCTTTGCCAAGCAGACCGGCAATACGCTGTTATCGCATGCGCAGTACGGCATGGAATTCGTGTTCCTCATGCAACGCAAATAACGGGTTCATTCCTGTCAGTATTCCGCTAGGGCCGCGCCGGATGGCGGCCCGTCCCCCTGCAAGAACCGCAGAATCCCCCGAGTGACGAAATGATGCGCATATTTTTTTTAGATGGATTACACTAACAAAAAAACGCACGATCGTGCTTAAATTCTGCTTGCCGCTGGAATATCTTTTATAATCTAGCCCACCTTTTAGTCAGTAACATCTTTATTTAATTTTCCCAAAGGCACAGCTATGAAAGTCTTGGTACCCGTCAAACGCGTGGTCGACTATAACGTCAAGGTACGCGTCAAGTCCGACGGCACTGGCGTCGATATCGCCAACGTGAAAATGTCGATGAACCCGTTCGATGAGATCGCCCTGGAAGAGGCGACCCGTCTGAAGGAAGCGGGCAAAGTGACCGAAGTGGTGGCCGTGTCCGCCGGCGTAGCCCAGTGCCAGGAAACCCTGCGCACCGGTATGGCCATCGGCGCCGACCGTGGCATCCTGGTGGAAACCACCACCGAGCTGGAACCGCTGGCCGTGGCCAAGCTGCTGAAAGCACTGGCTGACAAAGAACAGCCGCAACTGATTATCCTGGGCAAGCAGGCAATTGACGACGATTCCAACCAGACCGGCCAGATGCTCGCAAGCCTGCTGGGCTGGCCACAAGCCACGTTCGCCTCGAAAGTCGTGCTGGAAGACGGCAAGGCGATCGTGACCCGCGAAGTGGACGGCGGCCTGGAAACCCTTTCCTTGAGCCTGCCAGCGATCATCACCACCGACCTGCGTTTGAACGAGCCACGTTATGTGACCCTGCCAAACATCATGAAGGCCAAGAAAAAGCCCCTGGAAACCGTCAAGCCGGAAGACCTGGGCGTTGACGTGACCCCGCGCCTGAAAACCCTGAAAGTGGCCGAGCCAGCCAAGCGCTCCGCCGGCATCAAAGTGCCTGACGTGGCGACCCTGGTTGCCAAGCTGCGCAACGAAGCCAAAGTTATCTAAGTCTACTTTCAAGGAAAAATCATGGTCGCATTAGTCATCGCAGAACACGACAACGCCAGCCTGAAGGCTAGCACCCACCACACTGTCACCGCCGCTGCCCAGTGCGGCGGCGACGTTCACGTGCTGGTCGCAGGCAGCAATGCCGGCGCCGCCGTGGAAGCCGCCAAGCAAATCGCCGGCGTGACCAAAGTACTGGTCGCCGAAGGCGCGCACTTCGCTGACGGCCTGGCGGAAAACGTGGCCGAGCAAGTACTGGCCGTTGCCAGTGCCTACTCGCACATCCTGGCGCCAGCCACCGCGTACGGCAAGAACATCCTGCCACGCGTTGCCGCCAAGCTGGACGTCGCGCAAATTTCGGAAATCACCAAAGTCGACAGCCCGGACACCTTCGAGCGTCCGATCTACGCCGGCAACGCGATCGCCACCGTGCAATCGTCGGACAAGGTCAAAGTCATCACCGTGCGTACCACCGGCTTTGATGCCGCTGCCGCCACCGGTGGTTCGGCTGCCGTGGAATCCGTGTCGGCCGTGGCCGACTCCGGCAAATCGGCCTTCGTTGGCCGCGAACTGGCGAAATCGGACCGTCCGGAACTGACCGCCGCCAAGATCATCGTTTCCGGTGGCCGTGGCATGGGTTCGGGCGAAGCGTTCAAGATCCTGGAACCGCTGGCGGACAAGCTGAACGCCGCCATGGGCGCATCGCGCGCCGCCGTCGACGCCGGCTTCGTGCCGAACGACTGGCAAGTTGGCCAGACCGGCAAGATCGTTGCCCCGTCGCTGTACATCGCGGTCGGTATTTCCGGCGCGATCCAGCACTTGGCCGGTATGAAAGATTCGAAGACCATCGTGGCCATCAACAAGGATCCGGAAGCGCCGATCTTCTCCGTTGCCGACTACGGCATCGTGGGCGATCTGTTCGAAGTGGTCCCTGAGCTGGTCAAAGAACTGGGCTGATCCCTGAAGAGATCAATCAAGCCACGCGGGCAGTAACCAGCCGCGTGGCTTTTTTTCCGCCCCAGGAAAAGAAACTACGTCACACACTACAAGTCCTTGGAGAAAAACATGGCCTATCAAGCCCCTATGAAAGACATGCTGTTCGTGATGAACGAACTGGCCAACCTGGAAGGCGTGAGCCAATTGCCGGGCTGCGAAGACGCGACGCCGGAAACTGCGGAAGCCGTGCTGGAAGAAAACGCGAAATTCGTCACCGGCATGGTGGCACCGCTGAACCACGCCGCCGATAAAGAGCCCAGCTTCTGGAAAGACGGCACGGTCACCACCTCCAAGGGCTTCAAGGAAGCATTCAAGCAATTCGCGGAAGGCGGCTGGCAAGGCTTGCAGCACCCGACCGACTTCGGCGGCCAGGGCTTGCCGAAACTGATCGGCACCCCGTGCGTGGAAATGCTGCACGGCGCCAACCTGTCGTTTGCGCTGGTCGGCCTGTTGTCCGACGGCGCCATCGAAGCGTTGCTGACCGCCGGCAGCGACGAACAGAAAGCCACGTACCTGGAACCGCTGGTGACCGGCAAATGGACCGGCACCATGAACCTGACCGAACCGCAAGCCGGTTCCGACCTGGCAGCCGTGCGCGCGCGCGCCGTGCCGCAGGGCGACGGCACCTATAAAGTGTTCGGCACCAAGATCTTCATCACCTATGGTGAGCACGACATGGCGGAAAACATCGTGCACTTGGTGTTGGCCCGTACGCCGGACGCGCCGGAAGGCGTGAAAGGCATTTCGCTGTTCATCGTGCCGAAGTTCCTGGTCAACGCCGACGGCACGCTGGGTGTGCGCAACGATGCGCATTGCGTCTCGATCGAACACAAGCTGGGCATCAAGGCCAGCCCGACCTGCGTGCTGCAGTTCGGCGACAACGGCGGCGCGATCGGCACCTTGGTGGGTGAGGAAAACCGCGGCCTGGAATACATGTTCATCATGATGAACGCGGCCCGCTTCGGCGTCGGCATGCAAGGCGTGGGCCTGTCGGAAAACGCGTACCAGCAGGCGGTGACGTTTGCCAAGGAGCGCGTGCAGTCGCGCGACGTGGCCGGTTCGCCAGGCCCGGTCGCCATCATCCACCACCCGGACGTGCGCCGCCTGCTGATGAACATGCGTTCGCAGACCGAAGCGGCGCGCGCGCTGGCCTATGTCGGCGCCTCGCTGTACGACGCCGCGCACCACGCCGGCGACGCGGCCGTGCGTGCTGAAAACCAGGCCGTGTATGAGTACCTGGTGCCGATCATCAAGGGCTGGTCGACGGAAATGTCGCAAGACGTGACCCGCGACGGCGTGCAAGTGCATGGCGGCATGGGCTTCATCGAAGAAACCGGCGCCGCGCAACACTTCCGCGATGCGAAGATCCTGACCATCTATGAAGGCACCACGGCGATCCAGGCCAATGACTTGGTGGGCCGCAAGACCGTGCGCGATGGCGGCAAGGTCGCCAAGGGCCTGATCGCGCAAGTGCGCGCGACGGCGGCGCAACTGGCCGAAGTGCAGGGCGAAGCCTTCGCCGCGATCGCTAAGCAACTGGTGCAGGGCGCGGCCGACCTGGAAGCCGTGGTGGACTACGTGGCCACCAACACCCGCGCCAACCCGCGCGCCGTGTTTGCCGGCAGCGTGCCGTACCTGAAGCTGGCAGGCCTGGTGCTGGGCGGCTGGCAGATGGGCCGCGCGGCACTGGTCTCGCAACAGAAACTGTCCGCCGGCGACGGCGACAAGGCCTTCTACGAAGCGAAAATCGTCACGGCCCGCTTCTTCGCGGACCACTTCGTGAGCCAGTCGTCCGGCATCCGCTCGTCGATCATCGAAGGCAGCGCCGGCACCCTGGAACTGGACGTCGATCTGTTCTAAACCCCGCTCCAGCATCACAGAAGGCAGCCCGCAGGCTGCCTTTTTTTTGGGGTCAGGCGTGCAATCATGCAGAAAAACCATGGGGTCAGGCGTGCATTGATGCATTCGTTTAGCGTGGATTTTGCGCTCGCCGGCGCAAGCGGCCAGCAACGGCGGGCGGTAGCGGGAATTGCCTGCGCCATGGGGCTGGGCTGGGCGGTATCCGGGGCCACGCGGGGCATGGCCCCGGAAGCGCAAATCCGGGGCGGTGTCACTCTGGCGGAAACGCACGAATGCACGCCTGACCCCACGGTTTTAATGCACGAATGCACGCCTGACCCCATGGGGTAGAATGGGGTTCGCTGAAAGGAACCGCCATGGACTACGCCACGCTTGCCTTGTTTATCCCTGCCTGCTTCGCGTTGAATATGGCGCCGGGGCCGAATAATTTGCTGTCGATCAGTAACGCCACGCGTTACGGTTTCCAGCGCGCCTGTCTGGCGGGAAGCGGGCGCTTGCTGGCGTTTGCGGGGATGATTGCGCTGGCGTCGGCCGGGCTGGCCGTGGTGCTGCACACGTCGGAATTGCTGTTTTACGTGATCAAGACGGCGGGCGCGGCGTACCTGCTGTACCTCGCGTTTCAGCTGTGGCGCGCGGCGCCGGGCGGCAATGCTGACGCGGCGGCGCCGCAGGTGCCGTTGTGGCAGCTGGCGCGGCAGGAATTCCTGGTTGCCGCAGGCAACCCGAAAGCCATCCTGATCTTTACCGCCTTTTTGCCGCAATTTGTCGATCCGGCGCAGCCGATGACCATGCAATTCACCGTGCTGGGCGTGTTGTTCCTGGTGCTGGAAATGGCGGCCATCGCCATCTATGCGTGGATGGGCACCAAGCTGCGGCGCTGGTTTGCCCAGCCGCGCGGCAAGCGCATTTTTAACCGCGCCTGCGCCGGATTGCTGGCGTCGGCCGGGGTCGGGCTGATGCTGTCGCGCCGCGTATAACGCCTACGGCGCGCGCGCGTAGTCGGCCAGCACATCCGTGATGGCCTGATACACCCGCACCGGTTCTTCGGCAATCCGGTTCAGCACGTACAGGAAGTGTTCTTCGCCAAACACGGCATATTCGCGCGTGGCGTAACCTTGCGCGCGCAAGCTGGCCACCTGTTCGGTGCCGAGGCCATCGAGCGATTCGAATTCATACGCTCCCGGCGCGATGCCGTCGCTGGCGATCAGCGCTGTCACATCGTGCTGGATGGTCCGGTCATGCGTGGCGATCGAACACCGGTGGCCGGAATGCAGCAGGGTGGCCGCATAGGTGCGGTAAGCCTGCGCCAGCTCGATGCTGTTGCGCGGATAGGAAACACTGTCCGGCTCATGGAACGCGCCTTTCACCAGCCGGATGCGGCCCGGAATTTTCATCAGCCGTTTTAAATCCTGCGCACTGCGGTGGCGCCGCGCCGGCATCGTAATACCGGTGTTGGCATAACCCTCGCCATGCAGCCGCGCGTAGAGGCGGTAGATCGCGTCGGTGCGGTCGAAGTTTTCCATTGAGATCATCGCTTCGCGTCCCGACTCCGCAGCCGCCCGCACCAGCCGGCGCGCGTTGCGATAGCCCAGTTCTTCATCAATCAGCAAGCCCAGATGCGACAGGTCGAATGAAATGGAGCACGCGTGGCCAGCCGCATCGAGCGCGCGCACCAGGTCCAGAAAGACTGCCGTCTCTGAATTGGCCAAGGCTTCGTCGTGCACGCTTTCACCCATGTATTCGGCGGAAGCCTGGTGGCCTGCCGCATGGATCTGCGCGACACGGCGCACGGCATCGGCAACCGTGTGGCCCGCGACATAGCGCTGCGACACCTTGTGCATATATGCCTGCAGCACCGGATCGCTGCAAAAGCGTTCCTTGGCGTTCTGGTCCAGCGCCAGGGAGCGCAATGCCGTTGCGGCCTGTTCAACCAGGGGTTGCCATTGGGTGGGGAAGGTGGGAATCGGGGGAGTTGGCACGAACAGTCCTTTCTTGGAAGTGGTGGCGGCCATGTTGCCGCGCCGGGCCACGTGGCGCTTGTCTGAAATTGCTGATCCCGTGATACAGTGGATATCAATCATGCAACACCATACCATTCCACCTGAAAATACGGCGCCGGCGCCGGCCACGGTGTTCGCCGGCTTGACCGCCACCGGCCTGGCGCCATTGCGCCGGCTGGAGTTGGGGGACGGCATGTCGCTGGCGCTGTGGCGGCGCACGACGCCGGGGCTGGAAATCGCCTACGAACAGCCGGGCCACCATACGCTGGCGTATTACCTGCGTGCCGGCAGCGGGACGCGGCGGCTGAGCGGCATCGCGCCCTTGCGTGATGGCGCCGCCAACAATGCGGCGCCCGCGCATGCCCGCCGCCACGGCATCCCTGCCACCCTGCAGGATGGTGACATGTGCAGCCTGCCCGATGACCACGTATCGCGCTGGCTGGTGTGTGGTGAACTGACGTTCCTGCACCTGTATTTCCCGCCGCGGCAAATCGAACGGCGCGCTGTGCTGGAACTCGATTGCGAACCGCGCGCCGCGCAGTTGCACGACCGGCGCTATGGCAATGGCAGCGATGCCGGCGCTGGCCAGCTGGCGCAGTTGTGCCGTTCGCTGGTAGCGGAGCCGGGGCGGGACGCCGATGGCCTGTTGCGTGCGAATACACTGGCGCACGAAGCGCTCAGTGAATTGCTGCGGGCGCAGGGCAGGGGAGAGAGTCGCCAGCGCTTGAGTGGCGGCTTGCCGCCCCATGTACGGCGCAGGCTGGCCGACGTTATTGAAGCGCACCTGGACCAGCCGCTGACGCTTGGTATGCTGGCGGCGCAAGCCTGTCTGTCCGAATACCACTTCCTGCGTCTGTTCCGCACGTCATTTGGCATGCCGCCCCACGCGTGGATTGCCGCGCGCCGCATCGAACGCGCGCGCCAACTCTTGCGGGACACCGGGTTTGCCATGCAGCGCGTGGCTGACGAGTGCGGTTACGGCGACCTGGCCCACTTCAGCCGGCGTTTCCGGCAAGCCGTAGGATGCCCGCCAACGCGCTATCGCGCCGTACTGCGGGCCTGATGCAAAAGCCCGGCGCTGGGCCGGGCTTTTTGAGCCTGCGGACGGCTGGCAAAGACGCCTGTGGCAGGTGTGACAGCCCGCCGTGCTTAGCGGCGCACCACCGTCTGGTTGGATTGCTTGACCAGGTCGCCATTGGCGAAGCCCGGATCCTTGTCGAACACGAATTCGTTTTGCGTGCCGTTGTCGAACTGCACTTTGACATGCCACTGCTTGGTGGTCTTCATGTGTTCTTCGACCTTGTTGCCGGCATAGGCGCCGCCGGCCGCGCCGGCAATGGTGGCCAGCTTCTTGCCGCTGCCGCCGCCGACCTGGTTGCCCAGCAACGCGCCAGCCACGCCGCCGGCAATCACGCCCACGGCGCTGCCTTCGCCTTTTTTCTCGGCCACATTGACCGCGACCACGCGGCCGCATTCATTGCAGGCGACGGCTTTCGGGTTGGCGGTGTTCAGGTGGGACTTGGCGGTGGCGAGCGCCTTGTCATATTCGGCTTTGGCGTCGCGCTGGCACTGCATGCGCGCGCCGGAATCTTTTTCGTCGGCGCACAGCTTTTTATCTTCCGCATAACGCGCGGCGGCTTTCTTGGTTTCCGCCGCATACACTTCCTTGGCGGTTGGCGTGGCAAACGCGCCGGCGGACAGGCCGGCCAGCATCAGCGACAGGGTGATGGTGCGAATTTTCATTGTTTCTTCTCCGGTAACTGGTGGTCAACGCAGTATAGCGCTACCGAATAGCCCGAAGGAAACAGAATGGCAACGAATTGCAACAGAGAAAGCAGGGTTTAACCGTACGCGCCGCCCGTGTACAGCAAGTCGAACAGGCGGGCAATCGTGGCGATCAGGCTGGTGGCGCCCACCATCATGGTGGCCACCAGCAACACGGCCAGTGGCCAGCGCGCATCCGACTGCTTGCCTGATTGCGGGTTGTAGCGCGCATCCCACTTGTCGTCCGGCGTCAGGCCCAGCACCAGCGCTTCCAGGAAACCGATCAGCACGGACACGATCAGCGGCAGCAGCTTGAAGTAATTGTCGGCCTGCGGGGCCGCCGCCATGACGATGCCGACACCGGCAATGCTGGCGGTATGCAGCAAGCCGCCCATGTCGCCAAAACCTTTTAAATAATAGCGGTGAACGCCGGCGCCCCCCAGCAGGAAGGCCAGCAGGGTGGCGAAAGTCTTGTTCTTGTGTGGAGCGGACATAATTGGGATGAGTGGTGCCTGATACCGCAGGTGTCAGGTACCAGTGAGTATGGAAAAAACGCAGTATCGGCCAAAACGCGCCCGTGGCACAGTATTTTTTCGCTATAAATGCTTGTCCTTGCGTTCATAGTAGGGGATAATCTTTGATTGCCCCAAACCCATCCTTGTCAACATCAGCTTGATGCACGGAGAGAAAGCGCGCTATAATTTGCGGCTTTTTCCGTCTCAGCACATTTTTTGGAAATATTATGGTCGTTATTCGTTTAGCTCGTGGTGGCGCCAAAAAGCGCCCGTTCTACAACATCGTTGCAACCGATTCGCGTAACCGTCGCGACGGCCGCTTCATCGAGCGCGTTGGTTTCTACAACCCAATGGCTTCCGGCGCTGCTGAAGGCTTCCGCATCACCGAAGACCGTCTGGCTCACTGGATCAGCGTTGGCGCGCAGCTGTCGCCAGCCGTGGCACGCCTGGTTGCGTCCAACAAAAAAGCAGCTTAATACTGCTTGACCGGTTTGGCTGACGTGAAGGCATCCGGGGTGCAAGTCCCCGAAGACCTGGTGCAAGTGGGCTTTGTCTACGGCGCCTACGGTATCACTGGCGGAATCCGGGTGCGCCCGTTTTCCGAAGAAGCGGATGCCTTGCTGCACGCTAAAACCTGGTGGCTGGATAAACCCGGCCTGCATGAAGTCGACGTGCGCCGCGCCAAGCTGCATGGCGGCGACGTCGTCACCACGATCGTGGAAATCAGCGACCGCAATGTCGCGGAAGCGCTGAAGGGCGCGGCCGTCTACATCCGCCGCTCGGATTTTCCGGTCCTGGATAATCAAGACGAGTTTTACTGGTCCGATCTGATCGGGCTGGCTGTAGAAAACCTGCAAGGC
Organism: Pseudoduganella sp. GW821-FHT12E03; assembly: GCF_058807115.1. NCBI lineage: Bacteria > Pseudomonadati > Pseudomonadota > Betaproteobacteria > Burkholderiales > Oxalobacteraceae > Pseudoduganella > Pseudoduganella sp. GW821-FHT12E03. The sequence continues at coordinate 322,748 of NZ_JBXAQJ010000003.1, read as the reverse complement.
GAAAGCCTGGGCATCGTCGCCGACATGATGAGCAATGGCCCGCAGTCGATACTGCGTGTCGCGCCAGTCGTGGCCGAGGGCGAAACCGCGCCGGAGCGCCTGATTCCGTTTGTCGACCAGTTCATCATCAAGGTGGACCAGGACGCAAGGAAAATCACGGTGGACTGGGGCCTGGATTACTAACCGGGTTCATCATGCAATTTGATGTTGTGACGCTGTTCCCGGAAATGTTCGCTGCGCTGACGCAATCGGGTGTCACCCGCCGCGCGCACGAACAGGGCAAGTGGAGCCTGTCGTTGTGGAATCCGCGTGATTTCACGACTGACAATCACCGCACCGTGGATGACCGCCCCTATGGTGGCGGCCCCGGCATGGTGATGCTGGCCAAACCGCTGGAATTGACCATCGCTGCCGCGAAGCAGCGCCAGGTCGATGCCGGGTTGCCGGCGCCCCGCGTGGTGTTCATGTCGCCGCAAGGCAAACAGTTGACGCACGAAAAAGTGCTGCAGCTGAAAGCCGAGCCGGGCCTGGTTGTGCTGTGCGGCCGCTACGAAGCGGTGGACCAGCGCCTGCTGGACCGCTGCGTCGACGAAGAAATCAGCCTGGGCGACTTCGTGTTGTCCGGCGGCGAATTGCCGGCCATGGCGCTGATGGATGCCGTGGTGCGCCTGATTCCGGGCGTGCTGAACACCGATGCTTCCGCCGTTGAAGACAGCTTCGTCAACGGCTTGCTGGATTCGCCGCATTACACGCGGCCTGAAACATATGAAGGCGAGGCCGTGCCGCCCGTGCTGTTGGGCGGCAACCATGCCGAGATCACCAAGTGGCGCCGCCAGCGGATGCTGGAAGCCACCAGCCGGAAACGGCCGGACTTGCTGGTCAGGGCGCGCGAGGATGGTTTGCTCACGCGCCAGGATGAAAAATTTTTGGCGGATTTAGAAAAATCCGCCGCGCAGTAAGACTGCAGGCATGTTGCCTGCTTGTTTAACCCCATCCTCTACCGGCGATGTGCGTGCCAGCAAGATGGTTATTGGAGTCATTAAATGAACCTGATTCAACAACTCGAGCAAGAAGAAATCGCTCGCCTGGGCAAAAACATTCCTGATTTTGCACCTGGCGACACCGTTGTCGTGAACGTGAACGTAGTCGAAGGCACCCGCAAGCGCGCCCAGGCTTACGAAGGCGTTGTGATCTCCCGTCGTAACCGTGGCCTGAACTCGAACTTCATCGTTCGTAAAATCTCGTCCGGCGAAGGCGTTGAGCGTACCTTCCAGCTGTACTCCCCGCTGATCGCTTCGATCGAAGTGAAACGCCGTGGTGACGTACGTCGCGCCAAGCTGTACTACCTGCGTGACCGTTCGGGCAAATCCGCACGTATCAAGGAAAAACTGCCAAACCGCCGCCCAGCAGCGGCAAAAGCAGGCGCGTAATCGCGTTCTGGGTTTGGGGAAAAGGGGCGCCTGGGTGGTGCCCCTTTTTGTTTTTACTTTCCGAAGCAGGATCCGGCCGTGGCAAAGTTAAAGTTCGACCCGCAGCAGTTACCGATTGAAGCGATCGCCGGCGAAGCCGCGGTGGCGCTGGAACGCCTGGCGCCCGACTGGCTGCGCAGCCGTTTTGCGCAGCCACCGGTGTGGGCCCCGGAAGCGGCGGATGAAGCGCTGATGTCGCGCAAGGCGGAACCGACGCCCGCCGCCGTGCTGGTGCCGCTGGTGGTGCGCGGCGACGGCTTGACCGTGCTGCTGACGCAGCGCACCGCGCACTTGACCGACCATGCGGGGCAAATCAGTTTCCCGGGCGGCCGCGCGGAAGATTTCGATGATGGCCCGGTCGCCACCGCGCTGCGCGAAACCGAAGAGGAAATCGGACTGGCGCGCGCGCATGTGGACGTGCTGGGGACCTTGCCCGTGTATTACACCGGCACCGGCTATGCGGTCACCCCGGTGGTGGCGCTGGTGCATCCCCCGTTCGAGTTGACGGCCGATCCGCACGAAGTGGCGGACATCTTTGAAGTGCCGCTGCCGTTCCTGATGGATGGCTTGAACCACCAGCGCATTCTTGCGGAACTGGCCGACATCCGCCGCCGTTTTTATGCGATGCCCTACCAGGACTATTACATCTGGGGCGCGACCGCCGGCATGCTGCGCAACCTGTTCCACTTCCTGCGCGCCGGGTGACCGGCCCTTTAGTGTTTGATTCCGGCGATGCTGTGCGTTATCGTAGCGGGCATTGCGGCGCCGCTCATTTTAAGGACGTTTGATGACATTTCTTTCCATTCTGTGTGCACTGCTGCTGGAGCAAATGAAGCCGCTCCGTGCGGATAATCCGATTTACGCCGAAATCAAATCGTTGGCGGTGCGCATGGAAGCGTGGTTCAACGCGGGGCACGCCAGCCATGGCCGCATGGGCTGGTTCCTGATGATTGCCGCGCTGGTCGGTCCGACCGCGATCATTTACTGGGTGCTGCTGTATTACAAGCTGTACTTGGTGGCGTTTGGCTGGAATGTGCTGATGGTGTACCTGACCCTGGGCTTCCGCCACTACAGCCACTATTTCACGTCGATCCAGCTGGCGCTGAACGCGGGCGATGAGTCGGCGGCCCGCAGCTTGCTGGCCGAATGGACCAAGACCGACACGGTCGGGATGGAAGCGGGCGAGATCGCGCGCCAGGCCGTGGAAAAGGCGCTGATCACCACCCACCGCAGCGTGTTCGGCGTGTTCTTCTGGTTCCTGATGCCGCTCGGCCCCGCCGGCGCCGTGCTGTACCGCGTCTCCGAATATCTGTCGCGCGCGTGGAATGAGCCGGAACACATGCGCAATGAAGCGTTTGGCGAATTCGCCGCCCGGGCGTTTTACTGGATCGACTGGATTCCCGTGCGCCTGACCGCCGTGGCGTTTGCCGTGGTCGGCAACTTTGAAGATGCGATTTATGCATGGCGCAATTTCGCGCACCGCTGGTCCGACGAAGCGCGCGGCATCATCCTGGCCGCCGGTGGCGGCGCCATGGGCGTGCGCCTTGGCACGCCGCAGGAAACCGCGGCGCGCGTGCTGCCGGCCGATGCCGCCACCGTCGACAGCGGCGAGATGGAAAGCGAAGCGCTGCCGGGTGAAGAGCCGGGCGTGCGTTCGCTGCAATCGACCGTGGGCCTGGTATGGCGCGCGCTGGTGCTGTGGATGCTGCTGTTGCTGTTGTTGTCCGGCGCGGTCTGGTTGAGCTGAACGCGCTGCCGATGTCTTCCTGATGCCGGCGCGGGCAGCTTGTCCGCGCCGCGCCACAATCATCCCATTGAAAGAAAACCGATACCCGCCCAGGGTTACAATAGCGGTTTGGCTGGACACGCTTCCCTGGTGCGGCCTGCCACTGCGGCTTTCAAATCAAGTACTTACTCGCTTAGGTCTTCTATAAGATATAATACCTAAGATTTTTCACGCACCCCTGGTTTCCAGCGAGTCCCATATGGCCGAGTCAACGCAACCCACGAAAGAACGGGCCAAAGAGTTCTTTATCCTAGGTCTTACAGCGGATGGAAAGCAATTCCGTCCCAGCGACTGGGCAGAGCGCCTGTGTGGCGTCATGTCCTGCTTCCGTCCCGAAGGCAGCGGCGGGCCCAACGCCCACCTGCAGTATTCGCCGCTGGTGCGGCCGACTGTCGTCAACAACACCAAAGCCGTCGTGGTCAGCCACGAATTGCGCGAGATCGAGCCGATGGCGTACCACTTCGTGGTCAACTTCGCCAAAGATAACGGCTTGCAGATCGTCGATGCCTGCTTCCTGCCGATGCCGGGCGACCGCTGACGGCCTGCGCGGTCAGCCGCGCGGCGGCATTGGCTGCTGCGCCATGCAATGCACCAGTTTTCCCACGAAGCGGTCGCGCAGCGATGTGTATTCGGCATAGTTGCGGAATTCGCGGATGGACACCGGCTGGCTCAGGATATAGGCGGTGCCGATCACGCCGGAGGCCTGGTGGGTAAAGCTGTAGAAGCTTAACGGACCGCCGCCATCGATGCCGGGCTGGTTCAGCGCCATCACTTCCACGCCATCCTGGCGCGTGACTTCCAGCGGCTTGGCGCCTTCGCCCCGGGTATCGGAAAACAATTCCATGTACGCCAGCACGGTGGCGCGGTCTTGCTCGAACTGCCCGTCGGCGGATTTTTCCACTTTCAGGTTGACCAGCGGCGCTGGGCTGTCCTTGTGCAGCATCAGGCGGTAGCCGTCGACCGTCGATACCCTGGCTGCGCCATTGCGGGTCTGCACTTCGCGGAATTGTTTGCTGGCAGGCAGGCGCGCGCTGGAGGCGACACGGAATTCGCCATCGTCAAAACAGTGGGCCAGGCCGCCCAACGGATCGGCCGCACGCTCTTGCGCCGTGGCGGGCGCCAGGGCGATCAATGTTCCGGTTGCCAGCAGTGCAAACAGTCGCTTCATGCGGGGGATTCAAGATTGACGAAGCCCGCAGTATAGCGGCTGGAACCGCGTTGAAAATGCGCGCTTTGTCACACCGGCAAGATGGCGTACGATAGCATTTTCCCAATCTTGCCTACGCCATGACCCGACTCCCCGCTCTTCGCCTGTTGCCGCTGCTGTGCGGCCTGACTTTGCTGCCCGCCGCCATTGCTCAAACCCTGCCGGCCGGCGTCGTCAAAGGACCCTCGGTCGAGGGGATCACGGAATACCGCCTGCCGAATGGACTGAAAGTGCTGCTGTTCCCGGACGCGTCGAAACCGACGGTTACGGTCAACGTCACTTACCTGGTGGGGTCGCGCCATGAGAATTATGGCGAGACCGGCATGGCGCACTTGCTGGAGCACTTGCTGTTCAAAGGTTCGCCGAAGAACCGCAACATCCCGCAGCAATTTTCCGACCGGGGCATGGACTTCAATGGCACCACGTCGTATGACCGCACCAATTACTATGAAGTGTTCCAGGCCGGCGGCGATAACCTGAAATGGGCGCTGGAGATGGAAGCGGACCGCATGACGCGCTCGTTCATCGCCAAGAAGGATCTCGATTCGGAAATGACGGTGGTGCGCAACGAGTACGAGAGCGGTGAAAACAGCCCGTTCGAAGTGCTGTTGAAGCGCATGCAAAGCATCGCCTACGACTGGCACAGCTATGGCCGCTCCACCATCGGCAACCGCAGCGATATCGAGAACGTCAAGATCGAGAACCTGCAGGCGTTTTACCGCACCTACTACCAGCCGGATAACGCGGTGCTGCTGGTGGCGGGTAAATTCGACCCGTCGCAAACGCTGGCGTGGATCGGCAAGACCTTTGGCGCGATCCCGAAACCCAAGCGGCAGTTGCCGCCGTTCTGGACGGTGGAACCGGTGCAGGATGGCGAACGGTCCTTCCTGGTGCGGCGCAAGGGCGATATGCAGTTGGTGTTATTGGGCTATAAAATTCCCGCCGCGCTGCATGCGGACGGCGATGCGCTGGCCTTCATGTCGGAAATCATGGGGGATACGCCCAACGGCCGCCTGCATAAGGCGCTGGTGGAAACCGGCAAGGCCGCGCAAGTGTTCAGCTTTGGCCAGACCGGCTACGCGCCAGGCCTGCAATTGATCGGCGCCGTGGTGAAGGCCGACCAGCCTTTGGCCCCGGTGAAGGAGCAATTGATCGCCGCAGTGGAAAGCTTCGCCACCACGCCGCCGACCGAAGAAGAAATGGAGCGCGTGCGCCGCAACATTGGCAACAGTATCGAGAAAGCGCTGAATGATCCGCAAAAGGTGGGCGTGACCCTGTCCGAACAGATCGCGCTGGGCGACTGGCGCCTGCTGTTCCTGGGCCGCGACAGCCTGCCGAAAGTCACGCAGGAGCAAGTCGCCAAGGTGGCGGCCACCTACCTGAAGCGCGACAACCGCACGGCGGGCCTGTTCGTGCCGGAAGACGCGCCGCAGCGGGTGGAAGTCACATCCGCGCCGACGGTGGAGGAAGTCATGAAAGGCTTCCAGGGCAAGCAGTCCACCTTGCAGTCCGAAGTATTCGATCCGAGCCAGGCCAACATCCTGGCCCGCACCGAACTGGCCACGGTGGGCGGCGTGAAACTGGCGCTGCTGCCCAAGAAAAACCGGGGCGAGACGGTGTCGGTCAGCCTGCGCCTGCACTGGGGCGATGAAAAGAACCAGTTCGGCAAAGCCATGATTGCCGCCGCCACCAGCCAGATGCTGAACCGGGGCACCAGCAAATACACGCGGGCGCAACTGGCCGATGCATGGGACAAGTTGAAAATGACGGGCAGCGCGTACCAGTTCGACACCACGCGCGCCAACCTGGAGCAGGCGCTGCGCCTGGCAGTCCATGTGCTGAAAGAACCGGTCTTCGATGCGGCGGAATTCGAGCAATTGCGCCAGCAGTGGCTGGTGCAGCTGGAAGCGTCGCGCAGCGAACCGCAGGCGGTGGCCGCCAATGCACTGGCGCAGCACTATCGCCACCATCCGGCGGGCGACGTGCGCTCGCCGCTGACCCTGGATGAACAGATTGCGCAAATCAAGGCCATGACCGTGGCCGACCTGAAGGCCTACCACCGCGAATTCTATGGCGCATCGCACGGCGAAATGGCGATCGTGGGCGACTTCGACAAGGCCGCCGCGCAAGCCGTGGTGGCGGAAGAACTGGGCAACTGGCCCAGCAAGGCCGCGTATGCGCGCATCATCGACAGCAATGTGCCGCACCCGCCGCTGGACCAGTTCCTCGATACGCCGGACAAGGAAAACGGTTTTTATACGGCCCGCATCGATATCGACGTGAACAAGGACGATGCCGATTATCCGGCGCTGGAACTGGCCAATTACATCCTGGGCGACGGCGGCCTGAAATCGCGCATCATGGACCGCATCCGCCAAAAGGATGGCTTGTCATACGGTGGCGGTTCATCGCTGGCCGTCAGCGATATCGACCGCGCCAGCTATTTGTTGGTATCGGCCATCGCCGCGCCGCAAAACCTGAACAAGCTGAAGGCGGCGATCCGCGAAGAACTGGCGCGCGCCGTGAAGGACGGCTTTACCAAGGCTGAAATCGATGGCGCGCGTTCCGGCATTCTGCAGCAGCGCCTGCAAAACCGGTCGCAGGACGGGGTGCTGGCCTCCGGCTGGACCTCGTTCCTGTACCTGAACCGTACCTACGCGTGGAGCCAGGCCTTCGAAGACAAGCTCAAGGCGCTGACGCCGGCGCAGGTCAACGCGGCGTTCCGCAAGGCGGTGGATTTGAACAAGCTCAATGTGGTGGTGGCGGGGGACCGGACCAAAGTGAAATAATGCGGCCGCCCGCTGTGGCAAGCACGCCAGCGCGCTTGACTTCCAGGGATGATTTGCCAATGATGGCATATTAGCCAGTCCGGTCCGGCACTGTCCGGCCGGTTGCATTTCATGGCGCCGGCATCGGCGGCGAGGGGGCAATCATGGGGCAGGGAGGGCTGCGGTATGTGCGGCTGTTGCTGTGTTTGTTCCTGCTGGCAAGCTGTAGCGCCGGTGACGAACCGGCGCCTCAACGGGGGCGGCAAGCCGCCGCCGTGGCCGCCGATGTGCTGGTATTGCCGGGGGCGCGCGCCGCTTACCTGCTGGCGCCGTCCGGCGCCGGCTATACGCTGACGGATAAAACCGGCAAGGAGTTCCCCCGCGTCATCGCCCGCTCAACCCGGCTTCGTTTCAGCGATATCTCCATGGCATTCGATGCGGACGGCATTCCGGGGCAGGCATACCGGCTCTACCAGGCGGCATTCAACCGTATCCCCGATGCCGCCGGACTTGGCTACTGGATCCGGGTACTTGACCAGGGCGCGTCGTTGCCGGACGTGGCGGCGGCTTTCGTGTCTTCCGCCGAATTCAAGAGCCTGTACGGCAATACGCCATCCAACGCGGACATCGTCGGCAAGTATTACCAGAACGTGCTGCACCGGGCGGGGGAAGCGGCCGGCGTCGCATACTGGCTGGACATTCTCGACAGCAAACGTGCCACGCCGGCGGAGGTGCTGGCGTATTTCAGCGACAGTCCGGAGAACAAGGCGGCTGTCGATGCGGCGATCCAGGCAGGCATCCCTTACCACGAGCCAGGCATTGCGTATCGCCAGGAAGCCGTTATCGTGCCTGTTGCCACGGCGGTCGATGCCGCCACGCCGCCAGCCGCGCGCGCCGCCATCGCGCGCGTGGTGTCGGCAGCCGGTGGCGGCGCGCTGGGCAGCACGATACCGGTGCCTGCCGGTGGCGTGCACGGCGACGCCATGGTACTGGCCCTGGACGCACGCGGCGAGGTGCTGATGGCGTCGCATACGGCTGCCGCCGGTAATGCCATGAGCGCCGATTCCACGGCCCTGTCGCTGGTCCTGGTATTCGCGGGCTCTCCCGGCGCCGCCATCAGCGACAGCCAGTTGAACAGCGCCATCCGTTCCGCCGGCGGCTATGAGGAGCTGGTTGCCGCGGTCGGCGCGGCGCTCGCGGCGGCCACGCCGCCGATCCGGCATCCGCAGGTGGCGGCCAGCCTGGCGTATGTGCTGGGCCACTTGCCGTCAAGTGTGAGCGGCGCCACGCCGGCCCGCCAGGGCGCGCTGGTTGAGGCACCCCAGGCCGGCAAGCCGCTGCCCTTTACCCTGGTGCCGGATACGCTGCTGGGGATTTTGCCTGCTGGTATTACGGACCTGTGCGGCGGACTGGTCCCCTGCCAGGGCAATTACAAGGGGACACACGATGTCGGGATTTTCAACCATATGCCGATTGCATGGTCGGTCTCGACGCAGGAGCCAGTCGGCGGCACGCTGCTGCTGGCCGGCGCCAGGGAAATCATTGTGCCCGCCAGCGGTTCCGTGGCGCGGGCACTGCTCGCGCAATCCGTCACCGGTTACCTGGCAAGGAGTTATGGCGTGCCCGGCAACGGCGGCAAGTCATTCAACCTGACGATAGGCCAGAGTGCGGAATCGGTGGCGGAAAATATGGCGGCGGCGCTGGTGCAGACAGTTGACACGGTATCGAATGCATTTCCGTCCACCTGTTCGGCAGCCCAGTTGAAACCTGCGTTCAAGGCGCTGTCCAAGGCCGCCATCGAAAAGGAGGTGCTCGATAAAGGCGTGGTGCCGCTGGAGGTCGTGCGGGATTACATGAAGGCGTTTTTCACGTTGTCCACGACGACTTCCCTCATCAAGAATTGCTTTTCAACATCAGAGGCCGGCGGCGCACTGGTGCCGCTGATCAAGCAGTTCGATGCGTATTACAAGCCGCTGAAAATAGCGTATTCCGCATCGGCTTCTGTTGCATTGTGGACCTACCTGTACCACTTCACCGAGCGCGCGCCGGTTGATTTCGCCGTGTGCATCAACGACGCCGGCTATATCGATAATTGCGTGAAAAAATTCCAGTTCGAGCCGGCTGCCGTCGCCTGGGTAGCACCCGGCGTCAAGGTGTCGTCGCTGGTGGAGTTGACCGCGCTCGATGCCGGCGGCAGGCGCACGGGTATCCCTGCGGGATTGCAGTGGAGTAGCGAGACGCCGGCCTATGTCACGGTGGACAGCAAGAGCGGCGAAGCCATGGCCAAGGCCGCCATCATCGGCGGCAAGGTCAAGGTACTGGATCCCGTCAGCGGCGTGTCCGCAGCCTATACGGTGGCCATTGCCGACCCGGTGATCTGCCCGCAGCCCATCGTGGTGCCTGAAGAGGGAAGCCAGGTGGTGCGCCTGACCAACGGCAGCACTGCCAGTTGCGACGGGGCCGGTGTGCTGCAGGCGCCGTCGACGCTGTGGAGCATCGACGATCCCGCCATTGCTACAGGCATTCTCAGCCTGTTCACGGCCTGCCCGCCGCCGTCGAACGGCGCCACCGTTAAAGGGTCGTGCGGGGTGGTCACAGGCTTGAAAAAAGGCGTCACGACACTGCGCGTCACGAATGGCGTCACCCACGCGGTCACGACGGCCCGGGTCGAAGTAGTTGACAAGGCTGGCGCCTGCACGTCCGCCACGGCAGGCAAGCTCGATGTCGCGTTCAGCGGCACGTACGCGGTCCCCTCCGCCACGTATACGGAAGCAGGGACATACAGGCAAGTGACCCTGCCCGCTTATACCGGCCAATTCAGCGGAACCTTCCGTTATCACGCAGCCACACAGTCCCATGGACTGGCCATGGTTTCCATGCAACCGGGGCAGGCGTCCTCGTCGGGCGGTGCGCCTGATACGCTGAACGGCATGTTCATTGGCGACAGCGCCAGTCCGAATGAAATCAATCGTGTCGGCGGATTCTGGTTCGACGATACCGCAGCATCGGTTGTGATTAGCCCGGGCGGCTGGGCCGATGGCTTCTTTCAGTGCAATATCGCGCCGGGACGCAGCATGCTGGTGTTCGCACCGAAGGGGTATGGCTTGGGCGACACGGTCGGTACATGTTCAGTCAAAGCCACCTGTACATCCCGCTGAACCGGCGGTATCAGGCGGCATCAGGCGGCATCAGGCGATATTAAGGTGTGGACAGTTCCGCCACGAAATCATACATATCGCCCCTGAAAATCGAGCGGCAAAACTCCACCGCCTGGCCGTCGCGCAAAAAGCCCAGCCGCTCGACCGCCAGTCCCGCGTCGCCTTCCTTGGCCTGCAGCAGCTTGGCCTGTTCCGCGTTCAACAGCAGCGCCGACAGGCGCTGCAGCGCGCGCACCGGGCGCTTGCCCGCATGTTCCAGCGCTTCATACATCGACACGCCGACCGCATCGAGTGAGGGCAGCGCGGACGCCACGATGGTCGCGTATTCAATGCACATCGGGATTTCATCGGCATAGCGGATGCGGTGGAAGCGCCACACCGGCGCCCCCGGCGACAGCCGCAGCCGCAACGCTTCTTCCGGCGTGACGGTACCTTCCGCCCGTTTCAGCCAGACACTGCGTGGCGTCCGTCCGCGCGCCCGCATGTCTTCGGAAAACGAGGTCAGCTTGGCGAAGTTTTTTTCTATGCGGGTATTGATGAAATTGCCGGAGCCGGCGCGGCGCACCAGCAAGCCTTCATCGACCAGGCCATCAATGGCTTTGCGCACCGTGATCCGGGAAACCGACAGGTCGGCCGCCAACTGGCGCTCGGCCGGCAGCGCTTCGTCCGGCGCGAAAATCCGCTTGTCGATTGCTTCACGCAGCGCGCGCTGCAATTGCTGGTACAGGGGCTGGCTGCTGGTTTCCGCCAGGTGCTGCATGATCTGAGCAAGCGTGGTGGTCATGTGGTGGTCTCATTTGCGGCGCCTTCAAGGTGGTGCCGAACGCAGTGTTTTTTTATTGATCGATAATACCAAAAAAAGACCGCAACAAAGCGGTTCGCATGCCACCTGACTACCGCCTAGAGGGAGGTAGCGCTAACTTATTGAAAACGATGTCAAAGTGGTCTGTGTTGGTACTACAACATGCGAAATAAATACGGAAACTGGTAGTGTTCTGGTATTAGTTCGCGGTATATTGGCGTTCAATTGGTTTTGTTAGTGGTTGTAAAGAAGATCTGCAGGACGTTGCGGGGAGCGCGGCGGCCGGAAATATGGATCTCGTTAATCTGACCGGGCTTACCTAGTGAGCCCACACAAGGGGGAGTACATGAAACGTAATCTGACGCCGATCGCCAGCGCGGTCGCTATCCTGATCACCAGCACCGTGCTGACGGCGCACGCACAAGACGCCAAACAAGCACCTGAGAACGTCGTGGTCGTGACCGGCGTGCGCGCAGCACTGGCGCAATCGATCAACCAGAAGCGCAACGCGGAATCGCTGGTGGAAGTCATCACGGCGGAAGACGTGGGCAAGATGCCGGACAAGAGCGTGGCCGATTCGCTGCAGCGCGTACCGGGCGTGTCGGTGGCAACCGCCGGCGGCGCCGAAGGCGGCTTCGGTGAAAACGACCGCGTCAGCCTGAAAGGCACGCCTTCCAACCTGACCCTGACCACCCTGAACGGCCACACCGTGTCGTCCGGCGACTGGTATGTCTCCAACATCACCAGTGGCGGCCGCTCGGTGTCGTATTCGATGTTCCCGTCCGAACTGATCGGCCGTGTCACGGTGCATAAGAGCTCGCAGGCCAACCTGACCGAAGGCGGCGCCGCCGGTTCGGTCGATATCGAAACCCGCAAGCCACTGAGCTTCAAGAAAAACCTGACCGTGATGGGTTCCGTGGAAGCCGCCTACGGCGACGCGGCCAAGAAGACCGATGCGCAAGTGTCGGGCCTGGTCAACTGGAAAAACGACGAAGGCAACCTGGGCGTCCTGGTGCAGGCCTTCAATGAAAAACGTTCGCTGCGCCGCCTGGGCCAGGAATTCCTGTGGTGGGACAAGCTGTCCGACGGCATGGCGCCGGCCTGGGTCAAAGCCAACCCGGAAGTGAACGGCAAATACCTGTCGATGCTGACCGGTTCCGCGCTGTTCCAGCAAGAGCGTGAGCGTAAAGGCGGCATGGTCGACGTGCAAGTGAAAGTCAACAATGACTTCACCTTCGACGTCAGCGGCCTGTACACCCGCCTGAACGCGGACAACATCAACGCCAACTTCATGTTCTCGCCTTACCAGGCGCTGACCAACAACTGGTCCGGCGTGGGCGGCGTGGTGCCATCGAAATGGACCGTGACCGGCAACCAGATCACCTCGATCACCTTGCCGTCGACCTGCCCGGTGGCCGATTGCTCGAACATGGGCCCGTCGGTACAGGACGTGATTGCCCGTCCGGGTTCGTACAGCGATTCGAAATTCGTGAACCTGGACTGGAAATACCGCGCCAATGAAGCGCTGTCGTTCACCGGCCAGATCGGTTCGACCCGCGGCACCGGCTATGCCCGCGACTATGGCTATGAGGCGTGGCTGGCCTACTCGGGCGCTTCCATGACCATGCACGGCCTGGATGCGCCTGCCAACGTCACCATCGACAATGCCGGCACCTTCAACCCGCGCACCGGCGCCGACTTCTTCGGCGGCTGGGCCTCGGACACCACGGCCAACGACAAGGAAACCTATGGCCAGGTTGACGGCAACTGGAAAACGCCATGGGACGCCATCCCGACTGTGCGCTTCGGCTTCCGTACCGCCAAGCACGACCGCGCCCTGAGCTCGGTGCGCGGCGACGTGGCGGCGGCCGGTTCGCAACTGGCCAACCGTCCGACCGGCATGACCAACTACCCGGCCAGCCCGCTGGCCAACGTGCTGGACAAGCCATGGACCTTCACCCCGGATTCGATGAAGGCATGGGGCGACAAGTACGTGACGTTCGCGAGCCACTCGTACCAGAACGAATTCAAGATCAACGAAAAAGCCAACGCGGTGTATGCGATGGGTGACCTGGCGGTGGGCAACGTCACCGGTAACTTCGGCGTGCGCTACGTGCAGACCGACATCGACGTCGACAACGCGTCGCCGGACACCGTCTGGGCGCCGGTACACACGTCCAACACCTACAAGGACATCCTGCCAAGCGTGAACTTGCGCACCGACCTGTCGAAAGACGTGGTGCTGCGTGCTTCGGCCAGCCGCACCATGGCGCGTCCTGACTTTGGCGCACTGGGTTCGCTGTCGCTGAACGACCTGACCCGCTCCGGTTCCGGCGGTAACCCGAACCTGAAGCCGATCTACTCGAACAACCTGGAAGCCGGTGTCGAGTGGTACTTCATGCCGAAGTCGCTGCTGGCGGTGAACCTGTACGACATGCACCTGGGTTCGTATGTGACCTTCGGCGCATCGACCCAGAACTTCTACAACCAGGCAGTGAAAGCCATCACCGCCTACAACATGAGCTCCGCCCTGAACACCAAGGCCCGTGTCAAAGGCGTGGAACTGCAGTACAGCCAGGACCTGGGTAACGGCTTCGGCGCCAGCGCGAACTACACGTACGCCGATGGCAAGGAAACCGGCAAGGCGCCAAAATCGGCTTGCGCGGACCTGGGTGACTGCAGCATGATCGGCACCTCGCGCAATTCGTACAACGTGTCCGCGTTCTATGAAAACAGCAAGTTCAGCGCCCGCGTGAACTACAGCTACCGTTCTGAATTCCTGAACGGCCTGGATCGCAACAGCGCGATTTACCAGGATGCCGTGGGCACGGTCTCGCTGGCCCTGAACTACAACATCAGTGACAACCTGACGCTGTCGTTCGAAGGCAAGGACTTGAATGACCCACTGCTGAAATCGTATGCCACGACCAAGGACCAGCCACGCGCCTTCTACAAGAATGGTAAGCAGTTCTTCCTGGGCGTGCGCGGAAAAATGTAAGTTTCCTTCAGCTTGACGCTGCATTTCGGCAGGGCTTCCCCCGGGAGTCCTGCCATTTTTTTGTCGAAAACCATGCGTACAATTTCTTCGCTCCTGATTCTTGCCGCACTGTCGCCGCAACTCAACGCGGCCGAACAGCCGGCCTTTGTCTACAGTCCCTATAAACACCTGGCGATGTGGAACGACCCCGCCACCAACATCATCACCGCGGCGCCCGGCGGTGTGAAAACGCCCTACATCGCTGATGGCCGCACGCCGTTCGGCAAGCAGCCGCTGACCTGGGCTTTTGCCAGCGGCGAATGCGGCGATGAACACTGGGGCGGCCAGCCGGCGCAGGCCGTGGCGGACGCCAACGTACCGGCGTTTGCGCAAGCCGGCATCGGCTACATTATTTCCACCGGCGGCCAGGGCGCGGTCTTCACCTGCGCCACCGATGACGGCATGGAGCGCTTCATACGCCGCTATGAATCGCCGCAACTGCTTGGTTTTGATTTCGACATTGAAGAAAATCAGACGCCGGAACAGATCGCGTCGCTGGCGGCGCGCATCGCCACCGCGCAACAACGGCGGCCGCACTTGCGCATGAGTTTTACCGTGGCCACGCACGCGGCATCCGATGGCAGCCATTACAGCCTGAACCCGACCGCGGAAGCCGTGCTGGCGGCCGTGCGCAAGGCCGGCATCCAAGGCTATGCGTTGAATCTGATGGTGATGGATTACGGTCCGGCCGCAAAGAAAGCGTGCGTGGTGCACCAGGTGAAGGGCAAGCCGCGCTGCGACATGGGCGCGTCCGCGCTGCAGGCGGCGCGCAACGTGCATGTGAAATATGGCGTGCCCTATGAACAGATTGAATTGACGGCCATGATCGGTGTGAACGACGTGGTGGAAAACGTGTTCACCTTGCGCGATGCGCAGACCGTGGCGCAGGGTGCACGCCGCCTGAAACTGGCGGGCTTGCATTACTGGTCGCTGGACCGCGATACACCGTGCACCCGGCCCGTCACCGGGGCGGACGCCACCTGCAGCACGATGCCGGGTGTGCCGGCCGGCGCCTACCGGCAAGCATTCGCGCGCGCGCTGGGCACGGTGGCGCCATGACGCTGAGGGTGGTGGAGGGTGTCGCGGCGGAGGGCGGCGCAGGGCCGCGGGCGCCTGGCAAGGCGGCGGGCGGTGCGCGGCGCTATCCGTCGTTGGACGTGCTGCGTGGCATGACCGTCGCCCTGATGATCATTGTGAACACGCCGGGCAACTGGAGCACCGTGTATGCGCCCTTGCTGCACGCGCAGTGGCACGGCTTCACGCCGACCGACTGGGTGTTCCCCACGTTCCTGTTCGTGGTCGGCAATGCGCTGAGTTTTACGCTGCCCAAATATGCGGGGCTGGGCAGTGGCGCGGTGCTGGCCAAAGTGGGCAAGCGCAGCGCCATCATCTTCGCGCTGGGTTTCCTGTTGTTCTGGTTCCCGTTCGTGGCGCCGGACAGCAGTGGCCACTGGGGGCTGATTCCACTGTCCGGCACACGCATTCCCGGCGTCTTGCAGCGCATTGCGCTGTGTTTTGCACTGGCGTCGCTGCTGCTGCATTTTGCCAGGGAAGCAGGGGCGTGGCTGTATTGCGTGCTGGCGCTGTTGGGGTATTGGGCGGTATTGGTGCTGGGTGGCGATCTGACGATGGCCGGCAACGCCGCCGTGAAGTTCGACCTGTGGCTGCTGGGGACCGGGCATTTATATCAGGACGAAGGCATGGCCTTCGATCCGGAAGGGTTGCTGGGCACGATCCCCGCCACCGTGAATGTGCTGGCCGGGTATTTTGCCGGGCGCTTGTTTGCCGAAAAAGGCGCGGCCTGGGAAACGTTGGCGCGCCTGATGCTCGCTGGTGGGGCTTGTATCGCCGTGGCGTTGTGCTGGAATGAAGTGCTGCCGTTCAATAAGAAACTGTGGACCAGTTCCTATGTGCTGTTGACGGTCGGGCTGGACTTGCTGGTGCTGGCACTGATGATTTATGGGGTGGAAATGCGCGGCGGCGGTGCGGGGCGGCGCTGGACGTATTTCTTTGAAGTGTTCGGCAAGAACACGCTGTTCATCTACCTGTTGTCGGAACTGGCGGTGGTGATGCTGGTGCGCACCCGCGTTGGCGCGCAGGACGCGTACGCCTGGCTGTATGGCGCCACCTTCGAGCCGCTGGCGCCGCCGCAACTGGCGTCGCTGCTGTTTGCCGTCACGTTCATGCTGGCGTGCTGGCTGGCGGGGTATGCGCTGGACCGCAACAAAATTTATATCAAGGTGTAGCGATGGGGTTTTCAGCGATGCCGGCACAACGCCTGGCCAGCCTCGATGCGTGCCGGGGCTTCGTGATCCTGGCGATGATCTGGGTGAATTATGTTGCCGGCATGCCCGGCATCCCGTACTGGCTGGAACACGCGGGCCCCCATGCCGACGGTATCACCTTGCCGGATCTGGTGTTTCCCGCCTTCCTGTTCATGGCCGGCATGGCGATCCCGCTGGCGTTGCGGCGCGATGCGCCGGGCGGTTTGACGTTGCCGTTGCTGGGGCGCCTGTTGTGGCGCGCGGGCAGCCTGATGGTGGCGGGCGTGGTGCTGGCCGAAGCGTGGCGCTACGACGAAGCGGCAGCCCTGTTGCCGCGCGCCCTGTACTTCACGCTGTTTTATGCGGCGATGCTGCTGTTGTGGCGCCAGCCTGCACCGGGCGGCCCGGCGCGCGGCTGGCTGTTCTGGCTGGGCGCGGGACTGATGGCGGCGCTGCTGGTGCTGTTCCGGGGTAAGACTGGCGACGGGGCGTCTTCCGTGTATTTGCAGCACAGCTGGTGGGGCATCCTTGGCATGATTGGCTGGGCCTACCTGGTGTGCGGCGTGCTGTATCTGGTTGTGCGGGGACATGATGCCGCGCTGTGGGGCTGTGGCTTGCTGCTGCTGGCCGTATACATGGGCGGCACCGATGGCTGGCTGCCGGTACCCAAGGTGCTCAACGCGTTCGTCAACGTGCCGCAAGTGCTGGGTTCCACGTCGCTCAATCTGCTGGCGGGGGTGCTGGCCGGACGCATCTTGCTGGCGCAAACTCCGGGGGCGCCGGGACGCGCCGTTTGGCCGCTGCTGGCGCTGGCGCTGGTCTTGCTGGCAGCGGGCCTGCTGCTGCGGCCCTTTTATGGCCTCAGTAAAATCCACGCCACGGCGCCGTATTCACTGGTATGCGCGGGAATCACGCTGGCGCTGTTCGTGCTGTTTTACTGGCTGTGCGATGTGCGGGGATGGCGTGGCTGGTGCGCCTGGCTGGTGCCGGCCGGTGGCAATGCGCTGCTGGCGTATATCGCGCCGGACGTGTGGGAGCAACTGGCGGCGCTGCTGCATGTGCCGCGCTTCTGGTGGCCGCTGTGGCAGCAGGGCGGGGCGATGGGATTGCTGAATGCGGCGGTGCTGGCGCTGGTGATGGTCTGGCTGGCGGGCGTGGCGACGCGGGCGGGATTGAAGCTGAAAATGTGATGCGGCGTCGCGGCGGCGCATGCATGGCGGCTTCCTGCGGAAACCGCCCTACGGAATTGACGCAACGGCCATAAAAAAACCGCCACCGGCATCAAGCGCGGTGGCGGTTTTCAACGGGGCGCAAGCCCCGGCTGATTACTTGGCTGCTGCGGCGGCGCCAGCAGGGATCGGACGGTTAGCCCACATCACCCAGTAGCGGGCCAGATCGCCACGGCCATCGGCCGGGTTGACGGTCGCCAGGACTTTTGCCGCTTCATCCTTCTTGCCAGCCAGGATATAGGAATAGCCCAGGCGCAGTTTGGCGTCTTCCGGGAACTTCGCGATACCCTTGGCGATACCTTTTTGCATCAGGTCCAGGCCCTTGTCGTACTGGCCCATGGTCACGTACACGTAACCCAGGTTGACCAGGCCGACGCCGTCTTTTGCCTTGGTGGCGGAAGCGATGCCGCTGTCGACGTTTTTCGCATCGTCAGCCGCGCCCTTGTTGGCCTTGTCGCGCAGGATCTTGTGCTTGCCGGCGTCCGGGCCGGTGCCCAGCGAACCTTGTTCGTAACCGGCATCCATGGCCGCCTTGGCTTCCGTGAAGAAGCCGCCCAGCACGGCCAGGTCAGCCAGGTCGTACAGGTCGTCGCCTTCCATTTTCGGCAGCACGGCTTTCTTCAGGCGCAGCATGTCCAGGTCCATGCGCATGTTGTAGCCATCTTTGCCGCGGGTGCGGTTCATCAACTCGTTCCAGTTGGCTTCGGTCGGGTAGTACTTGACGAACAGTTCCAGCGCGGACAGGTACGTCACCATATCCTTGCCCTGGGCCGCCGCGCTTTGCAGCAGTTTCAATTCGTCGACCGTCGGCGGCTGGCCAGCCGCTTCGCGCGCCGCGATGTCTTTCTTCGTTTCGGCCTTGACCGCGTTGAAGTCGTTTTTCAGGTACAGCGAGCGCAGGATCTGCAGGCGGGTCTTGGCCGCGTCGCCCGATTCCGTGCTGTAGCGGTTGTACCAGGTAATGGCCTTGTCGTAATCCTTTTGCTGGAAGTACGTATTGCCGGCCGCTTCGATGAAGTTCAGCTTGTCGCGTGGCGTCATGCGGCCGGAATCGACCATGGCTTCCAGTGCCGGCAACAGCATCGCCGTGTCTTCGCTGGCCGAACCCACGCGCACGCGCGCATCGTTCAGGATGAAGATTTCAAACGGGGTCAGGTTGGGCAGGGCGGCGCCCTGGTTGATGCGATTCTTGAGTTCCGCAAAGTTCTTTGCGGCCATCAGTTCCTTGACCTGGTTCGGGTCAATCAGCTTGTACAGTTCAGGACGGACGGTTTCCTGTTTTGGCGCTTCCGGCGCTTTTTCTTCAGCAGCCAAAACCGGAGACAGGCCAAGCACGGCAGGCGCAAAGTTCAGGCCGAGAACGGCTGCGAGCAGGCTGGTACGTGCGAAACGGAACTTGGTCATCGAGGTTACCCTTCATTCAGTCGAAAACAAACAGATATTGTCCCACAAAATAGCAGTTATGCTGAAATGTGGCGTGCGCAGCATTGTAACGTCTGTTAAGCGGCGCAGGTGGACAGTTCAGGGGCTGGAACAGTGTTACCGTTTGTATCAAACAGCAGGCAGCGCTGCGGCGGCAGGCGCAATTTTGCCCGGCTGCCGGGCGCCGGCGGCGCCTGTTCCGACAGGTGGCGAACCGCCACCATTTCTTCCATGCCGGCCAGCCGCACATAGACAATCGCCTGGTCGCCCAGGAATTCCACGTGACCGACTTCCACCGGCAGCAGGCCTGCTTCTTCCACTGATTCCGGCAGCAGCACCGCGTGTTCCGGACGCACGCCCAATGTGTAGCGCGCGCCGCGCGCCGCATCGCCGCCGGCCGCCGCCACTTCCACCACGCCACCGCCAGCCAGGCGCACGGCGATGAAGTCCGGCGCGCCGGCCACCGCTTCCACCGGCAGGAAATTCATTTTCGGCGAGCCCAGGAAACCGGCCACAAACTGGTTGGCGGGGCGGTGGTACAGCTCCAGCGGTGTGCCGACCTGCTCGATGCGGCCACCGGAAAACACCACGATGCGGTCGCCCAGGGTCATGGCTTCGACCTGGTCGTGCGTCACGTAGATCATGGTGGTCTTCAATTCCTGGTGCAGGCGGCTCAGTTCCACCCGCATTTGCACACGCAGGCTGGCGTCCAGGTTGGACAGCGGTTCGTCAAACAAGAACACGTCCGGCTTGCGCACAATGGCGCGGCCGATGGCCACGCGCTGGCGCTGGCCGCCGGACAAGTCTTTCGGCTTGCGCTGCAAATACGGCGTCAGTTGCAAGGTCGCGGCAACCCGTTCCACCGCAGCGCGGATGTCGGCCGGCTTGTGCCCGGCCAGCTTCAGGGCAAACGCCATGTTGTCGAACACGGTCATGTGCGGATACAGCGCATAGGACTGGAACACCATGGCGATGCCGCGCTCGCTGGGGGCAACGTCATTGGCCCGTTTGCCGCCGATGTGTAATGTGCCCGAGGTAATCGATTCCAGTCCCGCGATCATGCGCAGCAAGGTGGATTTGCCGCAACCGGACGGGCCGACAAACACCATGAATTCGCCATCGCGGATGTCGAGGTCGACGCCGTGGATCACCGTGTGTTTGTCGTCATAGCGCTTGACGACGTTGTGCAGGGAAACAGCCGCCATGGTCAGCCCGCCTCTGGCACGGAGTTGCCGGCCACGCCGGATTTGCCCGCATCGCCCGCATCGCCGGCATTGCCATTCTGGTCTTGCGGCTGCAGCGCTTCCATCGGGATCAACTGCGACATCACAGTGACGGGAATCGCCGCCAGCAGCACCCACAGGAAGAATTGTTCGTAGCCCAGCGCGACCTGGATATCGCCGCTGATCCAGCGGAACAGCACAAAGCCCAGTTGCATGATGCCGGTGGAAAACGCGTAGTGGGCGGTCTGGTATTTGCCCGGTGCCACCACCTGCATCATGTACAGGATCACGCCGACGAAGCCGAAACCATAGCCGAACATTTCCACGCTGAGCGCAATGCCGATCAGGGTCAGGTCGGATGGCAGCGCATGCGACAGATAATAAAACACCAGGTTCGGCAAGTTCATGGCCAGGATCAGGAACAGGATCGCGCGCTTGAGGCTGAGCCACGAGGTGAAATAGCCGCCGGCAATCGAGCCGATGATGAAGGCAATCGTGCCGCTGGTGCCATACACCGCGCCCACCTCGGAGGTGGACAGCCCCAACCCACCCTTGTCGAGCGCTTCGCGCAGGAACAGCGGGCCGATGGTTTGCACCTGGGCTTCGCCGGCGCGGAACAGGATGATGAACAGGATGGCGACCCAGATCCCCGGCTTGCGGAAATAATCGATGATGACTTCGCGCAGGGTGCGCGCGACACCGGCCGCCGTGTGGTCTTCCAGGCGCGCGTTGGGACTGACCGGCAGCGCCCACGCGTTATACCCGCCCAGCAGGCACATGGTCAGGCCCAGGATGCCGAAGATGACGGTCCAGGCCGAGGTCACGCCCTGGGTTTTCTCCAGGTAGCCGGCCAGCATCAGCAAGCCGCCCTGCGCCAGGAAACGGCCCGCGTTGAAAAAGGTGCCGGTCCAGCCGGCGTATTGCGCCTGCTCTTTCTTCGACAGCGACGCGATGTACAAGCCGTCGCATGAAATGTCGTGCGTGGCCGACGCGATCGACACCAGGAACAGCACTGCGATACTGGCGCTGAGCCAGAACGGGAATTGCAGCGCCAGCGCCACCAGTCCCAGGCACACGCCGCCCAGCAATTGCAGGCTGACGATCACCAGCTTCTTGCTGGGCGCCAGTTCCAGGAAGGGGCTCCACAATGGCTTGAAAATCCACGCCGCACCGAGAAACGCCAGCCAGTGCGTAATCTCGTCGTTGGACATGTTCATGCTCTTCATCATCTGGCCAAAGACCAGCGCGATGGCGAAGTAGGGCAAGCCCTGCGCCAGGTACAGCGAAGGGATCCACTTCAGTGGCATAGTGCGGCGTGCGGCGTCCATTGTTTTATTCCTCCCGGTTTTTATTGGATTTATTTAAAGCCTGGCACCGGGCATGCGCCGGCGGCTTCCAGCCTGCCTTCCAGCCACGCATTGACGGCGTCCAGCGCCGGCGATGCGAAGCCGTAGGTCATCAGTGCGGGAGAGCCGATGTCGAGCGCCTGGTAGGGATTCCACAGCGCCAGGTGCAGGTCGGGGCGCCAGGTGGCGCGCGGGTGGGGACCATAGCGCAGGCGCGAGGTCGAGGCCAGGATCGTATAGCGGCCGTCATTGGGCAGCGCGCGCCAGTCAAACGTGTCGGCGTCGGCAAAGGTAACCAGTTCCACGTCATACAGGCGGCCCAGCGATTCGGCCACCTTGGCGGCCGGCACGCCGGCTTCGGAGACGCCGTCAGACACCACATCCTGGCGCACCACCAGCCGCACTTTGGCGCCACGGGGCGGGCGCTGCGGATTGCCGCGCGCGGTCAGGCTGCGGCGCCAGCCTTCGGCCATGATCACGCGGTCGGCCGCGTCTTCCGCGTATGCGCCGGCCTTGCACGGATATTCCTGCGCCAGTGCGGCCAGGCGCGCCAGGCGCGCATCGACGCCGTCCTGGGGCAGGGTGTGGTCCGCCAGCGCGTTGGCGATGGCGGTCAGGGTTTCCTCCTGCGTTTCGCGGGTGCCCAGCGCCATCACCATGTCGGCGCCCGCCGCCAGTGCGCGCACGGCGGCGTTGCCGACGCCATAGCGGCCGGCAATCGCGTGCATGTCCATGCCGTCGGTGATGATGACGCCCTGGTAGTTCCAGCGCTGGCGCAAGATGCCGTCGAGGATGGCCGGCGACATGGTGGCCGGGTTGTCCGGGTCGATTGCCGGGTAGACGATGTGCGCCGTCATCATGGCCGGCGCGCTCGGGGCGGCCAGGCGGAACGGACGGAATTCAAAGTTTTCCAGCTGCGCCAATGGCTTGTCCACGGTCGGCAAGTCGCGGTGCGAATCGACATGGGTGTCGCCGTGGCCGGGGAAATGCTTGACGCAGCACGCCACGCCTTCCGCATGGCTGCCCGCCATCCAGGCCATCGCCAGTTCCGTCGCGCGCACCGGTTCGGCGCCAAAGGAACGTTCCGCAATCACCGGGTTGTCCGGATTGTTGTTCAAGTCCAGCACCGGCGCGAAATTCCAGTTGAAGCCCAGCGCCCTGGCGGCGCGCGCCACGGCGGCGCCGGTGCGGAAGCACAGGTCGGTATCGTCGGCGGCGCCCAGGCCCATGGCGGCCGGCGGCGCCGGCACCCAGGTCGAGCGCACCACGGCGCCGCCTTCCTGATCGATCGCGATCAGCGCTTCCGGTCCCATGATGGCGCGCAGGTCGGCCGTCAGCTTGGACAATTGTTCGGAATCGACCATGTTGCCGCGGAACAGGCAGACGCCGCGGATGCCGTTGCGGCGGATGAAGTCGGCGGTGTCGCCGTCCAGTTCCGTGCCGGGAAAACGGATCATGATTAATTGTCCGGCGATCTTGCGTAAGTCCTGATGTGTCATTTCACTGCTCCATCCATGCCGCGCATGAAGTATCGTTGAGTAAAGAGGAACGCTGCCAACGTGGGCAACACCGTGAGCACCGTGCCTGCTGCGATGACGCGCGTGCTGGAGCCGAAGGTGCCGCGCAAATACAGCACGCCCACCGACAGCGGAAATTCGTCCGGCTTGCTCATCACGATCGAGGGCCAGATATATTCATTCCATGCTTCCACCGCCGTCAGGATGCCGACCGTGGCCAGCCACGGCGCCACCAGCGGCAGCATGATGCGGGTAAAGATGATCCATTCCGAGGCGCCGTCCACGCGCGCCGCATCGATCAAGTCTTGCGGCACTTCTTCGAACGCTTGCTTGAGCAGCAGGATGGCCACTGCCGTCACCACGTTCGGCAAGATCACGCCGGCATAGGTATCGACCAGCGACAGCTTGGTGACGGTGATGAAATTGACGAGGAAATTGACTTCCGACGGCAGCACCATGGTGGCGAGGATCAGACCGAACACCAGTTGCCGTCCTTTGAAGCGCAGGCGCGCCAGCGGATAGGCCGCCATCGAGCACAGCACCAGTTTCCAGAACACGGTGAAGGCGGCGATCAGCACGGAATTCTTGAAGAATGCGAAGAAGGGAATCACGCGGAACGCTTCTTCGAAGTTCTCCAGCGACGGCGACTTCGGCCAGAACGTGGGCGGGAAGGCAAAGATGTTGCCTTCGGTGGACAGGGCCGTGACCACGGTCCACCAGAAGGGGAATACGCAGACCAGTGCGATCGCGCACAGGGCAAGGTAATGCATGGCGGTCGAAGCGCGGTGGTTCATTTTTTTCCCGGTTGCAGCCAGCGCAGGCACAGCATGGCAATGCCGATACAGAACACCGACACCACCATGCTGGCAGCCAGTGCGCGTGGCAGTTTCAAGTGTTTCAAGCCCTGGTCATAGGCGTAGTACAGCGCCGTGAAGGTGGAATTCATCGGGCCGCCCTGGGTCAGCACGTCCACTTCCTGGTAAGCCTTCAGCGCGGCCAGGACCGACAGCACGGAGCAGACGGCAATGGTGGGCTTGAGCATCGGCACGGTGATCTTCCAGAAGCGCTGCCAGCGGCTGGCGCCATCGAGCATGGCCGCTTCGTGCATGTCGGCCGGCACCGCCTGCAAGGCGGCCAGGTACATCACCATGTACCAGCCCAGGCCGCGCCACATGGTGACGAACATGATGCAAAACAGCGCCAGCGTGTCGTCGGACAGCCAGCCGACCGGCGCATTCACCAGGCGCAGCGTGGTCAGCACGTAATTCAGCGTGCCCTGTTCGTGGAACATGAAACCCCACATGATGCCGACCACCGATACCGTGGTCACCACCGGCACATAAAACGCGGCGCGGAACAGGCGAATGCCGGGCAACTGGTTATTGACCAGCACCGCCAGGCTCAATGCGCCGACTTGCACGAATGGCACCATCAACAGGAACACCAGCGAATTGCTCAGGCCGGTGACGAACATGTCGTTGTTGAAGATGTAGCGGAAGTTGTCCAGTCCGACAAACGACGTCGGGCGCACCAGGCTGTAATCGGTGAACGCCAGGTACGAACCATAGCCGACCGGCCAGAACGAAAACACCGCCAGCAATACCAGCGCCGGGGCCAGAAACAGCCAGGCTTGCAATGTGGCCCGGCTCATGGCGCCACCGCCATCGCCGCGCCGTCGTCCATCGGCTGCGCGGCAATCCCGTAGGGCGGCTTTTCCAAAGCCGCCGCGTTTGCAGGCCACAACGGTTTGGCACGACCTGCCCCCGGAATACTGGACATGGCGGTGTGCGCAGGCCAGGCACGCAATGGCGGGTTTGTAAAACCCGCCCTACGGGCATTGGCGTCCCGGTGCTTTTGTCCCGCAAGTTTCCGGTTCCAAACGGCCGCCGCCTCGTCGAGCGCGGTCTTGATGTCGGCGCGTCCCGTCACGCCGGCTTCCACCGCCTTGACCAGCACCCGCCGCAATTCATCGTAATCTTCTACGCCCGCCACGTACATGGTGCGCGCATGCGGCATCGACACGGCGCCGGCTGGCACTGCTTTTTCCGCCGCGCCGGCGCCGGCGGCGCGGGTAAAGAAGGGATCTTGCGCCGCGCGGCTTGCGGCCGGGTACACACTGGCCTGCTTGGCAAACGCCAGCTGGTTGGCGTCGTTGGTAAGAAAGCGCGCAAACTCGCCGATCGCGGGCAACTGTTTCGCTTCCACCCGCGCCGGCACGGCAAAGTGGATCAGCCAGCCACCATCGGCAATCCCGGTCGGCCCCAGCGGCGCCGGTGCGACATCGGTTTTCGCATAGATATCCCGCGCATCCGATTCGATGCGCCGCACGGCGGTGGGCGGCGCCAGCAGCATGCCGAGGCGGCCGCCTTTATAGGCGTCGATGGCGGCAGGGAAGTTGTCTTCGGCGAACAGCGCATCTTTCAGCAGGCCGCCGGCCTTGTACGTCAACGCCAGCTTTTCCAGCAACGCCACGTGCGCTGGCGTATTGAACGCGGCGCGTCCGTTCGCCAGCACGGGCAGGCCTTGCTGCATCATCAAGCCATCGATCTTGGACAGGGCGGGGCACAGTCCCGCCTTGCCGGTGCGCTGGGCAATCTGGCGCGCGAACGCCAGTTGTTCATCGAGCGTGCGTGGTGGCCGTTCGATGCCGGCGGCCTTGAAAATATCGGTGTTATAGGCGATCACGGCGACATTGCTGTACAGCGGGAAGCCGTAGGTCTTGCCGTGGAAGGTCAGGTCTTGCAGGGTGCTGGACAGGTATTGCGCGCGGTGGCCGTCCAGCAGCGCATCGACCGGTGTCAACAGGCCGTCGCGCGCCAGTTCATCGGCCCACGGCACGTTGAGGTTGACCAGCGCCGGCGGCGTGCCAGCCACGATGCGGGTCACCAGTTTGGTCTGGATGATGTCCCACGGGAAGTCGATCCACTCGATCCGCACGCCCGGATGCGTTGCTTCGTATTGCTTGACGACGCCTTCGAAGTAGGGCGTGAATTTGGGCTTCATGCTGAAGGTCCAGAATTCGATTTTTTCAGCGGAGGCTGAAGCGGCAAAGGCGAATGCCATGCTGGCGGCAAGCAGCTTGTATTTGGTCATGGCAGCCTCGTAGGGCGGCTTTTACAAAGCCGCCCTGCATGATTTGCGGCGACGCATGCAAGGCGGGTTCGTAGAACCCGCCCTACGTGCAATTAATGGGTCTTGGTAACTTTGTTCAGGTGGCGTGGCTTGTCCGGATCGAGACCGCGCGCCGCCGATAATTTCGCCGCCATCACATAAAACGCCTGGATTGCCACGATCGGGTCCAGGTCCGGTGTGGCGGCGACCGGCAAGGTCAGGTCGCGCTGCGCCACGTCGTCTGGGGCGGCCAGCAGCACGCGTGCGCCACGGCCGCGCATTTCATCGGCCAGCGCCAGCAAGCCGGCCTGCGTCGGACCACGGGTGGCGAAGATCAGCAGCGGATAGCCTTCGTCGATCAGCGCCATCGGGCCATGCTTGATTTCCGCGCCGCTGAACGCTTCCGCCTGCAGGGCCGAGGTTTCCTTGAATTTCAGCGCCGATTCCAGTGCGACCGGGAAGGAAATGCCGCGGCCCACCACCATGATGTTCTTGGCCGGCGCCAGCACGTCGATGGCCGGCGACCAGTCCAGCTGGCCCGCTTGCGACAGCGATTCCGGCAGTGCCGCCAGGGCCGCCTGCAATTCCGGATCGTTTTGCCATTGCGCCACCAGGCGCGCACCGGCCACCAGGCTGGTGATAAAACTCTTGGTGGCGGCCACCGATTGCTCTTTGCCCGCATGCAGCGGCATGGCCCATTCGGCGGCGCCGGCCAGTGGCGACGTGATGTCATTGACCAGCGCCACGGTGGTGGCGCCGCCATCGCGGAAGTAACGGATCGGTTCCACCACGTCCGGGCTCTGGCCCGATTGCGAAACGGCGATGGTCAGCGTGTCGCGGGTAATCAGCGGCGATTTGTGCAAGGTCACCAGCGACATCGGCAGCGACGCCACCACGCGTCCCAGGCGGGCCATGATCAGGTACGCGATGTAATTGCACGCGTGGTCGGAACTGCCGCGCGCCACGGTCAGCGCGGTGGAGTACGGCGTGCTCCTCAATTTGCGCCCCAGCTCCGCGTAGCGGTCGGCGTCGTTCGCCAGTTGCAGCGCGACGCATTCAGCGGCGGACAGGGCTTCTTTAAGCATCATTGAGGTCACAACGTTCTCCTTCGATATAAACGGCTTTGATATTGAGATCGCGATCCAGTACCACCAGATCGGCAAATGCGCCGGCCACCAGGCGGCCGCGCTCCTGCAAGCCGAGGTAATCGGCAGCATGCGTTGAGACCCGGGCCGAGGCGTCCGCCAGGGGCAGGCCGAGTCCTACCAGGTTACGCAGCGCCTGGTCCAGTGTGAGGGTGCTGCCCGCGAGGGTGCCGTCCGGCAGGCGTACGCCGCCCATGCATTTGTGCACGGTATGGCGGCCCAGCATATATTCGCCATCGGGCATTCCGGTGGCGGCCGTTGAATCGGTGACGCAGTACAGGCGCGGAATCGCGCGCAATGCGGTCTTGATCGCGCCCGGATGCACGTGCAGCAGGTCGGGAATCAGTTCCGCGTATTCGGCATGGGCCAGCGCCGCGCCCACCATGCCGGGCTCGCGGTGGTGAAGGCCGCTCATCGCGTTGAACAGGTGGGTGAAGCCGGACGCGCCGTGTTCGAGGGCGGCCACGCCGTCATCGTAGGAGCCGAGCGTGTGGCCGATCTGGACCCGCATGCCCTCATTGGCCAGCTCGCGCACCAGTTGCAGGTGGCCGGCGATTTCCGGCGCCACGGTGATGACCCGCAATGGCGCCAGCGCTTCGAGCCGCTGCACTTCCGCCAGGGTGGCTGCGCGCGCGAAATTCGGCTGCGCGCCCAGTTTGCCGGAATTGATGTACGGACCTTCCAGGTGTGCGCCCAGCACCCGCGCTTCATTCTTGCCGCGCTGCGCGACCGCCTTGCCGATCGCGGCCAGCGCCACGTCGATTTCATCCTGTGGCGCGGTCATGGTGGTGGCCAGCAAGCTGGTGGTGCCGTGGCGCGCATGGATTTTCGCGATGGTGTGGACCGCGTCGCCGCCTTCCATCACATCCTTGCCGGCGCCGCCATGCACGTGCAAGTCGATAAAGCCCGGCAGGATATAGTCGGCTTCATTGCGCTCCGGGTTGACGGCCGTGCCTTGCACCGCCGCGATACGTTCTTCAAACGTGATACCGCCCTGAACCCAGCCTTGCGGGGTCAGGATATTGCCTTGGATTGTTGCACCGCTCATCTGCGCGACTCCGCTACAAATTCATAATAATCGCTGCGGCAATAGGAGTGGGTCAGCTCCACGGCCGCGCCGTTTTCAAGGTAACTCACGCGCGTAATGTGCAGCATCGCTTCGCCGGGCTGGATATTGGCCAGCCGGGCCTGTTCCGCATTCGCATTGACCGCGCGGATGTGCTGCAGGGCGCGCATGGGGACCGTGCCATTTGCTTCCAGGTAGCCGTACAGGGACCCGGTGACGCTGTGCGGGTTCGGCATATAGGTTGCCGGGATGGTCGAGGTTTCTATCGCCATCACCACATCGTCCGCCGTACGCAAGCGCTTCAAGCGCGCGACCGGCATATTAGGAGACAAGCCCAGTGACAGCAATTCCAGCGGCGCCGCCACCCCCAGTTCGCGCTGCAGCCAGCGCGAACCCGCCGTGAAGCCGCGCTGGCGCAGCTCTTCGGAAAAACTGGTCAATCGCGACAGCGGCTGTTCCAGCTTCGGCGTGATATAGGTGCCGGAACCCCGTTTGCGGGTCAGCATGCCGCGGTCGCACAGCAAGTCGATCGCCTTGCGCGCCGTGACGCGCGAGATGTCGAGCATTTCAGACAGCACCCGCTCCGACGGCAGCGCTTCATTGGCGCGCCAGTCACCGCAGGCGATGCTATCGGACAGCTTGTTGGCCAGCTGCATATACAGTGGCGTGTCGCTGGTGTGATCCGGCCTGAAATCGCTCAACTGATCGAGCATGGCTAGCCTTTCATTCTGTTAGATGGGAGTACCTGATACCGCAGGACCAGGCGCCGGGAAGCTTGCAGTACCTGACACCTGCGGTATCAGGCACGGATAATCAGGGCTCCACTTTTTTTCGGATCAGGCGCAGCGCGCCGGCCGCCGAGTCACCCTGCGGCGGCACGATCCGGTGCAGCAAATCGACCGGCAGGTAAGCGCGCATCGGTTCGCCGAGGCCGCCGCACAGGGCGATCGGCAACTGCCGTTGCGGATCGAGCGCGGTGGCAATCAAGTCCACCTGGCGCCCCGCTTCCAGCAGGATTTCACGCGCGGTGGCGTCATTGTTGGCATGCTGCAGCACGATCGGCGCCAGCTTGGCGTAACTGGTTTGCGTGGCGTTGGCCAGCCAGACCTGGATCGCGTGGCGCTCGCCGCCGCAGGCCACCGCGACCGCGATGGCAAAGGCGCCGCCTTGCACGCGGCCATCGAGGACTTGCTGCACGTGGTTGATGGCCGACAGGCCGATCCAGGCGCCGCTGGCTTCATCGCCGGCCGGAAAACCCCAGCCGCCTACTTCGCGCCGCGTCCCGTCCGGCAGCAGGATTTCGCCCACGCTGCCGGTGCCCAGGGCAATGATGGCGCCCGGTTGTCCGCTGTGCGCGCCCAGCAGGGTGGTGTAGGCATCGGTGCCCAGCGCCACGGCGCCATAGCCCGGATTGGCATCGACGAAATTGGCCGCCCATTGCGGGTTATGCACGCCCGCCAGGCCGAGCCCGATCGCGATGGTGGCGCGCGGCGGCACGTCGAGCGCGCCGGCCTGGAAGGCTTTAGCAACGGCCTCTTCCACTGAATTCCACGCATTCTTAATGCCGTGCAATAAGCCCGATGGGCCACTGTCGCCTTCGCCCACAGGTACACCATTGCTGCGTTCGATACGCACCCGGGTACCGCTGCCGCCGCCGTCCACGCCGATGAAGAATTCGATCATTTTGTAATCCGAGATGAGAAGCTGAGGGGCACTATAAGTTTGCCTAACCAGCTTGTCAACAGGTATTTAACTGGTATTAAAAAATGAGGAAGTGGACTAGCGTAATTTCTTGCTATGGTGAAGCTAAGTGATTGTTTTTATGTGGAAAGATGTTGTGGGAATTTGGTATTGCAGGTGGTCTGGCTTAATGCCAATTTTTTTCGGTGGCGGAGCGTGTAAACGAAAAAAAGCCCGGCGTGAGCCGGGCACAAGGACAAACCAGGAGGAGATAGGGGAGATCAGTTACGTTCGCGCACGCCGCTGCGGTCAACCAACACCACGCGCGCCGCATTACCGGAGCTGCGGGTGTTGCCCGCGTTGAGCTGACCCTGTACGTTGACGGTGGCGTTGCCGGGGCCGTGGACCTGGATTTCAGCCTGCTTGGCCAGCAGGTTGCGCGCTTCCAGGTTGCCGGAACCGGTCAGGTGCGCGTCCAGGCTGGCGGTGGTGCCGTCCAGCAGCACCTGGCCCGGGCCGCTCATTGTGACTTTGACTTTTTCACATTGGGTGGTGGTCTTCAGGTCGCCGGAGCCGCGCACTTCCGCGTCGAGCGTATCGCTGACTTTTTTCAGGTAGATGTTGCCAGGGCCACGGTTGCGGGTGACGGCGCGCGACACCACCAGGTCTTTCGCGTTGAGGTCGCCGGAGCCGCTGACTTCCGCGCTCAGGGTGGTGCTGGTGCCGGACAGGTCGACATTGCCGGGCCCGTCGAGGATCACACGCACATTATTGCTTTGCAGGCCACGCGCGCTGAGGTCGCCGGAACCATGCACTTCGGCATCGAATTTCTTGATGGCGCCGGCAATGCAGGCGTTGCCCGGGCCGCGCAGCACGGCGGAAGCGTTTTCCACATTCAGGCTGCACGCTTCCAGGTCGCCGGAGCCGGCGACTTCGGCGCGGATGTCACGGCTGCTGCCGCGCAGGGTGACGGTGCCGGGGCCATGCACAGAGGCATTGACCGTGGCGACTTTCAAGTCGTGCATATCGAGATCGCCGGAGCCGCTGGCATCGAGGTTGACGTCTTGCGTGACGTTGCCGATATGCGTATCGCCGGGGCCGGTCAGTTGCAGGTTCAGGCTGGCCGAGCGCAGCGCACGCAAGTCCATGTCGCCGCTGCCGGTGCCGCGCACCACCAGGTTCGTGACGGCGCCGTCGGCACGCACGTCGCCGGAACCGTTGGAGGTCAGCGCGAATTGCTGGCCGTGTACTTTTTCAATTTTCACGTCGCCACTGCCGCCAGTGCGCAAGCTTTGCAGGCCGGCCGCGCTGATGGTCACGGTGGCGGCTTCGGGCGAACGGCCGATATTGATGGTGAA
Source organism: Pseudoduganella sp. GW821-FHT12E03 (assembly GCF_058807115.1). NCBI lineage: Bacteria > Pseudomonadati > Pseudomonadota > Betaproteobacteria > Burkholderiales > Oxalobacteraceae > Pseudoduganella > Pseudoduganella sp. GW821-FHT12E03. The sequence goes on along the minus strand of NZ_JBXAQJ010000003.1, from coordinate 291,160 downwards.
GCCTTGTTTCTTCAGTGAGCGCACCACCAGGGTGCCGTTTTCCACTTTGGTTTCGATATTGTCGAGCTGGCGGCGGGTGCCGCGCAAGGTGAGCCCAGTCTGGCCATTGTCGGACACCACCACGTTGAACGGGCCGGACAGGTCGATCGCGCTGAAGGCGCTGACGGTGCGGGTTTCCGTGGCGGGGGACTTGTCATCCTTGTTATCGGCTTGCGCCAGGCCGGCCAGCACCAGGGCGGAGACAATTGCAGTGGTTTTTATCAAATTGTTCATTTGTCACACCTCAAGTTAAGTGTGTGAACAATATGCTACTTGCCGGGAGATGGCCTGCGGAAAGGGATGAAAGCGCGAATTCGGGGGATCAACTGCAAAAAACCGGCGCTGAAATGTTGCGGTAAGGACCGGGAACGGTGAATACGTAGGGCGGCTTGGATTCATCAAGCCGCCATGCTGGAGTTGCCGGTGGGGCGTGCGCTAGTGGTGGCGCATGCAGGGGTCAGGCACCGTAATGACAGGGGCCAGGCACCGTAATGTCGATTACTTCAGCAGGTCGTACTGCTGCGACATGGTCGAGCGGTGGTTGCGCACGGCTTCGGCGGCTTCGGCGCGGACTTCTTCGCGGGTGCGGCCGGCTGGCTTGGCGGCGATGGGCGCCACCGCGGTGGCCGCGACCGTGGCGCCGGCGGCGCTGGCCGTGGCCACGGCGCTGGCCAGCAGCACGGGTTTGCTGTCGGCTTGCTGTGCTGGCGCGGCCTGGGTAGGGGCCGGGGTCTCGGCCGCGAAGGCGGACGTGGCGCCCAGCAGGGCTGCGGCGATGGCGGCGATGGTGTGTTTGGTATTCATGTCAGGCTCCTTTGGGGGATTCAAACTAAGCGATGTTTTGATGTTGCCAGTGTAGTCGTTGCGATGTCCGCAAAAAAGGCGAATAATCGCAATGCACAATTCCTATATTGGAAATAATGAGGGGGTGGTATGGACCGGCTGCAATCGATGCGTGTATTCGCCAAAGTGGTGGAGCAGGGCAGCTTTGCCCGTGCCGGATCGGCGCTCGAGATGTCGAACGCTGTTGTCACGCGCCACGTGGCGGACCTGGAGCAGCACCTTGGCACGCGCCTGTTGAACCGCACCACGCGCAAGCTGTCGCTGACGGAAACCGGCAATGGCTACCTGGACCGTGTGCGGCAAATCCTGACCGATATCGATGAAGCGGATGCGGTCGCCTCGGCGGCCGCCTGCAAGGCCTCCGGCACGCTGCGGCTGTATTGCCACCCGAACTTTGGCCAGTCCCAGCTGGCGCAATTGCTGCCCCGGTTTGCCGCGGCCCATCCCGATGTGGTACTGGACGTCACCTTGGCGGACCGCACCGTCGATCTGGTCGAAGATGGTTACGATGCCGGCATTTTCATCGGCGTGCAAAAAGTGGATGGCAACATGATTGCGCGGCCGCTGGGCAGTTCCACTGTGATCCTGACCGCCTCGCCGGACTATGTGCGGCGGCGCGGCGAACCGCTGGCGCCGAAAGCCTTGTCGGACCACGATTGCCTGAATCACTCCTTCGACCAGCTGCGCCATCACGCCTGGCGCGTGCAATGCAATGGCAAGGAAATCCGCGTCCCCATCGTCAGCAAGATGATTTCCAACAGCAACGAAGTGTTGCGCCAGGCCGCGCTGGCCGGCATGGGCATTATGTTGCGTACTTCCTACACATTGGGTGGCGACTTGAGTACGGGCAAACTGGTGCAATTGTTACCGGAATACTGCACGGGACGGCTGGAAGTGTTGCTGGTTTATCCCAGCCGCAAGCTGGTATCGGCCAAGGTGCGGGCCTTCGTTGATTTCATGACACAAGTCTTTCCCGATCCGGCGGCCGATCCATGGTTGTCGGCCTTGTAACGATTACAGTTTTCCCGCTGAGCTGCCGTTAACCAGGCAGGCGGCGCATGTCGGAAAGATGGTGTCATAATGCATGCAAGCGTGTGCGCGGCTCGGCCTGCACGGGAGAACCAATATGATCAAATATTTAGGAACCAGGAAATCAGGCGAAGGCGGCGTGCTGTATGTCTTCCTGATCAATGGCCAGCAAAAGGAAATCCGCGAAGGCGCGCTGAAACAGTATCCGGGCTGCTATGAAGCGCTGCCCGCTGCCGCCAAGGCAAAAATCAGCGCCAACCGTGCGTGGCTGTCCAAGGCTTGACATGCGGCTGGTGTTCGCGCTGTGCGGCGTCTTGCTGGCCGCTTCCTTCTCCGCTCATGCTGTCACGCCCACCACTTTCGGCACGGTGATCGGCAGCGCGCTGCTGTGCAACGATCACACCAGCAACCAGCCATTTTACGATTACATGGTGCGTTTCTTTGGCCCGCCCTACAAGCGTGACGGCGGCGCCTGGTGGTTCCGTACGCCCGATGCGCGGCTGTGGGATACCGAGATCAGCGAAGTGATGGTCAGTGACGATACCTGGCCGCTGGTGTTCGTCGGCGCGGTGGCGGAAACCACGCCGGACTTGCTGGAAAAGGCAGTCTCTGCCCAAAGCGGCGTCCGGTATGCGAAAATTGACAGTTCGCGCTTTCCGGTTCGGGAAACCAAGCCGGGGAGCAGGATCGTTTATTTCGACCGCAAATCCAAGATTTACTGCGCCAAGTTCAAGCCGCTGCCGCCCGCGTTAAGGTGAGGCCCGCGCTGGAACCGGCGCCAGGGGCTTCATGTACACGCAATTCTTCCAGCTGAAACAGTCGCCGTTTTCCATCGCGCCCGACCCGCGCTATCTGTATATGAGCGAACGCCATCGCGAAGCGCTGGCGCATTTGCTGTATGGCGTGGGCAGTGGTGGCGGCTTCGTGCTGCTGACCGGGGAAATCGGCGCCGGCAAGACCACCGTATGCCGCTGCTTCATGGAGCAGATTCCCGCCAATTGCGAGCTGGGCTACATCTTCAATCCGCGCCTGACGGTGGAAGAATTGCTGCAATCGGTCTGCGAGGAATTCCGCATTGCCATGCCCGAAGCGGCGCATGGGCCGCACAGTGTCAAAGGCTATATCGACGTCATCAACCGCCATCTGCTGGCCAGCCATGCGGCGGGACGCAACAACGTGCTGGTCATCGACGAGGCGCAAAACCTGTCGCCGGCCGTGCTGGAGCAATTGCGGCTGCTGACCAACCTGGAAACGTCCGAGCGCAAGCTGCTGCAAATCATTTTGATCGGCCAGCCGGAATTGCGCGCCATGCTGGCCCGCCCCGAACTGGAACAACTGGCGCAGCGCGTGATTGCGCGCTACCACCTGGGGTCGTTGTCGGTGGAAGAAACCGGCAGCTACATCGGGCACCGGCTGGCCGTGGCGGGGGCGCACAGCGCGCCATTCCCGCGCCAGCTGATGTCCGTCATCCATGGCATGACAGGCGGCGTGCCGCGCCGGATTAACCTGCTGTGTGACCGGGCCCTGCTGGGCGCCTACGTGGAAAATACGGCAACGGTGACACGCGCCATCCTGCGCCGCGCGGCGGCTGAAGTGTTTGCCGATACCGCCGCCGCGCCGCCGCCGGCGCGCCGCCGCTGGCAGTATGTGGCGGCTGGTGTCCTGGCCGGGGCGGTGCTGACGGGCGCGGCGGCGTGGCAATTGCTGCCGTCCATGACTTCATCCGCAGCCACATCGCCGCTTGCCATGTCCACCCCGGGGTCTGACCCCAAGGGTGGACAAGGCGCGGCGCATGCCCCGGGGGCTGGTCCGGCAAACGGGATGAGGGCGAACCCGGCGAATGGAACGGGGATGGCCTCCGGGGCCGTTGCGGGTGCGCCGGCCCAGCCTGCCGTGTTGCCACCGGGGGCTGACCCCAATGTGTTGCCGGCGGACGCGGCGTTGCGCCAATTGGCGGCGCTGTGGGGGCAGCAAGTGCCGGAAGGGGACTTCTGTGCCGGCGCGGCGCGGCTGAATTTGCGCTGCCTGCACGGTAAGGGCGGGCTGGATGAGTTGCGGGGCCTGGATCGCCCGGCAGTGCTGCTGTTGACCGATGGCGCCGCGCGGCGCCATGTGTTGCTGGAGCGGCTCGATGGACGGCAAGCGGTCGTGCGCAGCGGCGGCAAAACCGAAACCATGGCGGCCGACGCGCTGGCGTTGCGCTTCGATGGCGCTTACACGACGTTGTGGCGCGCGCCCCGCGCATGGCGCGATGAAGTGGTGGAGGGTGATCGTGGCGCCGATGTGGACTGGCTGGCACGCCGCCTGGCGGACTTGCAGGGCGCACGCAAGCCGCGCGACAACCGTCCCCTCGGCGGCGCGACCTTGCAGTTGCTGCGTGAATTCCAGCAGGCGCAAGGCTTGAAAGTCGATGGCGTGGCCGGACCGAAAACCATGATGCGGCTGCAGCAGCTGGCCGGTGTGCAAGAGCCCCGCCTGGTCCGCGATGCGGCGGCGGTGACGGGAAAATAAACGATGTCTTACATACTTGAAGCCCTGAAAAAAGCCCAGGCCGAACGCCAGTTGGGCGCCACGCCAGATGTTCATGCGCCGACCATTGACGCCTATGCGGCGAGCCAGTCCGGACGGCCCGCATGGCTGCCGGCCGCGCTCGGCGGCGCGGCGGCGGTTGCCGCACTCGGGCTGGCGTTATGGTGGCGGCAGGATGCGCCGGCGGTGACGGCGCCGCAGGCCGGGATGCCAGTGCCGGCAACGGCTGGCCAGACGGATTTGCAGGCAGGCACGGTACAGGCGGCGCAGCCTGGCGGCGGGCAGCCGGTGCCGGCGCAGGCGCCAGCCGCAGCGCAGCCCATGACAGCGTCTGCGCCGCCATCGGCGGGGCAATTGGCGGCGCAGGCGCCTGCCATCCACCCGTCAGCGGTACAGCCATCAGCGATGCAGCCATCAGCCGCGCAGCCATCAGCCATGTCGGCGCCGGTAGCGCAGGCGCCAGCCGCCCAGCCTTCAACTGCCCGCTTGTCGGCAGCACAGGCGCCGGCCGCACCACCATCAGCCGCGCGTCAACCGGCGGCGGCGCTTCCCGCCCAGGCTACAGCGGCGGCCGTGCCAGTGCCAGCGAGCACCGTGGCGGCCCGGCCGGGCGCGGACCAGCCGCCGATGGCCGGTGCGGCAGCCCGGGGCAATACGGCGTCCTCCGTGACCCAGCCGGAACCCCGGACCGCTGCCAACGGTGCACCCGCCAAGCCGGTGTCCTCGGCGGCGCAGCAGCAGGCAACAGTGGCCGCCGCTCCCGCCAAACCAGCCGCCGCGCCCGAGCCCCAGGAAGAATTCATCCCCGCCGCACGCGACTTGCCGGAACCGATCCAGCGCATCTTGCCCACGGTCGCCATGAGTGGTTATATGTATTCGAAAAATCCGGCCGACCGGCTGGTCCTGATCGACAAGGCGTTGCGCCGCGAAGGCGATGAGGTGGCGCCCGGCCTGGTGCTGGAGCGGCTGCAACCGAAAGCCGCGGTATTCACGTTCCGTGGCTACCGCTACCGGGTGCCGTATTAACTCATTATTGTGAAGGACCGAGATGCAAGCAGTTCCCCCCGCCTTGACGCAACCCGTGATTGGCATAGTCGGCACCTCCGGCAGTGGCAAGACCACGCTGCTGGAATTCCTGGTCACGCAACTGGCGGGGAAGGGCATGCGGGTCAATATCATCAAACATAGCCACCATGACCTGGAACTCGAGCCGCCGCGCAAGGATTCCGCGCGCCTGCGCATGGCGGGCGCCCATGAGGTGATGGTGGCGTCGCCTTACCGCTTTGCCATCATCCAGGAATTGCGCGGCGCCCCCGAGCCCACGCTGGATGAGCAGCTGGCGCGCATGGCGCCGGCCGACTTGACCCTGGTCGAAGGTTTTAAAAGTTATGCCTATGACAAGCTGGAAGTGTTCCGGCTGGAAGCGGGGCGTCCGCCGCTGTATCCGCACGACCCGTATATTGTCGCGGTGGCGTCCGACCAGCCGCGTCCCGCCGATGCGCCGCCCGCAATCGCCTGGCTGGACTTGAATGCGCGTGAATCCGTGCTGGCCTGGCTGGCGGACTGGATGAAAAAAATTGCTTAGCGCCCTAAAGTCCCACGGAAATCATCCGTAACCGGGGGATAGGCCTGATTGGGAGGATGCCATGGACGTAAGCGGAATTGCACGAACTGCCACCACGATTGCCGATACCGGCATCAAGCAAGATGTCGCCCTGGCGGTGGAAAAGAAAGCCCAGGAAGTCCAGGCATCGAGCGCACAGGCGCTGGTTGAAGCGATTCCGCCGGTTCCCAAGGCTTCCAACTTGCCGCCCAATCTCGGCACCCGCATCAATACCACAGCCTGAACATCAGCCTGAATGGCCGTTGCGGCGCACGTTGCGCTGATGTGATACCACGCCCGGACATCGAGTTCCGGGCTTTTTTATTTCTGAAAAAATAATTCAAAATAGTTGTAAGGATGCGCCAGCCTGGCGCGACTACCGTGCAGCCGCAGATCACTGCGCTGCCATTTTTTAATCCACCTGAGGAGATACACCATGAACAAACGCCAAGCCCTGATCGCCGCCGCCCTGGCAACCGTTTGCGCCGCCGGCGCGGCATCCGCTGCCGATATGCCAAAAGGCGGCAGCGACAAGGAAAAATGCTATGGCATCGCCAAGGCAGGCCAGAACGATTGCGCTGCCGCCAATGGCGCGCACTCGTGCGCCGGCCAGGCCAAGGAAGATAACGCCGCCACGGAATGGAAATTCGTCGCCAAGGGTACCTGCGAAAAAGCCGGTGGCAAAACCACGCCGCCCGCCAAGTAATCCTGGCGTGACTGGAGCCCGCGATGCTGTATGACCGCCGCCAGCCAAACGCCAGCGATGCGCAAGGTCAGCCATCCGATCAAGCCACTGCCGCATCGCTTGGCGCGGGTGTCGGACTGCGGGCGCCCCATTACCGGCAATTCCTCGAGCAGCGGCCCGCCACGGGCTGGCTCGAAGTCCATACGGAAAATGTCCTGGACCGCGCAGGCTGGGACTGGCACGTGCTGCAAACACTGCGGCGCGACTATTCCGTCAGTCTGCACGGCGTCGGCCTTGGTTTGGGTTCGGCGCGCGGCTTTTCCACTGAACACGTGCAGCGGGTGCGCGGCGTGGTGCGGGACCTGGAGCCCGCGCTGGTGTCCGAGCACCTGTGCTGGGGCGCCGTGCAGGCGCACCATTTAAACGATTTATTGCCGCTGGCGCTCGATGGCGCCGCGCTGGATTTGCTGTGCGCACGGGTCCAGCAAGTGCAGGATGCGCTGCAGCGGCCGATCTTGCTGGAAAACGTGTCGACTTATGTGCGCTACCGCGACGATGCGATGAGTGAAGCGGCCTTCATGGCCGAACTGGCAAAGCGCACCGGCTGCGGCCTGCTGCTCGACATTAACAACCTGTACGTCAACCAGTGCAACCACGGCGAAGATGCGCTGGCCGCCTTGTCCGCCATCGCGCCCGGCATGGTGGGGGAAATCCACCTGGCGGGCCACCTGGTGACGCCGCACGCGGTGATCGACCACCATGGCGACACGGTGGCGGAACCCGTGTGGGCGCTGTACCGGGCGGCGCTGCAGCGTTTCGGCGCGGTGCCGACCCTGATCGAATGGGATACGGATATTCCGGCGCTGGATGTGTTGCTGGGCGAGGCCGACAAGGCGCGCGCCTGCCTGATGAGGCAAGTGCGGCAACAGCAGGGGCCGCTGCCGCCAGTGTGGCGCGGCGGGGCCGGGACTGCGGCCACCGGTGTGCTGGCCGATGGCGAGGAGGCCATGCGACAACGCACTGGCCTGGCTGCCACGACTGTTGCCATTGGCGGCGAAGCCACCTTCCAGCCTCGTTTCAGCTCGGCGGCCACGAACGGAACTGGCGGCGGCAACGGGGCCGTCCTGCGCGGCGCCGGGGAAGCTGCGGCCATGGACGCTGGTAGCGATGAGTCGCCATCGGCATCGCCTCCATCCCCCCTGGCGCGGCATCAGCAAGCCTTCGCCGACGGCCTGTTCGATCCGGCACAGACACCGCAAGCGATCGCCCCGCTGGCGCCCCATGCGCAGCTGGAGCACCGCTTTGCGCTCTACCGAGGCAACCTGTCGGCGACGTGGCACAAGGTCATGGCGGCGGCGTATCCGGTGATTGCGCAACTGGTGGGGGAACCCTTCTTTGAAGCGCTCAGTAAAGCATATGGCCGCGCCCATCCGTCCGGCAGCGGTGACCTGAACCGTTTCGGCGCGCACTTCGCCGGGTTCCTGGCCGGTTTCCCGCATGTCGCGCAATTGCCGTATTTGCCGGACATGGCCACCCTGGAATGGACGCTGCACCGCGCCCACTACGCACCCGATGCGCCGGCCGCCACGGCGGAAACATTGGCCAGCGTGGCGCCGGAGGCATTCGAGCAGTGCACACCCGGCCTGCATCCGGCCTGCACGCCGCTGGCGCTGTCCAGCAACGTGGTGGCGCTGTGGCAGGCGCACCAGCCGGACGGACCTCCTTTCCCGCAAGACATGACGGTCCCCGCATATTGCGTGGTGACGCGTCCGCGCTGGAAGACTGCTGTGACGCCGCTGCCCGCCGCGTCGCATGCGGCGCTGGCGGTCTTGCGCGATGGCGGCAACTTTGGCGCGGCGCTCGATGCGGCATTCGATGCCGATGACGATTTCGATATGGCTGGCCAACTGCAATGCTGGCTGGCGGCGGGCGCCATCAACGATTGGAGCAACACGTGAATACCTTCATGGCATTGCACCGCCGCCTGTCGTGCGGTGATGCGTTCTTATCCGACTGGGGAGTGGCGCTGGCCAGCCTGGCGATCCGTTTTTATGTGGGCTGGCAATTCCTGAAGTCGGGTATGGTCAAAGTGCAAGACTGGAATGCCACGCTGGATTTGTTCCGCTACGAATACATGACGCCGCTGTTGCCGCCGGAGCTGGCGGCCGGCATGGGGACGGTGGGGGAACTGGCGTTGCCGGTGCTGTTGTTTATCGGCTTGCTGACGCGGCCGGCGGCGCTGGCGCTGTGCGCGGTCAATGTGATGGCGGTCGTGTCGTACCCGCAATTGTTTCAGTTCGACTGCCCGGCAGCCGTCAATGACCATTTCTATTGGGGCGCGCTGTTGCTGGCAGTGGTGGCGATGGGGCCGGGACGCCTGTCGCTCGATGCGTGGCTGGCGCGCAGGGTGGGATAAGTCAATCCGAGCGGAAGGCCCGCATCAGTTTGGCTTCGCCGGAATTGTCGTGGTGCAGCAGGTTGGCGGCGTGGGTGGCGGCGATCATGCGCGCCAGTTGCGCATCTTCAAAACGCGCCAGTTCTTCGGTGGCCGCCTGCAGCGCTTGCAGCAGCCGGGTGCGGGCGCTCTGGTATAGCACGCTGGAATATTGATCGGTGTTCTTCAGCAATTCTTCCGCGTTTTCGATCACTTGCCGCAAGTCGCCAATCAGGCGCTCCTGCGTATTGGGATTTTCCGGGCCATCCATGACGTACTCCCGAGACAACTGTGCGTGCCGGATGGCGCAAGGCTGAGGCGCCACCCCCGTGGTTAGTTTCAGCTTAGCTTAAACTTTCCCAAATGCAAGAAAAATGCATTACACCTAAGGTTCGAGCTGCTTACGCCGCGCCTTCCGCGACTACCGAGATGTGCACGTCGCCGATGGTGACGCGCTGTCCCGCGCGGATTTTGGCGGTCTTGCGCAATTCCTGTTTGCCATCGACCTTGACGTCGCCGCTGGCCACCAGCACTTTGCCGGCGCCGCCGCTGTCGCACAGGCCGACGACTTTCAGGAGCTGGTTCAGCTCGATGAACTCTCCGTTCAATTCAAAACTAACTTTCTGCATTTTATCCTCAGTTGCTCTCAGGTGCTGTCACGCGTTGTTGAGTTGCTAAATATGTGTTATCGCGCAGCAGGGCGGGTCATGTCCAGTGGAACGATCCATAGCCTGAACTGCTCTTCGGTCACGAACCCCAGTTCCAGCGCGGCTTCCTTCAAAGTCTTGCCCTCATGCTGCGCTTTTTTCGCGATTTGCGCGGCGCGATCATAGCCGATATGCGGCGCCAGCGCAGTCACCAGCATCAGCGACCGCTCCATCAATTCTTCAATGCGGCCCAGGTTGGGTTCGATGCCCTGTGCGCAATGATGGTCGAAACTGCGCATGCCATCGGCCAGCAGGCGGGCGCTTTGCAGGAAATTATGAATGATCAGCGGCTTGTAGACATTCAATTCAAAGTTGCCCGACGCGCCCCCGATAGTAATGGCGACGTCATTGCCGAACACCTGGCAGCACAGCATTGTCAGCGCTTCGCACTGGGTGGGATTGACCTTGCCCGGCATGATGGAGCTGCCCGGTTCATTTTCCGGAATCGTGATTTCCCCCAGTCCGGAGCGCGGCCCGGACGCCATCCAGCGCACATCGTTGGCGATTTTCATCAGCGCGGTGGCCAGGGTTTTCAGGGCGCCGTGCGCGCACACCAGCGCTTCGTGGCCGGCCAGCGCGGCGAATTTGTTTTCCGCGCTGGTGAACGGCAATTGCAGCCGGGCCGCCAGTTCCTGCGCCATGCGCTGCGCATATTCGGGATGGGCATTCAATCCCGTGCCGACCGCCGTGCCGCCGGCGGCCAGTTCCAGCACCGGGGACAGGGCGGACGTGATCATCAGGTCGGCGTAATCGAGTTGCGCCACGTAGCCGGAAAATTCCTGGCCCAGGGTCAGCGGCGTCGCATCCTGCAAATGCGTGCGGCCGATCTTCACGATATCGGCAAATGCGTGCGACTTTGCTTCCAGGGTGGCGCTTAAATCACGCAGCGCCGGCAGCACCTCGCGCGCCATGGCCCATGTCGCCGCGACATGCATCGCGGTGGGGAAGATATCGTTGGAGGATTGCCCCTTGTTGACGTCATCGTTCGGATGCAGCAGGCGCGCTTCGCCGCGTTCACCGCCCATCAGTTCCGAACCCCGGTTGGCCAGCACTTCATTGATGTTCATGTTGGACTGGGTGCCGGAGCCGGTCTGCCATACCGACAGCGGGAATTCGTCGGCATGCTGACCGGCCAGCACTTCATCAGCGGCCTGCATGATGGCCCGGGCCTTGGCTTCCGGCAGCACGCCGAGGTCCAGGTTGACGGTGGCGGCGGCGCGTTTGACCTGGGCCAGCGCGTGGACCAGGCTGGCGGGCATGCGCTCCGTGGAAATCGCGAAATGGTGCAGCGAGCGCTGGGTTTGCGCGCCCCACAAGCGGTCGGCGGGAACGTCGATCGGGCCAAAACTGTCGTGTTCGGATCGGGTGCTCAACATGATCTCCGGCGGGTTGGTATAAGGGCAAGTGTAGCGCAGCGGCCAATTTCCGGCGCGGGGCTAACTATTGGAAAAATCTTGCCGTTAAGACTCTTACATATTGCGCACCCGACTTCCACACTATGCAGCATCGCTTTAACTGTCTTTCATCCGTCGCCATTGCCGCCGCCTTACTGGCAGGAACGCCTGCCGGCGCGGCGGAACTGGGCGACATTGCGGTGCGCACCTACCTGAACCAGCCCCTGACCGCCGATATCGAACTGGTGATGCTGACGCCGGACGAAGCGGCGGAAGGCGTGCCGGTGCGGATGGCGGGGCCGAATATTTATCAGGGCGCGAATGTGCGCATGCATCCGGCGCTGGCCGGTGCGCGCATGTCGGTGCAGCGCAAGGACCAGCGCCTGTTTGTGCATTTGGTCACGTTGCAGCCGGTCGATGCGGAAGTGGTGCACCTGTATCTGGAATTAGGCACTGGCAGCCGCGCCGTGGTGCGCGCCGCCACCTTGTGGCTGACACCGGAACCGCCGGGGGCGCCACGGCCGCCGGTGGCGCGTCCGGCGCCGGCACAGGTGGCTGGTGCATCGGAACCGTCGCCTGCCGCGCGGGCGCCGGTTAACACGCCATTGCGTCCCGCGCCGTTGCCGCCGCCCGTGGACATGGCACGGCTTGCCGCTGTGCCGGTGCATCCTACGCCGGCGCCGCCGCCGGCGGACACCGCCACGCCGCCAGCTGCGTCGGCGACGTCGGATCCCGCGCTGCCGGGCCAAGCCCCATCGCAGGCCGCGCTGCTGGCGGCCCGTGCGCGCGCCGCCGCCGAGCGGGAAGCGCTGACGCGCCGCGCCGCGTATGGCGCCGATTTGCTGAAACAGGCGCCGCAGCGCAGTGCGCCGGGCCATGCGGCGTGCGTGCCGGGTAAAACCGGCGACCAGGCCAAGCAGTGCGTTGCGCTGGACCAGAAGAACACGGAATTGAATGCCAAGATCCGCGACCTGGAGGGAAAGGTGCAGGCGTTGCAGGTGGCTGTTGGGGCGCCGGTGACGGCGGGGCCGGCCGCCGGTGCGGCATTGACTGCGCCGGCTGCTTCGGCGGCAGGGGCGGGGTCTGCGCCTGCGCCTGCAACGGGTACGCCGGCTGCTTCCGCCACGGCCGCGCCGGTCGCATCTTCCGTGGCCTCGGCGCCGCCCGCCGCCTCGGCTTCAACTGCCAGTGCGCCGATGAACCCGGCAGGCTCCGTCATCCCCCCGTCGAATGGCAGCAATGGCACGAACGGCAAGAAAGAGCGCCGCTCCGGCTTGAACGCCACCACGCAAATCGTGCTGGGCGTGCTGGCCGCGATTGCCGTGCTGGGTGGTCTCGCGTATTTCGTGCGCAAGAAGAAGCTGAAATTGCCGCCGAAGGAAAAGCTGATGTTCTGGAAGCGGTGGAAGCGTAACAAGCAGGATGACGCGGAGGCGCCACCGGCGGAGCCGCAAGAGCCGGTGTTGGACAAGGATGGCGAATAAGCCGTTGCGGCGTGCCGGGATGGACCGCATATTTCCGCGTGTTTCTTGACGGATTAGCCTTCCGAGCGGCTTAGCGCTGTCGTTGTCGATAAATCGACAGCGCGGCCATTGTTGCTGCGTAAGTTAAGAATGCAATGCCAAAATATGGCAAGCGGCGGGTCATTCTGGGCAATGATCTGTCTTGGCTCAGCGCTTCAAAAGAAATGCCGTGACGATGGCAGACAAGGTAGGCGAGCGCCAGCAGCGCCAATCCAATCATTGCAAACACATATGCCGGCGTGGCGCCCGCCTCGTCGTCACTGCTTTGCGCAAAACACACAATGGGAATCGCTATCCCGGCGAGGATCGCAAGGCCTACGTAAGTAAGATCGAGCTTGGTGCCAATTGATGCCACTGCAATTGCCACAAAAATAAAAGTAATGCGTTCCATTATGACGACCGAATTGTCAGGGAGTAGCCGAGGTGCCCTCTGCCCACTGCTCGAAACCGGTAACTTTGATTCCGTTCTCCTGTGCTCCAGCAAGTGAGTATTTGAAACGGCCATGCTCATAGACTCGCAATTCGAGCCGATCAGAAGGACGTTTGTCTAGTTTCCGATATTGAGGGGCATCCATGAGAACAGGACATTCGCCAATAGAGGCGACATATTCCCTATCCTTATCCAGTTGTCGAATGAGTATCTGGGACCGGCCACTGGCTAGTGTGGATTGCCATAGATCCTTTCTTCCCTCAACTGTGCAACTCCTACCCTTGAATTCGCAGATTTGCGTGTTCTCAACGACCACTCTGCGGCCATCGGTGTCATAAACGAGGCGGAATGGGAATGCGGCCCGTGTCCTTGGAGGTGGAGGTGCGTTATCGGGTTCAGAAAGACATTGCACCTTGTCATGGACAGCGTATGCCGCAGAAATTGTTTCGGCGCAACCTGTGAGGAGAGCTGCCAGAATGGAGAAAGCTGCGACAGTGACAGTGGATTTCATTGTGGACCCATGTGTTTTCCATTTTAGCCAACAACGTTATGCTAGGCTACGTCGCAGGCGTCGGCTTTAATTAATAGTTGGAAGTTTATTGCCGACGTTTGAGATAATAGGAACTTGCCCTGGCATCAGCAGCTATTGCAGAATCAGGGCTGGAAACAAATTCGCTAATACGCTCGAGTTCATGTTTTCCTCCAATTACCCCAGCAACTTGAATTGCACGGCGTGCCAATTCAGGGAGCGATGAGTACATGGCCAGATTTACTGCATGGAGTGCTCGTTCAGAAAAGTCTGGGATATGGGTAATCAGGTCGGTAATAATTTCCTCTAGATGGTTTACTCCGACATAACCGGCGGGCTCACTTTTAGATTGCCCCCAGGTGAACGAACTGCCATGAGGGCCACGCGTCACTAGCCAAATCCACACTTCGTCTGCAGGATCGCCTCCCAGTCGAACAATTTCGCTTAAGAATGCGCTATTCATTTGCTATTTATGTGCAACGGTAGAATTGCATTCATTGGGCCGAACGTGAATGGTTTTGAATAGCTCGCAGAATTGGCCGAAATATATGCATCAAGAGGAGCATAGTTACGCCCGCTCTCTTTCAATAACATTTCCGGAAAGTGTCCTTCGAACCCGACCAAGGAAGCGCCGGTACCAGAAAGAGCAAAAACGAAGTAAGGACAAACAGGAATGAGAACTCGACGCGTTCGCTCTCCGGATATGTCCTTCGACAGTTCTGACACTGAAATTCACTAGTCATGCTGATTGGCCCAACGCTGACCGCTCAGCAGCGCGGCTAGGCGTCCGCTGGAGCTGAAGGCTGGACGATAGCTTATTCATAGAACTTTCCCGCAAAAAGGATCTGCGCTGCACGCCGCCAAGGATTGGTAGGCACCTCATAGTACGGAGTTCCCTCTGAGATTGCCTCGCCCCAGGCGTGAGCAGCATCGAGAAAAGACCCGATTGAGCCGTTCTCCCAACCTAGAGCGCCAGCCACATAAGGCGATGAGGGAGGTTCAGCCTCAATGCTGCGCTCTTCAGCCCAGTCCTCTGCAAGCGCCGCAACGAAGTTCAGAAAGCCGACCTCATCTTCGACGGCATCAGCGAGTTTGCTCAGTTCAGCGGGCATAAGGAGTAACGACACAAAATGAGCGGCTGGCCGCCTGGGAATTAAAACTTGAAGGTACCACGTCCACCCAACGACAAGAACGCCAATGTCTGCATTCAGCGGCACCGTTTAGTGCCCGCTGGAATAAATGGGTATGCATTTCTACGCTCCTAACCCAGCCCGGACTGACGTGACATTCATCGGTAAAGTATCTGGCCATAAGCTGACGAAACAGTTGTTTACAGTGAAAGTGACAGCAAAGAGGGCGAAAGCAATTCCCCCTAGCAGGAAAGAAACGCGATTCAAGATTTGCGGAGCAGCGTGACCCAGCCTGTCACCCGCGCGGAGTAGATACGAGGCAAAAAAGGAAAGCACTGCCAGATCAATCAAGGCGGGTACCAGGAAAATGTCTTTAACCAAGGACGCAGCGGGCGACCTGGCATTCCAAGGAAGCGGAAGGCCATAGTAAGTCGACTCCGCACCGTCGAACGCGACATCAAAATTTAAGCTTATAAAGTATGCAATGGCGCAGGTCAAAGCAGCGATAGCAAAGTTACGGCTCATCATAAGGCACGACGTTCAAAGTAACTGACTGCCGGAACGCGCAGCGTAGAGGCAGTCCAGTTGACAGTATGGTTGAGCCTATGCATGAGTGAATGATGCGCCATGCTCAAATCCGTAAAAACATAACGACATCAAGGTTGGCACTTACTGCTGAGTTTTGGGCATTTTTTGAGGCGAAGAATCCTTTTCCTGAAGCAGTTTGAATTCCAGCGCAAGAACGCTTTGGCTAACTTTGTCAGAGAAGCGGGAATTACCCTTCAATGCAGCCAAATGGGCTTCTGCCTCCGAAAAGAGTCCAAGTCTGCGTTGTAGCTCGCCAATCAGAATCTGGTAGGTCGGCCATAGCGGTTCCTTTTCAGCCGCAGGACCAGCACTCATCTTGCGAAGCATTTCCACCGCTTCCCGCGCATAGCGCGCATATTCGTCAGGAGCTCTTGCTTGCCAGGTTGCGATTAGCAAACTGTAGAAAATATCTGCATCCTTTTCGCCCATGTATTTCATGAGTTTGGATGCGAGGTAATAGGACGTCTCCTTGTCCTTCATCTGCACGTAGTCCGGGCTCGTCACATACAGCGTCAACTTCGCTACTTCTTCGGGTGTAAATTTCTTTTGGTACATGACAAAGCCATTGCCCGGGCAGATGGGCAGAGGCCAGATGCCGTCATAGCTTCCATAGGGACGTAGGTCGAGCATGGTGCCTTCTTTGTGCACAGCGACGCGCTCCTTATTAATAAAGTGCTCCCCACCGATTGGACAGGTATAAGGTATGTCGGCGGTTGTGGCGGCAAAGCTCTCGCCGGCAGCGCAAAGCAGAGCGAAAGGAATGAAGGCCACCGCAATAAGTTGTCTCATCGAATAAGTTCCCAGCAGTAGTGAAATTGTTGAAATGTGTCCTCGGCGCACACTGGAGCTTTCCTACGTGAAAGCTAAGCGGCTGGCGGCCGATAAATTAAAACTTGGATAGCGCAGCGTCCGGCCAGTCCGCTGGAGTGGCCAGTGAAGTCCATGCCGCAAGGACCGAAGAAGACGCCGCCAAGAGCGAAGCGCGACCGGCACGCTGGAATTGCCAGCACAGAAAAGCCAATCGCTACCGTTGCCTGAAAGATACCACGGACCAAAACATTTCCACAGCAACGGAAGAGAAATAATCACCTGCGTCCAGCGCCAAGCTCAGAGGGATTGTCCGCACTCAGCGGCAGACCAGACGCCAACGTCAACGATCAGTAGCGCCGTCTGGCGTCCGTTGAATTGGATTGTTGGGCGAAGAATTTGCGAATGAAATCATCAGCGCCTCCGAAATTGCTACGAACAATTCGTCATCGTAAAGCTCTGTGTCATCAAAGAAACCAGCAGCAAGGCGTCGCCGTGCCTCGGGCAAGGCGAGATCCCACGCGATTCGTTGACGAATAAAGGTAGCCAACACATAGTTCGAGAGTTCTCCCACAGGAATCAACCAATTGTCCCGGCATCGAGCAATCAGGCTCGACTCGAAGTCAGGCTGCTTCCAAGGACCGACAATATCCGCGACGCAACGAGTTTCCATTCAAGTGGTCCAACATTGGACGTGAGGGCCGCCCACCGGCAAGCGCCGAAGCATGTCGGTGGGCGGCCCTTGGATGGAAAAAATAGGCATATTTATCATGTTTCTAAGTGCTATACCGGGAGCCCATGTCGAAGCGCCGCCTCGCTTACTTGGGCATGGGTTACTTGCTCTTCGGATCTGAGTCTTTACCTCGACACGCAGCATTCCTCTGCTCATTGGACCAAAGCGGTTCCACTCCAGTTTTATACCGATACCAGACAATCCATACCCCAAAAATAAAGAAGCTAATCTCGAACACCAAGTGCCAACCGGTAGGAAAAAATCCCTCCAACATCAGCCAAAGGCTAAGCGTGCAGATCAGCGGCCCCAAAATGTAGGCGGGCAGGCGCTCCCATGGCAAAAGTCCTAAACCCATATTTTTTCCTATTAAGCAGCCCCTATAGAAAATTCAGCCGCGCCGTAGGCGTCGGCTGCAATGTTTGGTTGGGCTTGATGTTCATTCGATTCGTCGGGCTACAATTTTACAGACCGCTATTTTTGCACCCATCGCAAACAAGGCTGCTAAAGGAATCACGGTAGCTAATTCCGCAGCCGCGCCAAAGAGTTCACGCGGGCGTGGAAAATAATCCCCCACGGGAACGATATGCCGATATTCCAGCGCTAACAGGATCAGTCCGCCAAGCAAATTAGTAGCAGCAGCGACAACCATAATTCGACGCGAAATAAACGTGCCAATGACCAAGGCAGGAACAGCCCAGTATGCGGTCCACCAGATCATTCGGAGCCGCTGAAATTGCGTCGGATCAGGATTTTCAAATGCACCGCTACTTGCAATGAAGGACATGCGGCCAAACAGGCACGTGGCAAATAGCGCAATGAGAATGGCAAACTGTGTCCTGTGGCTCTTCATTGATCGGTCCAACGTTCTAGCTCACCGGGGGCCGCAGGCCATCCGCTGGAGCACATTGTTGGGCAATATCAGCTTCGCGTTTAAATGAAAGGCTGCGAAGTCCGAAAAAAGTGCTGAGGTAGATGGCGCCCAAAAAACCATATCGAATCGGATGGTCAAAAAACGATCCTGTCAAAATCGAACTTACGGGAATCACTGCAAATATCCAGGCCGAGAGCCGCAATGCGCGTGGCCCCATGAGTCCACCATGCTTTTTCTTCCCGCTGATGAGCCGAGTGGCGATTACAAACAACCAGAAACATGCCAAAACCATGAGTATTCCGAACAACGGAGCCAAGATCGGAGCTTTCTCATTTGGACTGAATGCAAGCGCGAGTGAACCCAAGAGGCATGGAATCGCGAACACACACAGTAGCAGTCCCAGTGGGATTTGAAACCATCGCGGCAACTCATCTTTCGGCGGCAATTTTGACTGCTCCATCAACAGGCCCAACGTTGGAATTCAGCGGGCGCCGTAGGCGATCCGCTGGAATGAAATGATGGGCACAGCGCACGAACTGGCCGCGAAGGACCAGCCGCCAGCTTGCCCGCGCAAGCGCCCACACGAACGCCAGCATACCGGACCAGTTGGCGCTTGCCGCAAGGCGCCGCACCGCCAGCGGCCCAAACGCCAGCATGCGCCGCGCTGGTGAAACAGCCAGCGGCCCAAGAGCGGAGCGAAGTGGTCGAGGCGTGATTCATTAACAGGATCAAGGCTGGGCCCATCGTGAAGTACCCCCCCCGATCCGCCGCCCCCTCTCCCGACAAAGTCACGAGATTCAGCCCGGAACACCAGCATCTTCTTTTGATTGCCAAATAGTCATCCCACTTTATCACGCCCAAATCCCAAACCCAACCCCACCTCAGCCCACGATACCTTAGACAACAAAAAAGCGCCTCAAAGGCGCTTTCTCAGGAAAATCAGAAGGAGGGGAGGGGCTTATTGCCGAACCCCCGGCACCTGCTCCATCCAAGGTTCCGTCACGTCGCGAATAGCGCGGTCGTTGGCGAGAATCTGTTTCAGCAGGGCGATCTTGCGGGCGCGGGCGTCGCCTTGTTGCGCTGGCACGGTGGCGCCGGTCGTCACGGTGGCGACCGTCGCGGCGGTCTGGTTTTCCAGGCGGCCCAGGCTTTCCCAGTCGCTGGCGCGCGCAGCCATCACCATTTTGCCAGTCAAACCGGCAACATTTTCATACATGGAGAGGACTTCGTTCGAGGTCATGGCGTATCCCGGAAAGTGGAAATGGATTACTGCTTGTCTGGATTAACGTCATGCCTGCGGGGAACTTTAGGGTTTTTTTGAAAAAAACTAAAAATATTTTGAAAAAAGTTTTTGGCTAATCAAAACGACAACATTCCTGACGTAAAAAAGCGCGGCACGGGCCGCGCTTCGGTTGATTTAATGTTGTTTATTTAACCAGTTCTTCCAGGCCCGCGCTCAGCTCGCTTGGTGGCGGCATGTCGTCCAGCAGCGCGTTGGGCGCCAGGCCCAGTTCGGCGGCCAGGTCGACCGGGTAGCAGGCTTCGATTTCTTCCTGCGACAAGCCGTTTTCTTCCACACGGGCGCGCCACGATGCCAGGTGGATCACGCCGGACAGGTGGGTGGCGTTTTCATCGTTCAGCGGGTCCGGGAACGTCGCGATGGTTTCCGCAAACACCTCTGGGAATTTCCAGCGGCGGGCCAGTTCGGCGCCGACGTCGGCATAGGTGAAGCCGAACGATTGCTGTTCGGTGTCCAGGCGGCGCGAATCCAGCGGACCGGCCACTTTATCGAGCTGCATGGCCTGCTCCGGCATGGCGGCGTGCACCACCAGTTGGCCGATGCCGTGCATCATGCCGATGGTGAAGGCGAGGTCGGTGTTTTCCTTGGTTTTCTTGGCAATCCACTTGGCGGAGCACGCCGTGTACAGGCTGTAGCGCCAGAACTGTTTCAAGTCGAGGCCGGGAACGGATTTGAAACCGCTAACCAGGCCGGAGCTGATGACCAGCGTACGCACCGTCACGAAGCCCAGCATCAGCACCGCGTCTTCCACCGTGCCGATCGAGCGCGACACGTGGTAATACGCGGAGTTGGCCAGGCGCAGCAGCTTGGCGCTCAGCACCGGATCGGCCGACAGTTTTTTAGCAACTTCTTCCGTGGAGACGCTGGCCTTGTCAAAACTGGAAATCAATTCCTCGACGACTTTCGGTGCAGTGGGCAACGCGGTGGGATTCTGGAAAAGTGCTTCAAGTTTCATAAAGGGTCTCCTGTTGGAATGCGTTGCTGTAGATGAACTATATAGTGAATTTTTCCTCTGTTGGGGCTTTTTGTTGCAGTACTGCACCGTAGGCGCCGATTCCTGCAGCCTGTCCTGAAATTTTGCAGTTTGTCGCATTGTGCAGGCATCAAAATGGCGGACGCAATACAGTGCAGCCTGGCGTACCACGCCCTGAAATTACAAAAAAACACGATAAGAGGAACCCTTCCCATGCACTCACCCACCAAGACCGCCATCAGCCTCGCGCTGTGCGGTGCACTCCAGTTTGTTGCCGCTTATGCCACCGCCGCGGATACCGTTGCCCCACCTGCCGCGCCGGTCGAGGCCGCCACCGCAGCCGGCACCGCAGCCATGGTTCTGCCCGGCGATGATTTCTTTGGCTATGCCAACGCGGACTGGCTGAACAGTACGAAAATCCCGGACGACCGCAGTTCGTGGGGCGGCATGTCGCAACTGGGCGAGGAAACCAACCAGCGCATTATCAAGCTGGTGGAAGCGGCGGCGGGTTCGCCGGATGCGGAAGCAAAGAAAGTCGGCGACTATTACCGCGCCTTCATGAACGACACCGCGATCGAAGCGCGCGGCCTGTCGCCGCTGACACCGGCGCTCGACAAGATCCGCGCGCTCCGCGACAAGAAGGAATTAACCCGTGCGCTGGGGGAATCGATCCGCGCCGACGTCGATCCGTTGAACGCCACCAACTTCCAGACTGAAAACCTGTTCGGCCTGTGGGTGTCGCAAGGCTTGAATGATCCTAATCGCAATGTGCCGTATTTGCTGCAGGGCGGCCTGGGCATGCCGGACCGCGCTTATTACCTGGATGACAGCGAGCGCATGCACCGCCTGCGCACGGCCTATCAGGCGCACATCGCCGCCATGCTCAAGCTGGCCGGTTTCAGCGACCCGGAAACCCGCGCCGCGCGCGTGTTCGACCTGGAACGCAAACTGGCGCTGTCGCACGCAACGCGCGAAGATTCGGCCGACATGGCCAAATCCAACCACACCTGGTCACTGCACGATTTCAGCAAGAAGGCGCCGGGCATGGACTGGCACCTGTTCTTCGCCAGCGCCGGCCTGAAAGGGCAACGGCAATTCATGTTGTGGCACCCGAGCGCCATCACGGGCGCCGCCAAGCAGTTGCAGGATTGTTCGCTCGATGCCTGGAAGGATTTCCTGGCCTTCCACACCATCAACCACCGCGCCAACAACCTGCCGCAAGCCTTTGTTGAACAGTACTTTGATTTCTATGGCCGCACCCTGTCCGGCACACCGCAACTGGCGGCGCGCTGGAAGCGTGGCCTGGCGGCGGTCAATGGCGCCATGCCGGACGCGGTCGGCAAGCTGTATGTCGGCAAGTACTTCCCGCCGGAAGCCAAGGCCAAGCTCGAAGGCATGGTGGCCAATATCGTCAAGGCTTTCCACCAGCGTATCGACAAGCTGGCGTGGATGGATCCGGCCACGCGCAAGGAAGCCCACGCCAAGCTCGACGTGCTGTATGTCGGTGTCGGTTATCCTGAAAAATGGACCTCGTATGCGCAGCTGGAGGTCAAAGCCGATGATGCGTATGGCAATGCCGAGCGCGCGGAAAAGCTGTACACCGCGCAGCAACTGGCCAAGCTGCGCCAGCCGGTGGACCGCAAGGAGTGGTGCATGCCGCCGCAACTGGTCAATGCCGTCAACCTGCCGATGCAAAATGCCCTGAACTTCCCGGCCGCGATCCTGCAGCCGCCGTTCTTTGACTTGAATGGCACGGACGCCGTCAACTATGGCGCAATCGGCGCCGTGATCGGCCATGAAATCAGCCACAGTTTCGATGACACGGGTTCGCAATTCGATTCGAACGGCCGCCTGCGCGACTGGTGGACCAAGGATGACGCGGCCCACTTCAAGACCGCCACGCAAGCGCTGGTGGCGCAGTATTCTGCCTACAAGGCGTTCCCGGACCTGGCGCTGAACGGCCAGCTGACCCTGAGCGAAAACCTGTCCGACCTGGCCGGCCTGGCGGCCGCCTATGACGCCTTCAAGGCCGCCAACCCGACCGTGGCGGACCGCGAATTCTTCCTCGGCTATGCGCGCAGCTGGCGCAACCTGGTGCGGGACGCCTCGCTGCGCCGCCAGGTCATGACCGATGGCCACGCACCGGCCAAGTGGCGCACGTATACTGTGCGCAACCTCGACGCGTGGTACAAGGCCTTCGACGTGCAGCAGGGCCAGCAGCTGTACCTGGCGCCGCAAGAGCGCGTGCGCGTCTGGTAAGCGCTTTTTTCAAGGATAGCGATGGATATCGGGCAGATCAAGAAAACCACCGAGACGACACTGGCGCATTACGACCGCAGCGCGCAGCAATTTTTTGACGGCACGCGCGACCATGATGTGAGCCAGAATATCGCGGCGCTGCTCGATGCCATCGAAGGCACGGCCCCATTCCGCATCCTCGATCTGGGATGCGGGCCGGGGCGCGATTTGAAGCGGTTGACGGAACTGGGCCATACCGCCACCGGCATCGACGGATCAAAGGAATTCGTGCGCATGGCGCGGGAATACAGCGGTTGCGACGTGTGGCTGCAGGATTTTATTGACCTGCACCTGCCGGACAGTCATTTCGACGGCATCTTTGCCAATGCGTCGCTGTTCCACGTGCCCAGCGCCGTGCTGCCCGATGTGCTGCTGCGGCTGCAGGCGGCGTTGAAACCCGGCGGCGTCCTGTTCAGCTCCAATCCCCGTGGCAATAACCAGGAAGGGTGGAATGGCGCGCGTTATGGCAGTTACCACGATTACGAGTCATGGGCCCGTTTCGTGACGGCGGCCGGGTTCGCGCCGCTGCACCATTACTACCGTCCGCCCGGCTTGCCACGCGATCAGCAGCCATGGCTGGCCAGTGTCTGGCGCAAGTGTTAGTCAACGTACAGATGCAGGCATGCCCGCTGGCTATCCTTTTCCTGGGCACACCGTTTGGCGTGTGCATATTTTCAGGAGGTCATCATGAACAAGGACCAAATCAAAGGTAAAGCCAAGGAAGTCGCCGGTAAAGTGCAGCAAAAAACCGGTGAACTGGTGGGTAGTTCCGAACAGCAAGCCAAGGGTTTGTCGAAACAGTCCGAAGGCAAGCTGCAGAAGGGCATTGGCGACGCCAAGGAAGCCGTGAAGGATGCGATCGACCGCGGTAACCGCTGATCGGTCGTCGCCTGAAAACAAAAACCCGGCCATGGCCGGGTTTTTGTTTAGTTACTCTCGGGCTTCAAGTGCTTCTTGAAGAACGCCTCGATATTTCCATACACATGGCGCTGCGGCAGTTTGCCGGAAATGCCGTGCTTGGCGCCGGGGTAGGTCATCAGTTCAAACTGCGTGCCACGGTTCACCAGCGCATCGATCATGCGCGTGGTGTTGGTGAACAGCACGTTGTCGTCGGCCATGCCGTGCACCAGCAGCAACGGCGACTTCAAGCCATCGGCATGGGCAAACACGCTGCTTTGCGCATAGCCTTGCGGATTGTCTTTCGGCGAGCTCATGAACTGTTCCGTGTAGTGCGTGTCGTACAGTTTCCAGTCCGTCACCGGCGCCACCGACACGCCCATGGCGATCTTGTCCGACGCCTGGGACAGCAGGCGCAAGGTCATGAAGCCGCCATAGCTCCAGCCGAACACGCCGATGCGCTTGGCGTCGACAAAGCTTTGCTTGCCGAGGAACGCCACGCCCGCCAGTTGGTCCTGCACTTCGACTTCGCCCAGGCGCTTGTAGTTGGCGTCGGTGAAGGCGCGCTCGCGGCGGCTGGAGCCACGGTTATCGAGGCGGAACACGACAAAGCCCTGCTGCGCCATGTACTGGTCAAAGTAGTTGCCCCATTTGCGCGACACGTGCTGCGCGTGCGGGCCGCCATAGGTGGACAGGTAGACCGGATAGCGCTTCGCCGCATCAAACTTGTAAGGCTTGATCATCGAGTAATACAGGGTCTGGCCATCCTGCGCCTTCAAGGTGCCGTATTCCGTGCGCAAGTGGTCGGCCTTGTAAGGGGCGTACGGATGCTTGCCATCGACTTTGTTTTCTTCCAGCCAGGTCACCATCGCGCCGTCGGCGCGGCGGATCGACACTTGCGGCGGGGTGTCCGGGTCGGAGAAGGTATCGACAAACACTTCGCCATTGCGTGCAAACGCGGCATCGTGCCAGCCGTCGGCTTGGGTGATGCGCTTGGGATTGGCGGCCGTGCTGCCATCGATGTGCAGCGCATAGATTTGCTTGTCCGTGACCGCGTCGCGGTTCGACGCGACATAGACCTTGCCGGCCTTTTCATCGACCGCCAGCACATTGTCGATACCCCATTCACCCTTCGAGATCGGGTGCAGCAGCTTGCCATCGAGGTTGTACAGGTACAGGTGGTTGCGGCCCGAACGTTCCGAGGTCCAGATGAAGGCGTCGCGGCTCTTCAGGAAGCGCAAATCGTCGTGGATCGTGGTCCAGGTATCGGCGGTTTCCGTGATCACGACTTTTTGCTTCAGGGTGGCGGCATCGACCGACACCAGTTCCAGGGTTTTCTGGTCGCGGCTCTGGCGCTGGAAGAACAGCGCGCGGCTGTTGGCGCTCCAGTCGGCGCGCACCAGGTAGATGTCGGGATTGGCGCCCAGGTCGACTTCGCGGATCTCGCCGGTGGCGGGCGACACGATTTTCAGTTGCACGGTCACGTTGGCATCGCCTGCGGCCGGGTAGCGCTGCTCGATCACCTCGGTGCGGTCCGCGTAAATTTCAAAGCGGCGCACCACCGGCACCGGCGCCTCATCGTAGCGTTTATAGGCAATCGCGCTGTCGTCCGGCGCCCAGTAGTAGCCGGTGCGCTGGCCCATTTCTTCCTGCGCGATGAATTCCGCTTCGCCGTTGTGGATCGTGCCCTGGCCATCGGTGGTCAGCTGGCGCTCCTTGCCGGTGGACAGGTCGATCACGAACAGGTTTTGGGCGCGCACGAACGACACATAGCGGCCTTGCGGCGAAATTTTCGGGTCCAGCACCTGGCCGGACGCCACCAGGCGCGCGGTGTCCGGTTTCGCCACGTCGATCAGGTACAGGTTGCCCGCGATCGGCACCAGCAATTGCTTGCCGTCCGGCGACCAGCTGTAATTCAAGATGCCTTTCAGGCTGGCCGTGCGCTCGCGCTCGCGGCGCGCTTTTTCCGCGTCGGACAGGTTTTCTTCCGGCACCAGGGTCTTCGAATCCACCAGGCGGTGCTTGGTCTTGTCCTTCAGGTTGTATTCCCACAGATCCATCTGGAACTGGTTGTCGTCGCGGCCCTTGAGGAACGTCACGCGGGCGCCGTCGGGCGATACTTTGAGGTTGCGGAAGGCTTCGCCGGCCAGCGCCGGGTCGGCATGGATACGGTCCAGGGTCAGGCGCTCGGCGGAAGCGGGCGTGGTGGCCAGGGTGGCCAATGCGGCCAAGGAGGAAAGAATCGTTCGCATGGGAAGTCGCTCGTGTGGATGACGGGAATTGCGGCAAGACAATACCAGAGTGGCAGGAAGCAAGGGTATGGAATACCGGGTAAAAAACCATCAATCGTTCGGCCCGCATGGCGGCTTTCGCGTTGCGAAAACCGCCCTACGATGTTGCCGCCAACGGGACGTCGGAGTGCGCACCGGTATGTTTGCGCACCCGCTGGTTGGCCAGCACATACAACGACCAGCTCAGCAGCACAGCGGCAATCGTCAGCCCCAGCACCAGCCCGATCCAGAACCCGGCGGCGGCCATCGGCGCGGCCGGGGCCCACGGTGCCCACGCCGGCGCCAGGCCGAGTATGCAGCCCAGCGGCAGGGCAAAGATCCAGAATGCGAACAGCTGGATCAGCATCGGCTGGCGCGTGACTTTATAGCCACGGATCGCGCACGAGGCCGCCACCTGCGTGGCGTCGGACAGCTGGAACAGGGCGCCGAACAGCAGCAGTTGCGCGCACAGCGCCTGCACCGCCAGGTCCGAGGTGTAGGCGGCGGCAATCTGTTGGTTGAACAGGGCAATGCCGATTGCCGACAGTACCGCGAACGACAGCGACATGCCGACGCCGACCCAGGCGGCAAAGCGCGCCTGTGCCGGATTGGCTTCGCCCATGGCCTGGCCCACCCGCGTGATGACGCCGATGCCAAACGACAGCGGCGCCATGAACACCAGCGAGGCGAAATTGAGCGCGATCTGGTGCGCCGATACTTCCACCACGCCAAAGCGCGCCACCAGCAGGCTGACCGCGCCAAACGCGCTGACTTCGGCAAAGTAAGTGATGCCGGTGGGCAGGCCCAGTTTCAGCATGGCGCGGATTTCCGGCCAGTGCGGCCATTCCCAGTGCGTGAATGGGTATGTCTGGCGGTAGGCGGGCGCCACCTTGACCCACACCAGCATGGCGCCCAGCATCAGCCACATGCAGGCGGCGGTCGCCACCGCGCAGCCGATGCCGCCCAGTTTCGGCATGCCAAGGTGGCCGAAGATCAGCACCCAGTTCACCGCCACGTTGAACGCCAGGCCCAGCAGGGCAATCACCATCACCGGCTTGGTTTCGTTGATGCTGGTGCTGTAGCCGTACAGGGCGCGGTAGGCGGCATAGGCCGGCATGCCGGCACTGATGATGTGGACGAACAGGGTGGCGCGGTCATTGACGTCCTGCGCCATCTGCAAATGGTCGAACAGCACCGTGGCGGCATTGCACGCCAGCGCGCCGAGCAGGCCGACCGCCAGCGCTTTCCACAGCGCCTGCCGCACCGAATGGGCAATCGCGCTGGTTTCACCCGCGCCGACCTGGTGCGCCACCACGGAATTAATCGCCATCATGGTGCCGGTCACGGTGACCAGGATGATCGACCAGACCGACGTGCCCAGCGCCACCGCCGCCAGTTCCGTGGCGCTGGCGTGGCCGGTCATCGCCACGTCGGCCACGCCCATGCCGACCGTGGCCAGCTGGCCCACCAGGACCGGCCACGCCAGAGTCCAAAGGGCGGCCGCTTCGCGGCGGATATTCGGGAGCGTAAAAGTGGTGGGCATGGACGTTCTGCTAAGGGAAACGGACATTCTATCGTAGGAATTTGTTACAACGTCGTGTAGGCTGACGGTTGAGTCAAAACGTTGACCAAGAATACAGCCGCGCAATTGAGCCATGCGATGACATGGCAGCCGCGGCGGGAACAACAAGGAGCTAAAAAAATGAAACGTACAACGATACTGGCCTTGGCCGCAGCACTGATGGGGCAAATCGCCGCCGCCAGCGCCGGTGAAATCACCCTGTTTGCGCGTGAAAACTTCCGTGGCGAAGAAGTCACTGTGCGCGACGGCACCCGCAACTTGCGCGATGCCGGCTTCAACGACCGTGCATCGAGCATGATCGTGCATTCCGGTGTGTGGGAAATTTGCGCCGACAAGGATTTCGGCGGCTATTGCGCCGTGTTTGAGCGGGGCGAATACCCGAACTTGCGCAACTTTAACAACAGCATCTCGTCGGCGCGCCAGGTCGAACGCGGCAACCGCGGCTACCGCGACCGCGACCATGACGGCCGCGACGACCGCCAGGAACGCCGTGAACGGCGCGAAGAACAGCGCGACCGCCGTGGCGGCTTCGATCGTCCAGACCCGATCGAACTGTTTGAGCATGCGCGCTTTGAAGGCCGCCGTGTTTCATTCCAGGGGGAAGCCGGCAGCATGCGCGGCGCGGATTTCAATGACCGCGCCAGTTCGATGGTGATTTACGAAGGCCAGTGGCAACTGTGCGAACACGACAACTTTGGCGGCCGCTGCCAGGTGTATGGTCCTGGCCGTTACGACAACCTGGGCAACATGAATGACCAGGTTTCGTCACTGCGCCGCGTTCGTTAAGTTTTAATTCACTGCGTCAGCGAGAAGAACCGCAGCGCGCTGCTGATGGCGCGCTTGCCCTTGCCGGGAGGCGCCGCCTCGTCCGGCAGCGCGGCCTGCGCCAGCGCTTCCACCGCTTGCTGGTGCGCCGCTTGCGTCAAAGTGGCATGCAGGCCCGCGCGCCTGGCGTGGGGACGGCGCACCGCGTTTTCGGCGGGTTGCTGGCCTGGCGCCACATGGCGGCTCCAGACATTACCGCTGCTGATGTCAAAAATAATATTGCGGTGGCCGACGCCATACAGGCTTTCCGATACCACGCGGATGCCATGCGCCTGCAGCAGCCGCAGCGCTTCTTCGCCATTCTGGCGGCCGATGCTTTGTGACGCGCCGGGGAACATTTGCCCGCCGCCGAAGATCTTGGCCTGGCATTCTTTCGGGTCCACTCCCATGACCCGCAATTCCGACAACATCAATTCCAGCGATTCCGCGCCATAGCGGCTGTTCAGTCCGGCTGATTTGTCCTGGTTGCGCGAGGACAGCAGGAAGTGCGACATGGTGCCGATCTTGCGTTCCGGGTGCCACAGGATGATCGACACGCACGACCCCAGCAGGGTGCGGATCCGATGCCCGGCGCCGCCGACGAAGTATTCGCCGGGAAGCAGGAAGATGTCGGTGGTGTGGGATGCGTGTGCCATGAATCCACTGTAGGCAACACGCACCGCCGCGTAACTTGTACTTTGGTGCAGTGGGGCAACAGATTATTGGCATTACGATACGGAACTTTGTCACATGTACCAAAGTACAGGTTACAAAGAAATACCCCATGGATACAGTCTGACCCAACTAAAAGGCGCGGTTGCGTCAACTGGAGAGATAACATGGCAAAAACCATCATGGTGGTGGACGACTCGGCTTCGCTGCGGCAAGTGGTCAATATTGCGCTCAAGGGCGCTGGTTATGACGTGGTGGAAGCGGCCGACGGCCAGATCGCGCTGAATAAGCTCGATGCGCAAAAGGTCAACTTGATCGTGTGCGACGTCAACATGCCGAACATGGACGGTATTTCCTTCGTGCGTGAGTTGAAGCAAAAGGCCAGCCATAAGTTTACGCCGGTCATCATGCTGACCACGGAATCGCAGGAAGAAAAGAAGCGTGAAGGGCAGGCGGCCGGGGCCAAGGCGTGGGTGGTCAAACCATTCAGGCCGGAAGTGTTGCTGGGCGCCGTGCAAAAGCTGGTGTTGCCATGACGTGGTTGTCGAAGCTGACCGTCGGCGCCCGGCTGAGTTTGCTGGTGGCCGTGTTGAGCGGGTTGATGCTGGGTGTTGGCTATGCGGGCCTGAATGGCATGCATTCTTCCAACGAGCGCCTGAAAACCGTGTATGCGGACCGCACGGTGGCGCTGGGCCAGCTGGCCAAGGTGGGCGACATGATGCTGCGCCAGCGCTACCGGACGCTGCAAACCACCCTGACAGGCAGCGACGACGTGGAAAACGGCCTGGCGGCGGCGGACCGCAATTATGCCGAATTCAATAAGCAGTGGGGCGAATACATTGCCACCTTCCTGACGCCGGAAGAAAAGAAGTTGACCGAAGAATTCTTGCCGGTATGGAGTGCCTACCTGGAAAAGCGCCAGGCCGTGGTCGCCATGCTGCGCGCCGGTAACATGAAACAGGCGCAAGACTCGATCAAGATCCTGGACAAGGATTTCTATGTGGCGCTGGAGTTGCTGTACAAGTTGCGCAACCTGCAGGAACACGTGGCCAAGGAAGAATATGACGCGGCGGTGAAGGCCTATGACGCGACCGTGCATATCAACATGCTGATGATGGCGGGCGGCCTGGCGTTTGGCTCGGTGCTGTCATGGCTGCTGATTCGCGGCCTGGTGCGCCAGCTGGGCGGTGAGCCGGCCTATGCCGCGCAAATCGTCAGCGAAGTGGCGCAAGGCAACCTGGCGGTGGATATCCGCTTGCGCCATGGCGACAAGGGTAGCCTGCTGCATTCCATGAAAGCCATGGTGGACAAGCTGTCGTCGGTGGTGGCGGAAGTGACCAGCAGCGCCCGTGTGCTGGCGGGGGCATCGGAAGAAGTCAGCGCCACCGCGCAGGCACTGTCGCAATCGTCGAGCCAGCAGGCGGCCGGTGTGGAACAGACCAGCGCTTCGGTCGAGCAAATGACGGCGTCGATTGCCCAGAATACGGAAAACGCCCGCGTGACCGATGGCATGGCCAGCAAGGCGGCGCTGGAAGCGGCCGAAGGCGGCGTGGCGGTGCGCTCCACGGTGGACGCCATGACGCAAATCGCGAAAAAGATCGGCATCATCGATGACATCGCCTATCAAACCAATTTGCTGGCGCTGAACGCCGCGATTGAAGCGGCCCGGGCCGGTGAGCACGGCAAAGGGTTTGCCGTGGTGGCGGCCGAAGTGCGTAAGCTGGCCGAACGGTCGCAAGTGGCCGCGCAGGAAATTTCCGAAGTGGCGTCGTCCAGCGTCGAACTGGCGCAAAAGGCCGGCAAGCTGCTCGATGAAATGGTGCCGACCATCAAGCACACCTCTGACCTGGTGCAGGAAATCACGGCGGCGTCGGAAGAACAGTCGACCGGGGTGGGGCAGATCAATGCCGCCATCAGCCAGTTGTCCGGCGCCACGCAGCAAAATGCGGCGGGTTCCGAAGAACTGGCGTCCACCGCCGAAGAAATGAGCAGCCAGGCCGAAGAATTGCAGGCCGCGATTTCCTTCTTCCGCGTGGCCGGCGGCACGGCGCCATCGGAATGGCGCGACGCACCGCCCACTGCACGGGTGATGCCGATGCGCAGGACCGGCACCGTCGGCCAAGGCGGCAAGAGCCGCGCCGCAGCGGCGGCCAAAGCCATGCCGCGCGTGGCGCATTTCCAGGAGGGCGAACCGGACGAAGCGCTGTTCACCCGGTTTTGACACGGATGGTGGCAGGTATGAACATGACGCCGATCGCCATCAGCGACCAGGAATTTGCGCAGTTCCAGCGGTTTATTTTTGATTCGGCAGGCATTACGCTGTCCAACAGTAAAAAAGCGCTGGTCAGCGGGCGCCTGTCGCGCCGCTTGCAGCAACACCAGATCGCTTCCTATAGCGAATACTTCCAGCTGCTGTCCAGTGGCCGCGCGCCGGAAGAAAAGCAAATCGTGGTCGATTTGCTGACCACCAACGAAACCTATTTTTTCCGGGAAAGCAAGCACTTCGACCTCTTGCGCAAGATTGCGCAAGAGGCGCGCGGGCGCAGCCCGGCCTTGCGGGTATGGAGCGCGGCCTGCTCGTCCGGGGAAGAACCCTACAGCGTGGCCATGGTGCTGGACGATATTCTGGACCAGCAACCGTGGGAAATCACGGCCACCGACATCAGCACCCGGGTGCTGGCGCAAGCCCGCACCGGCCATTACATGCAAGCCCGCGCCAACCATATCCCCCCCGATTACCTGCGCCGATATTGCCTGAAAGGCACTGGCGAGTATGACGGAACGCTGCTGGTGGAGCGTTCCTTGCGACAACGAGTACAATTCATGGAAATGAATTTGAATATGACGTTGCCGCAGGTCGGGTTGTTTGACGTGATCTTCCTGCGCAACGTACTGATTTATTTCAATACGGAGACCAAGCGCCAGGTGGTGGCGCGCGTGGTGCAGCAGCTGAAACCGGGGGGCCATCTGTTCATCGGCCATTCGGAAAGCCTGAACGACATCAATGCTGATGTGGCGGCGCTGGCGCCTTCGATTTACCGGAAACCCGCATGAGCATACAGGTATTGGTGGTGGATGATTCGGCCGTGGTGCGGCAAGTGCTGACTGGCCTGCTCAATGCCACCCCGGGCATCCAGGTGACCTATGCCGTGGCCGATCCCTTGCTGGCCATGGAACGGATGCGCATGCACTGGCCGGACGTGGTGTTGCTGGACATTGAAATGCCGCGCATGGATGGCATTACTTTCCTGCGCAAAATCATGAGTGAAAAACCGCTGCCAGTCGTGATTTGTTCGTCGCTGACGGCCGACAGCACGCAATTGTCGGTCGAAGCGCTGTCGGCCGGCGCGGTGGCCGTGGTCAACCGCCCGCGCGGCAACCTGCGCGAATACTTGACGATCCATGCCGATGAATTGATTGCTGCCATTCGCATGGCGGCCGGCGTCACGGCCCAGGTGCACAGCGACGACACACTGCTGCGCCGCAAACCCGCGCCCCCGCCGCCCCCGCTGATGCCGCCGCCCGCCAAACTCAGCGCCGACGCCATCCTGCCGCCCTGCGACGGTACCGCCGTGCCGCCATCGGAACCGCTGGTGGCGATCGGGACGTCGACCGGTGGCACCCAGGCGCTGGAGCGGGTGCTGGGCGCCTTGCCGCCGGA
The DNA here is from genome assembly GCF_058807115.1 of Pseudoduganella sp. GW821-FHT12E03. Taxonomy (NCBI): domain Bacteria; kingdom Pseudomonadati; phylum Pseudomonadota; class Betaproteobacteria; order Burkholderiales; family Oxalobacteraceae; genus Pseudoduganella; species Pseudoduganella sp. GW821-FHT12E03. The sequence goes on along the minus strand of NZ_JBXAQJ010000003.1, from coordinate 258,829 downwards.
TGCGCCGGGGATTGTCGTGGTGCAGCATATGCCGGAAAAATTCACGGGTGCGTTTGCCGCGCGCCTGAACAGCATCTGTGCGATTGCCGTCAAGGAAGCAGAAACCAATGACCGGGTCCGGGCCGGCGTGGCGCTGATCGCACCGGGCGGCAAGCATATGCTGGTGCGCCGCAGTGGCGCCACCTATTACGTTGACGTCATCGACGGGCCGCTGGTCAACCGGCACCGGCCCTCGGTCGATGTGCTGTTCCGTTCCGTCGCCAAGAGCGCGGGTTCCAATGCCTTGGGCATCATCATGACCGGCATGGGCGACGACGGCGCGCTGGGCTTGCTGGAAATGCGCAAGGCGGGCGCCCGCACGGTCGCGCAGGACGAGAAAAGCTGCGTGGTGTACGGCATGCCGAAGGAAGCCGTCAAACTGGGGGCGGTGGAAAAGACGGTCCCGCTCGATGCGATCGAGCGGGAAATTGTCGCGCAGTGCGCGCGGCTGGCCTGAGGCGTTCGCCGTCAGCCGTCAGCCCTTGGCTGTCAGTCTTCAACTGTCAGTCTTCAGCGGATTTCCTTGTCGGTCCGCGTCTTGCCGCCTTCCGCGCGCCGCAAGTCATCCTTGCGCACATCGGACGTATAGCGCTGGTGCGTGCTGTCGCCGCGCGCCCCGGTGCCGCGGTCGCGGTGCGTGGTGCTCGATGACGCTTCCCGTGCGCTCTGCTGGTTCAGCGCCGTCCCTTGTTGCATGCCCTGGGTAAATTGCGATTGCATGTTTTTCTGGGTGCGCGCGGATTTCTTTTGCCGTTGCTTAGCCATCATGATCTCCTGTTGAAAACAGTGAATTCATCGTAGGCCCGCCGCGCCGGGCACGCCATAGGACAGCCCGCCTGCGCCGTGTAGGAGCGGGCGCTATTGGTTTCTCCCGCGTTCAATACGCGTCGTGCGGCAGGCTGTGGTCGAGCTCCAGGAATTGCTGCATCAGCCAGCGCCCGGCCGGCCCGGGTTCTTCATCGTTGCGGTTGATCGCGTACAGCGGGTACTGGAACGCCTTGCCGTCGGCCACATCCAGCTGCACTAGCCAGCCATGGGCCAGGTCATTGCTGATCATGGCTTGCGGCATGCTGCCCCAGCCCAGGCCGCCCCGCAGCAGCGCATGTTTCGACCCGAGGTCCGCCAGGCGCCAGGTGCGCAAGCCCAGCACGCCGTAGTCGCGGCCGGCGGTCAGCTGGCTGCGGTCCGTCAACACCAGCTGCATGTGGTCGCGCAGCGCCGAGGCCGGGATCTTGCCCGGCCAAGACGCCAGTGGATGGCTGGGGGCGCACACCGGCATCATCGTGACTTCGCCCGCCGCGCGGCGTTCGATCGCATCGGGCGGATTGACGACGCCGCCGCAAATGCCGATGTGGCACACCCGGTCCAGCACCAGTTGCGTGACGGCGCCCAGCGCTTCGGTATGCAGGCGCATGGCGACGGCAGGAAATTGCTGCTGGAAGGCGTTCAAAATGCGCACCAGCAGGCAGGTCGGAAACATCACGTCCACCACCAGCGACACCTCCGCTTCCAATCCCGCGGAAAGCGCCTTGGCGCGCGATCGCATGCCATCGACTTTCATGGTGATCGCGCGCGCATCGGCCAGCAGCGCCTTGCCCGCTTCCGTCAATTCCGGCTTGCGCTTGCTGCGGTCCAGCAGCGCGATATTCAGCTGCTCCTCAAGATTGGCGATGGTGTAGCTGATCACCGATTGCGTGCGGTGCAGCGCCCGGGCCGCCGCGGCGAAACCGCCATGGTCGATCACCGCGATGAAGACACGAAGTTGTTCCAGGGAGGGCAGGCCGGGGTCTCGCATATCAATAAAATCGATTGTTTTGATAGAAATTAACTGTATTCCATCGATATTAAACCCGAACTATGATGCACAGCAAGCCAAGCAACTTAATCAGCAACTTCACCAACCCAAGGAGGCAGCATCATGGCAAACGTTCTCTACATCAACAGCAGCGTGCGTAGTTCCGGTTCGCTGTCGCGTCAATTATCAAAAGAATTCATCGCCAAATGGCAAGCCGCGAATCCAGCCGACACCATCGTCGAGCGCGACCTGGCAACCAACCCGGTGCCGCACCTGACCGAGCAAATGATGGGCGCGTTCTTCACCCCGGCCGAGCAGCGCAACGCGGAACAAGCGTTCGTCGTGAAAACCTCCGACACGCTGGTGGCGGAATTGCAGGCGGCGGACGTGGTGGTGATCGGTGCGCCGATGTACAACTTTTCCGTCAGCTCGGGTTTGAAGGCGTGGATCGATCATGTGGCGCGCGCCGGCGTGACGTTTAAATACGGTGAAAACGGCCCGGTTGGCCTGCTGACCGGCAAGAAAGTCATCGTGTTCACGGCCAGCGGCGGTGTCTACAGCGCCGGTCCCGCCGCCGCCTTCGACCACCTGGCCAGCTACCTGCGCGCCGTGCTGGGCTTCCTCGGCATGAGCGACGTGCAGTTCGTGCAAGCCGAAGGCGTGGCCATGGGCGAGCAGGCGCTGGCCGATACCCTGGCAAAAAGCCGCAGCACCATCGACGAACTGGTCGCCGCGTAAGCACGACGGGGTATGATGCGGCTTTGCCTCCCGGAGCCGCTTCATGCCGCAGTTCTCCCCAGTTGTCCGCAGCCTGCTGGAAACGGATTTATATAAATTCACCATGTGGCAGGCGCTGTTGCACAAGCATCCCGGCGCACATGCGGAATATGAATTCGTGTGCCGCAACATGCCGCAATTTCCCCTGGCCGAACTGGCGGTGGAGGTCGGGCGCCAGCTTGATCACCTGTGCTCGCTATCGTTCCAGGAAGATGAACTCGCGTACCTGCGCGGCCTGCGCTTCATGAAAAGCGACTTCATCGACTTTCTGACGGTCTTCCGTTTCCAGCGTAAATTCATCACGGTCGCCACCGATGGCGCCACTTTGCACATCCGCGCCGCCGGTCCGCAAGTGCACGTGATGGGTTTTGAAATCTTCGTGCTGTACATCGTCAATGAACTGTATTTCCGCCGCGTCGACCAGGCGGCCGCGATGGTGGAAGGACGGGCCCGGCTGGCGGACAAAATCGCACAGCTCCATGCCTTCGGCGATGAAGCGCCGCGCCGCCACCCGTTTGAATTTTCCGACTTCGGCCTGCGCCGCCGCTTTTCCTCCGCCTGGCACGATGAAGTGGTCGATACCCTGCTGGCGAGCGCGCCACGCTACTTCAAGGGCACGTCCAATGTGCACATCGCGCGCCGTATCGGTATGGTGCCGATCGGGACCATGGCGCATGAATACCTGCAATCGTTCCAGTCGTTTGGCGTGCGCCTGCGCGATTTTCAAAAGGCCGCGCTGGAAGACTGGGTGCAGGAATACCGGGGCGACCTGGGCATCGCGCTGACCGACGTGGTTGGCATGGATGCGTTCCTGAGCGACTTCGACCTGTATTTCGCCAAGCTGTTCGATGGTTTGCGCCACGATTCTGGCGACCCCGTGGTGTGGGGAGAAAAGGCGCTGGCCCATTATGCGGCGCTGCGCATCGATGCCCATACCAAGCGCCTGGTGTTTTCCGATGGCCTTGATTTGCCGAACGCGCTGTCGCTGTACCGCCATTTTGCCGGCCGCATCGTGACCGGCTTTGGCATTGGCACCAACCTTACGAACGACACCGGCGTGGCACCGCTGAATATCGTCATGAAGCTGGTGCGCTGCAATGGCCAGTCGGTGGCGAAATTATCCGATGCGCCGGGCAAGACCATGTGCCAGGATCAAACCTTCCTGGCATACCTGCGGCAAGTATTCAGCCATACGGCGTCCTGAGTCAGGCGTCGATGGCGTTATGACGCTGCATGATGCCGTCGGCCTGTTCGCGCTGTTCGTCGTCCAGCACGTCCACGGCCAGCAACGCGACCGGTTTCGGGCGCGGCTCGTCGGTATTGTCGGCGCTGTCCGGCGTCAGGGAATTCATGATGTTTTCCACCGTGCTGACGGTGGTGTTGGCGGCGGGTGCCTTGTGCGGCGTCAGGTGGACGGCGGCGGGCGGAAAGCCGGCATTGAGCAGGGCGCTGCGGGCGGCCTCGGCCTCCGCTACGCTCATGAAATTGCGGTAAACAGTGGTGGTCATCGCGGCGGCTCCATTGCGGGGATGACCCATTGTGCCTGCGCCACGCGCCGGCCGGCGCACGGCGCAGTGGCGTGCCTGGATTGATGATGCCCGGCCTGAAGGCCCGGCACCATGCTTAGAAGCCGGTCAGGACGGTTTCAGTGTGTTCGACTTTCGGTGGCTGCGCGAAAAAGCCACCGACCAGGCCGCGCCAGGACTGGAAATCGTCGCTGCCGCGGAAGTCCACCGTGTGGTTTTCCAAGGTGGTCCACTGGATCACCAGGTGGTACGTGTCAGGGCGCTCGATGATGCGTTCCAGGCGCATGGCTTCGCAACCCTTGGCGCGCTGGAACAGGGGAATGGCTTCCTTGACGGCGGCCTCGAAGGCGGCGTGGGTGTCCGGTTTGATCTGGATTTCAGCGATTTCGTAAATCATGGGGCGGGGCTCCGGGTTGATATCAATCAGGACATTTTGCCTGAAAGGTGCATTTTGCGCAGGGCGCCCGCCGCATATACCTCGCATATCCCCCTGAATGATCAGCCGGTTGCGCGCGCGCTGCCGGGCAAGACCTTGAAATCGTCGGTCCGCGCCAGCTCGCGCAGCGGTGTGGCCAGGTTGTCCGGTGGTACGGTCAGCTTGCGGTTGGCCAGGTCGAACCAGCCGGCCATCGACGTGACGCGGGCGCACAGCACACCTTTGCGGAAGAATTCATTGCGCAGCAACATGCGGCTGGCATCGTCCGACAAGCCGGCCATCGCGAACGTCACGGTGATGTCATCGAGCAAATGGCATTCACGGAAATAGTCCACTTCGTCGCGCATCACGACCGGGCCCAGTTTCAGCCGCATGAATTCCGCCATGGGGAAGCCGCACTCGGCGAAATACATCATGCGGACGTCGGCCGACTTGTCCAGATACGCGGTGTTGCGCATGTGGGAATTGAAATCCATATCGCCCCAGCCGGCGACCAGTGTTTTTTCGTACATGGCGGTTTCCTTGTGGTGAGTGCCTGGATGTGACTTTACAGGGCAACTCACCGGCGCGACACTGGCAGGATTGCCATCTTTGGTAGGCGACCGGCGAAATCAGCGAGGCGCCCGCCGCGTTACGCAACTGGGCCGGGCAGGGCGTGCGCATTGCCGCCGCCTGCATCGGTACGTTTATCCTGGCGGAAAGTGGTTTACTCGATGAACAGGATGCCACCGACATCCGCGAATGATGTTGCAAAAAAAATGCATTGGCTGCTTGACGGCATGTTACAGCTCAGGTAGGATTGAGTCATCATCGCAGTAATTGCATCCGAAGCCCGCTAAAGCGGGTTTTTTTTCGTCCGTTATATTCAAGCGGCGTCCCGACCGGACGTCAGACCAAGCCCCGTGGCGCGTGATGCGCCCCGGGGCTTTTTTTATTCGCCATCCGGCGCGTTGGGCGTGAACGTTAAGCGCACTCATCCGGCCCGTTACGCCCTGGCGTACGGGCCTTTTTTATTTTTTGAAAAGGGAATCGACATGACCATTGAAACCGTAAGCACCGTAGCCGGTACTTCCATCTGGATCAGCGCCGCGGCACCCGCCAGCCAAACCGTGGCTGGCTTTGCCGCATTGACGTGGACACGCATTGGTGAAGTCACCAACATGGGTTCGGTAACCGGCCGTGAATACAACACGTCCACGCACGCGCCGATCGATCGCGCCCAGCAAATCGAAAAGAAAGCCAGCTACAAGCTGGGCAACACGGAAATCACCGTGGGCTGGGATGAGGACGACGCGGGCCAGGTGCTGGTGGCGGCGGCCAGCAAGGATTACAGCGTGCCATCGTTCAAGGTGATCAAGCAGAACGGCGCGATCCGTTACTTCACCGCGCAGGTATCGAAATTCGTTGAAGAAAACGGCGCCATCGATGACACCGTTACCGGTGTCATCACCCTGCTGCGCCAGACCGACACCCTGCACGCGGCCGCCGCATAAACGCCGCCGACTGCCATGCGGCCGGCGCAAGCCGGCCTTTTTTATTACTCATTGAAGAAAGCAATCATCATGACCGACATCCGTAAACACGCCGTTTCCCCGACTTCGACCCTGCACCTGCGCGACGCTGAAGACATGCTGATGTATGCCGACGACGCAGCCGGCCAGCCGGACCTGAACCGTCCGATGACGGCCGTGCTGTATGGCCCGGGTTCGAAGGAATACAAGAAAGCCCAGGTGGCCAATTCGAACCGCATGATCGAGCGCCTGAAAAAGAAGGGCAAGACTGACGTTTCGCCTGACGAGCAGGCGCGCGAAACCGCGGAATTCCTGGCCGCGTGCACGCAGTCGCTGGACAACGTGGAATATGCCGGCCTCGCCGGCGAAGCGCTGTTCCTGGCCGTGTATGGCGATGCCGAAATCGGCTTCGTCGCCGAGCAGGTCAACAAACATATCGGCGACTGGGCAAATTTTACGAAGCCATCGCCAGCGAAGTAATCCTGTATGTCCGTCAATGCGCGTGGCTGGGTGCGGCGCCCGTGCATGCGGAACAACGCAAGGCGGGACCGGGCATGACGCGCCTGGCCCGCTACCGCAAAGATGGCGTGGAACCGCAGATGCCGTCCCCCGGCGCTGCCGGTTATCTCGCCGACATCCTGTGGGAAATCGGTCCTACGCTTGCGCTTGGCATGGGCGAAGGGCCCGTCACGCAAGGCGAAATCCGCGCCTGGCAGCACAACATGGACGTGCAACTGCAGCCGTGGGAAGTGCAACTGCTGCGCCGGCTGTCCCAGGAATACCTGGCGCAGGCGCACAAGGCCACGGACTCCGGTTGCAAGCCGCCATACGGCCAGCTGTACCGCGCTCCGGACCTGGACAGCGCAATTGACGATGCGCTTGACTGACCCCCGCCTGTGCGGGGGATTTTTTTTTAGGAGGTAGACATGCTCGCTGGCGGAATGGAGATGACGTTCAATACGCAGATCATCCAGGTTGCGCAGATAGTCCAGATACAGCAGCAACTGGAAAAAGCGGAAGAGGTAATCACCGGGCGGATGGCCCGTATTAACAAAGCGGTCGGCAGCGCCAAGGCGGCATTCAGTGAATTCGCCCTGGTGATCGATGCGGCCATGGCGCTGGGCAAATGGGTCAAGTCGGGTATCGACGCGGCGGATGACCTGGGCAACCTGGCCAAGAAAATCGGCATGGCCACGGAGTCCGCGGCGGGACTGCAGCTCGCGTTCGAGCTGGGCGGAGGCAGTGCGCAAGACCTGGAAAAAACCATGGTGGGTTTGTCCGGCGCGATCACCAACGGCAATGCCGGCCTGAAGGCGCTGCATATCGATACCAAGAACGCTGATGGCAGCTTGCGTTCCAACGAGGCGGTGCTGGCGGACGTGGCCGACGCGTTCAAAACCATGGGGAACAGCGCGGAAAGAACGTCGCTTGCCGTGCAGATCTTCGGTGCGCAGGGCGCGGCTATGATTCCTGTGCTGGACGAGGGCGCCAAGGGACTCAAGGAGATGCATGAAAAGGCCGCGGCGCTGGAACTGGTTATCGGTGACGGCGTGGCCAAGAAGGCAGGTGAATTTAACGAACATCTGGACCTCCTGGCCAAGGGGATGCAGGGCGCTGCAATGAGCGTGGGTGTTCAGCTATTGCCTATGCTGGAATACTTGTCAGGCGCTTTCAGCGACTCCATGCAGAATGGCGGCCAGATGCACATCATGGTGCAGGGGCTTGCAGGCGCCCTGAAAGTCCTGTGCACGGTTGGCGCGACGGTGGCCCAAGTGTTTTCCATCGTTGGCAAAACCTTTGGCGCTGCCTTTGCCGTATTGGGGGAGTTGTTCGCTGGCGGCGGCAGTCTTGCCGACCGGGGCCGGATGGCTCAGCGGATCGGCACGGAGTATGTCAACGACATCGGCGCAAGCCTGGATGCCGCGTTCAAAGCAAACAAGGACATGTGGAGCGGCGATTGGATGAAGCAACCCAATCAGGCCAATACCTCGCAGCCGTCGGGCACCGGGAAGAAAGGGATCGATCCTGTAAAAACGGCAACCGCCGTCGTTCCCCGCATGCCTCAGCCGCTGCCGCTGCCGCCCAAAGCGCCAATCCTGGCGGCGGCTCCGGCACTTGCTGTACCCGTGGCCGCAGCACCAGCTTCAGCTGCGCCTCCGGCGGAGGGGGCGGAGGGCGAGGCCGCGAAGAAAATTGCCGAGGAAACCACCGCGATTGCAGAAAAAGTGAAGGCGCTGGAAGCCGAGCGTGCATTACGCGGTTTGCTTGCGTCTGAAGTCAGCGCCCGGTCGATCCAGGAAATACAACTGCGGCTAGAAGACCGCAAGTTGAGCCATCAGGAAATTGATGCGCTGAACGAAAAACGGAATGCGCTGGAAGGATTAAAAACCATTCAGCTTGCAACTGAAAGCGATAAGGCTAACGAGGAATTGACGAAATTCCTTGAACCGGACAAAGCGTCGGCCTTCGGCGACGCCCTCAAATCCGCATTCGGCGGCGCCGGCGCGGCGCTGGGCACGCTGCTGGTTCAGCTGGAATCGTACGGCGACCAGCAAAAGGACATCGAAGAGGCGCGCGCCAAGGCCGCCAAGGCGTACCAGGACGATGGTGAACGGTCCAGGGCGTTGCAGGCCATCGAAGAAAAGGGCTTGCGCCAGCGTGTCGGCGGTTATGCCGGCCTGGCCGGCGCGGCCAAAGGCTTTTTCAAGGAAAACAGTGCCGGCTACAAGGCGCTGCAAACGGCGGAAAAAGCATTTCATGCGTTTGAAATGGCGCTGGTCGCCCAATCCATGATCAAGCGCCTGGCTGCGACGGAAGCGACCACACTGGCAACGGTGACCGGCAAGGCGCTGGAAACCGGCGCGATCATGAACAATGCCGCCGTTGATACCGCGGCGGCTCAAACCAGCGTGGCCAATTCGACGGAGAGAGCCGCTGCGTCGACGGTGGCCGGGGTTGCCAAGGCATTTGAATTTCTGGGCCCGTGGGGCTTCGCAGGCGCCGCAGCGATTCTTGCCTTCATGGCGGCATTGGGCGCGCCCGGCATGAGCGGTGGCGGCGGCGCTGCCGCCACCACGTTCGAGGACCGCCAGAAAAAACAGGGCACCGGCACGGTGCTGGGCGACGACAGCGCGAAATCCGAATCGATCGCGAAATCGCTGGAAATCGTGGAAAAGAATTCCGGCCTGGAATTGAACTACCAGGGCGCGATGCTGGCGGCGCTGAAAGGTATCGAATCGGCGCTGGGCGGCGCGGCCAAGGGCTTGTTCCAGACTGCGGGTGTGACCAGCGGCAGCGCGTTCGGCACGTCGAACGTGGTGACCAAGTCATTCTTTGGCGCCGATACCAGCACCACCATTACCGATAGCGGCATCCGTTTCAGCGGGGCGCTGGGACAACTGGGCAATGGCGTGGGCAAGGCCGAGCAGTATGAAGATGTGGTCAAGCGCAGCGACGGCGGCTGGTTCCACAGCAACAAGGAGTGGAAGATCACCAACACCAGGGCGCTGGAAGACGCGGCGCTCAAACCATTCACGCTGCTGTTTGGCCAGATGTCGTCCTTGCTGGTGGAAGCCGGCGTCAAGCTGGGCGCGGATGGCGAACAACTGGCCCATACCGTCAGCCAGTCCTTGGTTGATTTTTCCGTCAGCACCCGCGAACTCAAGGGTCAGGACCTGGTGGATGCCTTGTCCGCCGGCCTCAGCGTGGCCTTCGACAAGGTTACGGCGGAACTGTTCCCGCAAGCCGCACAGTTCCAGCGCGTCGGCGAAGGGCTGGGCGAAACGCTGACCAGGCTGGCGTCGAATTCGGCGGCGCTCGACTCGGTATTGCACGGCATCGGCATGACGTTCGGCGCCAGCGGCCTGGCCGGTATCGCAGCGCGTGAACGCCTGATTGAACTGGCGGGCGGCATCGATGAGATGGCGAAGCAGGCCGGCAGCTTTGCGGAAAATTACCTGAGCGAAGCGGAGCGCCTGGCGCCGGTCACGAAGTATGTGAGCGAACAGATGGCGGCGCTGGGCCTGTCTGGCATCACGACGCGCGATGCGTTCAAGGACCAGGTGCTGGCGCTGGACCTGACCACGGAAGCGGGCGCGCGCCAGTATGCGGGCTTGATGAAACTGCAGGAAGCCTTCGCCAAAGTGCATCCAGTAATCGAGGACACCGCCAATGCCGTGCAGTCGATGACGGAAATCGCGGAGCAGCGCAAGGGACTGATGGACGAGCTCAGACAGCTTGAACGGGATGCGATGAGCCCGGACGCGTTGCTGAAGCTGCGCCGCAGCGAAATTGACGGCAGCAACCACGACGTGTTTGACCAGGTTGAGGCGGCCAAAGCCGCCAAGGTGCTGGCCGATATCAACCAGGACTTCAAGCGCCAGGTCGACGAGCTGGAAAAGGCGGCCTTGCCGCTGGCTGAACAGCGCGCCAGGGAAGTCCAGGGCATGGACGCCACGACATTGCGGTTGTACGAACGGCGCGGGCAATTGCAGGCCGAAGCGAAAGCGGCGGCCGATGCCACCGCCGCCGGTAAAGCGGCGGCGGACAAGGCCGCGCAAGACGCCAGGACGGCGCGTGAAAAGCTGACCGCCGCCTATGACGGCGAACGGAATGCGATCCAGGCCACCATCGACAAGCTGGCGTCGCTGGCCCGCAACTTGCGGAGTTTCCGCGATGGCTTGCTGCTGGGCGACCAGTCGCCGCTGACACCACTGCAGAAGTACCAGGAAGCGCAAGCCCAGTACGAGAAAACACTGGCGCAAGCGCGCACCGGCGATGCGGATGCGCAGTCGAAGCTGACGGGCACGGCACAGGCCTTCCTGGAGGCGTCGCGCACGGTCAATGCTTCCGACAACGTGTACCAGGCCGACTTCATGCGCGTGTTGCGCCAGGCCGAGGAGATGGCGCAGTGGGCCGAAGCGGGGATCGACAAGGAACAGGCCAGCCTCGATGCGCTGAACCAGCAAGTGCAAGGTTTGCTGGAAATCCGTAACGGCGTGCTCAGCGTGGCCGATGCCATCCGCAACCTGCAGGCCGCGTTGGCAACGGAAGCCGCCACCACGCCGCAGTCGGCCACCGTGGAAGCGTTGTATCAGTCCATGCTGGGCCGCGCCAGCGACAAGGCGGGCCTGGCCTATTGGGTGGATCGGCTGGAAGCGGGCGCCACCGCCGCGCAAATCGCAGCGGCCATGGCCGCCAGCGACGAGTATGCGGACCAGCATAGCTTGTCCCGTGCCCGGAGCTTCCAAGGCGGGCCGGTGCCGGAAGACGGTGTGCCGGTGCTGGACTACAGCGCCATGGGGACACAGGGCATGGCATCGCTGGTCACGGAAATCAAGGCGCTGCGGGCCGATGGCCAGGCCATGCGCGCCACGATGGAAGCGCAGGCCGGCGAACTGCGGGCCCTGCGCGCCGACCAGCAGCGCCAGACCGGCGACATTATCAACAGCACGTACGACGCCAATGCACGCGCCGCCCAGACCGTTGCAGACGGCGTGGGGGCGGCTGCGCGCGGCAGCGCCTACGAGCAGCGCACCAGGGCGAGGCTGGAATGAACGCATCGGGTTTGATCAAGGAGAAACATCACAATGGCAAATCTCAGAATCGTGTATGACAACGCGGCCGACCGGGCCGTGCTGGCTGCATCGAGCACGGCCGGTTTGCTGGCCGTTGACCGTTTGCAGTCCGATACCAAAGCCAGCGTGTGGCGCGCGGCGTCGCCGTCCGCCACGCTGACGGCGACCTGGGACCGGCCGGAGCAGACCGGTTGCGTGGCGCTGCCGTTCTGCAATTTGACGGCAGGCGCCACCTTGCGGGTGCGCGCGTATGCGGAACCAACCGACGCCGTGCCCCTGTTCGACACCGGGCCGGTGGCGGCGTGCGCCTATTCGTCGCTGGGCATGTGGGACTGGGGCGTGCTGCCGCTGGGCATGAACGCCTATTCCCATGTGCTGGGGGACGATGGCGGCATGCTGCCCGGCGTCAATGCCTATGCCTATGGCGGCGGCGCTTACGGCTGCGTCTGGACGCCACGCCTGTGGGCGCGCAAGGTCGTCATCGACATCGCCGACCCGGACAATCCGGCCGGCTATGTGGAAGCGGCGCGGCTGGTGGCAGGCGGTTATTGGTCGCCGGCGGTGAACGCGGACTATGGCGCCAGCGCCACGCCGCAGGACAGCAGCACGCAAACCCGCACGGACGCGGGCGAGCTGCGCACCGAGCGCGGGCCGCGCAGCAACCGCATTGCGCTCAGCATGGGCAGCCTGGAATCGGCCGACCGCGCCACGCTCTGGCGGCTGATGCGCAGCAATGGCCTGTCGCGTCCCATGTTTTTCAGCCTGTTCCCCGAGTCGGATGACCCGGAGCTGGAACAGGCGCACCAGGTGTACGGCAAGCTGGCGGCCATGGCGGCCGTCACCATCCCTCAATACAGCACTTACGCAGCTCCCTGCGAGATAGAGGAAATCTGATGAGCGACATGTTCTATATCGGGCAAAAAGACTACATCCCGAAACTCAACCAAATGGCTGGCGATGCGCAAGACCTGGCCGCCGCCAGCGCCGCCAGCGCGGCAACAGCCTCGGCCAAAGCCGCCGAGGCGGCCGGCTACGCGGCCAGCGCATCGCAGTATTACAGCAGCATCAAGCAGACCGGCGGCCGCATCCATATCGGCGGCACGGACAACGGCAGCAGCCTGCTGCAGGCCTACGGCGACGCCGTCGTGACGGGCAATGTATCGCTGGGCGGCGCACCTGGCGCGGAAAGCCTGCGCGCGGACAAGGCCACCGGCGCCGTCAACTACAGCGCGTTCAGCGGTGCGGCGGCGGGGCAGACGCCGACCCTGTTTGCACGGGGGGCGGACGCCAACGTTGGCCTGAACCTGCAGCCGAAGGGGCGTGGCAACGTCGGTATCAATTGGGGACAGTCGCCGGCGCGGCTGTCGGTGGCGGCGCAAAATATCGGGGCCACTTCGGTGGTCACGATCGCGTCGGTGAATACGTCGACCGACACCATCACCACCTCGGCGCCGCACAATTTCTCCAATGGCGATTGCGTGTTTTACCGTACTACGCAGAACGGTATCAATGCGGGCGGCACGTCGGCCACCGATCGCTGGTTCTTCGTCAATGCGCCGACGGCCACTACGCTGACCTTGCACAACACGCTGAACGATGCACTGGGCGGTGTCAGCAAGCTCGATATTTCCGCGGCAGGCACCGGTGTTGAAACATTGGCGGGCGCGTCGCTGATGATCAGCGCCGCCAACTCGCAGGGGAACCAGAACAGCATCGACGTGCTGTCGTATCGCCACACTGCCGGCAGCGACTGGACGGGCATCGGCACCCGCATGCAGGCACGCACGGATAATACGTCGCAGGGCTACCTGGAGTTCAATCCTCCTGGTAACAACTACGGCGCGAAGCTGGGCACGGGCAATTCAGGCGTGCTGCAATTTGCAACCGGTGGCGGCACCCAAATGGTGGTGGCAAATATTGGCGCCACGGTCAATTATGCGCGGGTGCGGGGCGGGACCGCAGGCAATGGTGTGATTTATGAAGCGGAGGGGGCTGATGCTGCGATTGCGACGAACATCGGCTCCAAAGGCGCGGAGCACATTAATTTCTACACCAACTCGTACATTGCCGGTACGGGGGCGCGGCAGATGCGCGTGGCCCACACTGCCAATGCCACGAACTGGCTGGATGTCACCGGAGGGGCAGCCGGCAACGCGGTTGGGATTGCAGCCCAGGGGCTATCCGATCCCGACGTGCAGATCAATTACACCACGAAGGGCGGTGGCAGCCATGTATTCCGCACTGGTGGCGGTACGCAATTGTCGATTACGAATGTGCCTGCGGCTGTCAATTCGTGGAATTTGCGCGGGTCGGCTGCCGGAGGCGGACTGATCGCGGAAGCGGTCGGCGGTGATGTGGCAGTGCCGATTGCTTTTTACGCGAAGGGGGCTGGCAACATTGACTTCCATACGGGCGGCGGCGCGGGTGGTGAACGGCAGTTCCTGGTTTCGCATACGGCGGGAGCGGCAACCTACCTGAACGTCACCGGCAACACCACCGGCAATTACCCGCGTCTATCCGGTATCGGCGAACCCCATACGGGTATCGATTTCAGCGCCAACGGCAGCGGCAATTTCTGGTTCCGTTCGAATGGCGGCACAGCGACCCAGTTGTGCATCCAGGGTTCGGCGGCGGCCACCGCAAACTGGGCGCAGGTGGCCGGGGGCGCGGCAAATATTCCACCATCGCTGGCGGCGCGCGGTGAGGCGAATGTGGGCTTGTCGCTGAATGCCAATGGCACGGGCAGTATTTTCCTGACGACGGGCGGAGCCGCGTTTACGTCGCAGGCGCGCATTAACCATACAGCGTCCGCAGTCAACTATCTGACGGTCACAGGTGGTACAGCTGCGACCGGCGGCGTGCTGAGCGTGGACGGTACCGGTAGCGCAAACCTTGATCTGCAATTGAATGCAAAAGGTTCCGGGCAGATCATTATGGGCAGCATTACCAACAACACCCGGAAAGGTATTTATACAGCGGGCTCCGGTGTGGCTGGCGGTGCGGCGAGCCAGGCGCAAATCGGTTACTCCGGCACCGATGGCCTTCAACTGATCGGCCAGGGGACGTCGGCGGACGTCACGGTATTCAATGGTGCGGGATCTGCCGCCATGGTGGTGGATGCGAATGCGCGTGTAGGAATCCCGCGTGGACTGGTGATCACCGGCGCGGCCACACTGGGGCCATCGCAGAACGGCACGCTTTCGTATGAATACCCTTATTACCGGTTCTATCTCGGGGACGGTACCGGCTACGGGTGGCGGTTCGCGCGCCGGGTGGGTTCCGTCACGACGGATTTGTTTAACTTTGGCGATAACGGAGATCTGTCGATCAACCGGGATTTGTCGGTAGGGCGAAATACATCCGTTACCGGGTGGCTCACCACGTCCGACAATATCACCTGTAACGGCCTTGCCGTTACGTCAAAAAGAACTTTCCTGGCAGGTAATGCAACTGCCGGGCAGGGCGGGCAATTTACTTCGGTCGATGATTCGGGGGTGACGCGCTGGACGACAGGGATTTCAGGCGCCGCCGCCGCCAAGGACTTCTTCTTGTACGACGCAGTGAATAATCGCAGCGTCATCGTGGCAAAGTACGACACTGGCACTGTTTCATTCGGGGCAACTGCCGGCGCCGCAGGCGAACAGTTCCGCATTACGCGCTCCGGCGATACTGCGGTGAACTTCTTCAACGTCACTGGCGCAGCGGCGGGTAGTTCGCCGACCTTGAACGTCAGCGGCGCAAGCACTGACATTGATTTCATCATTGCAGCAAAAGGTGCTGGTGCGGTGCAATCGTCGAGCAAGGCGCGTTTTGTCAGTGGCGCCGGCGTGGCCGGGGGCGCGGCAAACCAGGCACAGGTTGGCTACTTTGCAGCGGATGGCTTGCAATTGATCGGTAATGGCTCAGTGAATGACGTGGTCATTTTTGAGAAAGGCGGCAGCCAGCGCATTACCGTCAACACGGCTGGCGTGGGTATCCAATCTCCGCTGACTGTGAACGGGGATGTCTCGGTTAATAGTAATGTGGTGTCGACCAAGTACTATTTCCTTGCTGGCAGCTCTGGTGTCGGCGGAGGCCAATTCCGCTCTGTGGATGATTCTGGTGTCCAGCGGTGGGTCGCGGGTATCGGCGGTTCTGTTGGCGCACGCGATTATTACGTGTACGACCTGGTGAATAGCCGGACGGCCATGACAATTTCTGCCGCGTCCGGTCTTGCCACCTTCCACAACGGCCTGACCGTGGCCGGTAACGCGACTACCGGTACCGGCACCGGACAAATCATCCATCAGGTCAACGGCGGTAATTCCGGAAATGGCGGCGGTTCATCCCTGCTGACTTACACGACTGGCGTCCCCCGTGCCGGGATCGGGAACTGGTCCGGCATCTTTGGCGCCGGAAGCGCCTATGACGCTACACCAACCCTGTATTTCAATGGTGGGCTGGCGATCACTGATGGCGGTACGATGCGCGGCAAAGTATTCACCAGCGGCCGCTGGTATATCGGTGGTACGCCGGTTGACGATGGCGCCAGCGCCTTGAAGGTGGATGGATCTTTGACGACGACAGGCGGGGTAACGATCACCGGCGGTGCGTTGATGCTGACGCAGAGTAACGCTGGGATTGAACTGGGCAGTGCAGTTGCCGCCAACACGCCGTTCATCGACTTCCGTTCCAGCGGATCGACACTGGATTATGACGCCAGGATTATTGCGGGCGGCGGCAGTAGTACAACGGGCCAGGGCACGTTGACCTTGACGGCAAAAGCAACGGTGATTACTGGCGAGTTGACTTCGACGGAGTTGATCCGTTGCCGCTCCAAGGTGGTGAGCGCCGCCAATGGATTGACGTCCTGGACGGTGGCACATCAGCGCATCTATCTGACGGGCAGCGCCGGCGCGAGCCTGGCTCTGACTTTCCCGGCCGCATCGGCTGCCATCGATGGCCAGATGCACACCATCATGTCGTCCACTGCGCGCACCGGTGTGACCTGGTCCAGCACCGGCGCCTCCTTTGTGGGCGCACCGGGCACGCTGGCGGCCAACACGCCTGTCACCTTGCAGTACGACCATCCAAGCGCGGCCTGGTACCTCACGCAATAACCGGCATCGCACCCGGTATCCCGTTTAAACGCACTGCATGACGAATCCGCTGGCCAGTGGATTCGTCGTCCATTTTCTACATTCACATCAGGAGAAACTCCATGGCATACGCCAAAATCATTGAATCGAGCACCGGCGCCAACGCCACCTACCACCGTATCGCCGCGCTGGCGCTGGACTGGAGCAACCGCGCGCTGCGCGCCACCATCGCCTCGTTCCTGACCAGGGAAGCGCGCGACGCCAACAAGAACGCGCTGGACAACACGGACCTGACGTTCGCGGGCGGCGAATTCCCGTTCGAGCACGCCTTGCCGCCCATGCGCCAGTTGCTGGGCCTGGGCGATAACCAGGCACTGCTGGGCGCCTACCTGCAATTTGACGGCCCGCATGCGCATTGCCGTGCGATGGTGCAGCACACCGTGGCAGGCAATCCTGTCAACGCCGAGTTGCAGTTCCAGTTGCGCAAGGAGGACTTGCCGCTGGATTTCCTCGCCGAGGTGTATGCACTGCTGACTGGCAAGGCTGCCGTGTTCGCGGACGCTGAAACAGCCTGAAGGTGAGCATCATGGCAGATAACGAATTCCAGTCATGGCTGGCCAGCGCGTCGGCATTGCGGCTGATCTTGCTCGAAGTCGGCGTGGTGGTTGATGGTGAGGCGACGACTCGTTACCTGTCGAGCCGGCCGTACGTGACAGGGCCGGGCGACAGTCCGGCCAATCTCGCCTACGAGCCGATACTGGCTGGGCCGCCATCGTTTTCCGAACAGATGTCGCTCGATGGCGAAACCAGCCTGTCCTATGGTGACGTCGCGCTGGAAAACCACGAAGGACAGCGCGACAGCTGGCTGAACGATTTGTGGGTCAACCAGCCGGTGAAAGCCTGGCTGGGGGATGCCCGCTGGACGCGCGGCCAATTCCGGCTGCTGTTTGATGGCGTGGTCGCCGATATCGACAGCCGCGACCGCACCACCCTGAACCTGAAATTGCGCGACAAGATGCAGCGGCTCAATACGCCCATCACGGAACGCAAGCTGGGGGGCAATGGCGTCAACAAGGATGCCTTGCTGCCGCTGGCGTTTGGCGAAGTGCACAACGTGACGCCGCTGCTGGCCGATGCCGTCACGTTGGAATACCAGGTGCACGATGGCGCGATCGAAGGCGTGATCGAAGTGCGCGACAACGGCAAACCCGTCACCGTCACGGCGACACCCGTCAACGGGAAATTCCGTCTGTTGGCGCAGCCGGCCGGCGCCATTACGGCCAGCGTGCAGGGCGAGAAGGCCGGCAGCTACCGCAACACGGTCGGCCAACTGATCCGGCGCATCGTCACGAACTACGGCAAGGAGGAGGACCGTTTCACGGAAAGCGATCTCGATACGGCGTCGTTTGAGGCGTTCGAGGCGGCGCACCCGCAGCCGGTGGGCTGGTATGTGGCCGAGCGTGACAACGTGCTGGAAGTGTGCCGCCAGCTGGCGGCCAGTGTCGGCGCCTGCCTGGCGATGACGCGGGCGGGCAAATTGCGCCTGGTGAAGCTGGCGCTGCCTGCCGGCGGGACGCCGTTTTCCATCACGGAGAGCCACATTCGGCAAGGCTCGCTGCGGCTGGCCGGGCGTCCCGGCGTGGCGGCGGCAGTCAAGGTGGGTTTTTGCCGCAACTGGACGGTGCAACCCGGTTTGCAGACCTCGATTCCCGCAGGACACCGGGACTTGTTTGCCTCGGAATGGCTGACGGAAACCGTGAGCGATGCCGCTGTCCAGCAAGCGTACCGCCTGCACGGGGAGCCCGCGCAGCGCGATACGTGCCTGTTGCGGCGCACCGATGCGCAGGTCGAAGCCCTGCGTGAACTGGCGCTGCGCAAAGTGCAGCGTTCGGTGTTTGAGTTCGACGGCTATGCCGAGCTGCTGCAGCTGGAACTGGGGCAGGCGGTGACCTTGCGGCACCGCCGTTATGGCCTGGACGGGGGCGTACCGGGTGTGGTGGTGTCGCTGGCGCCCGAGTGGGATGGCGGCACCGTTAAAGTGGGAGTGATGGTATGAGTATAGTGGTCAATGAACGCGATGTGCTGTTGCAGGCCGCACAGGTGCGCGATACGGATCCGCGCGCCGGCAAGGCAATCCTGTTGAGTGCGGATGCGCCGCTGTTCCGGGTGGACGTGGCAGGCGGCGGACTGCCAGCCACGATCAGCCTGCGCGCGCAACTGGTGAACATCAAGGGCACGGTGCAATGGACGGTGGTGGGTGTCCAGGGTGGGTTGGACGTGGCGCCCGACTCCCTGCTGGCGACGCTGAGCTATGCGCAAGTGCTGGCCGATACGGTGGAAATCACGGCCAGCGTGACGGAGAACGGCCAGCACTACAGCGCCGTGCAACGGATCCAGCGCATCAAGGAAGGTGTGCAGGGACAGAGTACGGCACAGCTGTATGCGTACAAGCGCGCCGCCACGGCGCCGTCGGACAAACCGGGCGACGTCACCTACGACTTTGCCGCGAAGCGGATCACGCAGCCTGCCACGGACGCGCTGGCCAATGGCTGGACCAAGACCATTCCGGCGGGGACCGATCCGCTGTATGTGTCGGTGGCCAGCGCGTCCGGATTCCTGGCGGCCGACAATGTGGCAGCCGCTGAATGGTCGGGGGCCGTGCTGCTGGCGCAGAATGGTGCGAAGGGGTTGAACACGGCGACCGTGTTTATTTACCAGCGCACGGCGTCGGCCACGCCGCCCGCGCTGCCTGGCGCGCCTGTCACGTACACATTCACAGACGGTGCGCTGGCTGGCCTGAACAATGGCTGGTCGCGCACGATTCCGTCATCGGGTGGCGCCTTCCTGCATATCAGCCAGGCCACGGCGGCCAGCACGGAAGCGACCGATACCATCCCCGCCGGCGAATGGTCGGCGTCGCTGCTGGCGACGGATGGCGCCAGTGGCCAGTCCCAGGCCATGGTGTATGCCTACAAGCGCGCCGCTGCGGCGCCGTCCGATAGTCCGGGAGCGGTGACCTTCACCTTTGCGTCCGGCACCATCACGGCGCCAGCCGGCAATGCGCTGGCCAATGGCTGGAGCAAGACCATTCCTGCGGGGACTGATCCGCTGTATGTGGCGGCGGCTTCGGCGGTGGGGAGTGGGGTGACGGATAGTATTGGCGCGGGTGAGTGGGCCACGCCGGTATTGTTTTCCCAGAATGGCTTGAACGGGGCCACGGTCTATATCTATCAGCGCACCACGGCCATTGGCGCGCCGCCATTGCCGACCCTGGCAGCGACATATACGTTTGACGGTGGTGCGCTGGCAGGGCTGAACAATGGATGGAGCACCCGTGTGCCGGACGACATCGGCGGGGATTATCTGTATGTCGCCACGGCGACAGCTGCCAGCGCGAGCGCGAGCGATACTATCGAGCCAGTCGAGTGGGCGGCCCCGCAGTTAATGGCGAAAAACGGCAGCAATGCGAAAGTGATTTCGCTGGGCGCCACGTCGCAGATTTTCCAGGTTTCCAAGACTGGCGCTGCATCGCCTTCGTCGGTGACCGTGTCGGCACGCGCACAAAACTTGACAGGCTCGCCGGTCTGGACCGTCGTGGCGGGGACCGCCACGTTATCGGCCGGCGCAAACCCGTTCGAGAAGGTGATCCACTACATGGACCTGGCCACGGATTACGCCACCATCCAGGTCAGTTGCGATGGGCAGACGGACAAGATGACGGTGGCCAAGGTGCGGGAGGGCATGGATGCCGTTGTCGCAGTCCTCAGCAATGAGGCGCATACATTGCCATGTGATGTGTACGGCAATGTGTTGTCAACCGTGGGGGCTTCGACCACGATGACGTTGTACTCCGGTACTGCGAACGTGACCGGCTGGTACACGTTTTCATATGGCCCGGCTTCCTCCGGCAGCAGTGTTGTCTATAGTGCTTCCGCGAATGCGTTGACGATTCATGGCATGGCGGCCTACGTCGACAGCGGATACGTGGATATCACCGCGTCCCGGGCGGGGTATCCGGATGTGGTAAAGCGGTTTACCTTGTCCAAGTCCAAGACCGGGGCGCAGGGCAATCCAGGCGATCCGGGGCAGGATGGTGACAAAGGGGATAAGGGCGACAAAGGAGACAAGGGAGATAAGGGAGACAAGGGAGATAAGGGGGGGCCCGGAAACCCGGGGCCGCGCGGATCGGTGAGGCTCGTTGGCAGCGGTTACTCGGCATGGACCGACAACGATGCCTTGGCAGTATTAAGCAATAAAGGGTATTACTTTGCTGTCAATGGTGACATTGTTACCCTTACCAATGGTTCTACCTTCAGCATGACTAAGTTCTACAGTTTTAATGTCTGGTATGAGTTGACTGAGTATATCGATGGAAATTTGCTGGTCTCAGGCACTGTCTCTGCAAGCAAGGTGAATGGTGGCGAGTTAAACGGCGTTGAAATCAATATTGGCAGTGGAAATTTTTGGGTACGGAACATTGCTGGCAGCATACATACGTCAGCTGCGTTCCTGGGAGGTTGTCGTGCTTCTTATGATAACTTGGCATCGCCAATCGCGCCGGCACTGTCTGGCAAAAGTCACAACGCGTCGTATGCGGGTGTTCAAGCGGAAGGGATTGTAGCCATCAGGATGGCAGGGCGCCTTGAGACGAATGCAATGAGCGGCAATTCAGGGCAGGCGATCTTTAATGGCATTGCTCCCAAAGCTGACAATGCCTACAACTGTGGCGAGGGGAACTATCGTTGGGCAACGATATATGCCATGACCGGCACCATCCAAACTTCGGATGAACGGGACAAGCAAGATATCGAAAACCTGAGTGAGGGTCTGGATTTCATCAGGACTCTGCGCCCGGTCCAATACCGCTGGAAAGTGAGCCAGAATGAAGTCGTTGACGACGAGGACTTTGTTGGGCCAAGTGACGGGTTGTTCTGTCCAACCAAGGTTGTTCCTAAACTTGGCACTCGTTTGCATTATGGATTTCTGGCACAGGAAGTGCAGCAGGCGCTTGGCCCCAAGAATGTTGGCTTGCACATTCTGGTGGACAAGAATGATCCGGCATCGAGGCAAGGTCTGCGCTACGACGAGTTGCTTGCTCCCATCGTGAAAGCCATCCAGCAACTGTCCGCCACTGTTGATGAGCAGGCTGTCTTGATTTCCAAGTTGCAGCACCAGCTATCTAGCCTTACCTCCCAGTAATTTTGCCTCATGTCCATGCGTCGAATAAAGACGCATGGGCAATTTTTTTCTTGCATTTAGTTTCTGTGGAAACTAAAATTCACGCTATTCCTATCAACCCCATTTCTATGCCAGCTTCTCCGCATCCGATTAGCGGTCTCGATTCCCACCTGGGCTTTTGGCTGCGCTACGTCTCCAACCACGTCTCCGGCCAATTCCAGCGCAAAGTGGAAGAGGCCGGCGTCTCGGTATCTGAATGGGTCGCGCTGCGCCAGCTGTATGGAGCTGGGGAGTCCACGCCGGGGGACTTGATCGACGCGCTGGGCATGACCAAGGGCGCCGTGTCGAAAATTGTTGCTCGTCTGGAAGACAAAGGGCTGGTAAACCGGACTGCCAGCCTGGCGGACCGGCGTGCGCAATTTCTCGCCTTGACAGAGGCCGGGCTGGCGCTGGTACCGGAGTTGGCGCGGATTGCGGACGACAACGATGCACAATTCTTCGGCCATTTGCCGGAATCAAGCCGAATGGCGCTGATGCAGGCCATGCAAGACCTGGTCCGCGTCCATCAATTGAAACATGTGCCGGTGGAGTAACCGGCGGGGAAACTACGATGAGCAATGCAATTGACGTGATTGAAACCTGTGCCCGGGCATCCCATGCGGGAACCATCCATTTCGGGCAAGTCGTGGCGGCGCTGGCTGAAGCAGGCGTGCCAGCCTACCATGCCGATTTCCGGGCCCGCAGCACCACTTACTATTTACCGGACGACAACGCCCATGCGCTTGCCTTGCCCGTACCAGAGACGCCGATCGGGAACGCGTTCGACGCGGCCGCGATCAAGGCTGCCATCGTGGGTTCACAGCGGGGTGAAATCCAGTATCCGCAATTTATGCGATTGGCCATGGCGGCCGGTTGCGTTGGCTATACGGTCTGGATTGCCGGACGCCACGTCAGCTATTTTGGACGCCGGGGTGAAGTGCACATCGAGCACTTCCCGTCCTGAGCCTATTTGAGCCTATTGCTGATTGCCCGGTTGCTTGCCAAGGCCTTTTTCCAGATCTTCTGCTTTATGGTCTTTTTGAAAGCTGCCGGAACGCTCGGTTTCCGTGACGCCGCCGGATAATAAATCGTCGGTGCGGGTATCGGATTGGCGATTGCCGGTCGGATAGGGATTGCCGGTTTTAGCGCCGACGCCGGCCAGGCTGGCGTGGCCGGAATGGGTGGCTTGCTCGAATTTACGGCCACGCGGGTTATTCTCGACAGTCATGATGGGTCTCCTTTATTGACGCCGGTCCATCATGATAGGGCGGGTAGCAATTATCTGTCGCACACCACGTACAAATGCCTTGGAAGAAATAGTTTTTCTTCCAAGGCAGAATTCACTGACTCGCTGATTTCTATCAGGAACGTTTATCCGATTTATCTTGCTGGGAAGAATAGTCGCGCTGAACATTACTGCTTCGCTCGGTATCACTCATGCCACCGGATTGGCTGCCGGAACCTCGCCCGGATTGTTGATTGCCAGTTTGGGTGGTGTGGGGATTAATCCGGCTGTCTTGCTGCTTATCTTGCTGTTTATTCTGTTGCTGGTTTTGCGACTGCTGGTTTTGTGATGGCTGGTTCTGCTGGTTCTGCGACTTCTGCACCTGAGGATGTTGCTTCTGGTCCTGCGACTTATCGATAGCCATGATAGGTCTCCTTGATGGTGGGTGGAGTTCGATCTTATTCTTCCTTGAAATGATGTGGCGCACCTTTGGTAATTGGAAACAGTGCACTCATGCATTAGCCTGGGTGCACTGTTTTGCATCACCGCTTGCTTTGTTTCTTTGCAGTACCTTTATCAGTGCCGGTTTTCGATTGGCTGACTGTCGATTTACTGGCCTTGTCTTTTTTCGTGGTTTTCTTGGTGTCACTGTCCACTTCATTGGCCGACTGCCGGTTTTGGCTGCCGGTGGATTTGGATTGAGCCATGATTAACTCCTTTGACGGATTTGCGGGAGGCGGAATGCCTGCCCGCCGAAGGAAATATACGGGAATGGGTTTCGGGCTAGCGCACGGATCGAATGACGTTAATCGCGTGGTTTTTATGGCGGATTCCGCTCCGAGCCACGGCAGCGTAGCGGTTAATGCCGGAAAGTAGCGTGATCACGCCAGATATTGGCTTAAAAAGGGCAATTTATGCCCTTTGCAGCCACAAGATGCCCTGGTCCAGCCTCCCATGGGTATGGTTGGATGCAAGGTTGCCGGTGAGTGCGTTTAACGATTGGTGTTGGTGATTTCGAGCTGAACCATGAGTAATTCATGGGGCGCGCAACTATATATGGTGGAAATCTCTGAGGGCGGTGAATTTGAACAGGATGCCGGCTAATTATTTACCGCCAATAACGCGCGAGATCGGCAGTGCATTGAATGGCAATTAGAAATAATCCAATTGCCGGTCATCTCTATACCGCTTGCGGATGCACCAGCCTGCGCAAATCCGTCGATAATCCCGCTAATTGTGATGCCGTTTGTAAAGTTTGCGCTGAACTGGCTTCGGTTTCCTGCGTGGCTTGCGCCACATCCGTTACGGCAATACGCACTTGTTCAGCCGCGGTGGCTTGCTGTTTTGTCGATAATTCAATTTCCCGTACCGCTTCGGTGGTGGTGGCAACCAGCGCGGCTATCTGGCGGAATGCTTCGGCCACTTCGGCAAATTGACGCGCGCCCTGGTCGACTGTTTTAGCGCTGCTTTCAGTCGCCATGACCGTGGTATTCACGGCACCGCGCACGTCTTCAATTTGCGTGCGTATTCCTTTGGTGGAAGCAGCCACGCGGTCGGCGAGTTTGCGGATTTCTTCGGCCACCACGGCAAAGCGCCGCCCGGCCTCGCCGGCGCCGGATGCTTCAATCGTCGCGTTAATCGCCAGGATATTAGTTTGCTCCGCCAATTCCGATACGATATCCAATACCGCGCCAATTTCCTGCGATTTACGGCCTAGGTCCAGCATATGGCTGACCACCAGGTCGGTTTGGCGCCGGATACCGCTAATTGATTCCTGTCCCTTTTCTACCGTGCCACTGCCATTGCGAGCCGCGCCGGCAGTTTGTTCGGCAATTTGCGCCACGCGTTGCGCGCTTTCGGCTATTTGGCGCGACGTCACGCCCAATTCACTGATGGTGGTGCTGATTTCACTCATGGCGCCGGCTTGTTCTTTTGAACCGGTGGCTTGCTGGGTGGCGGCCGCCTGCAATTCCGCCGACGAACTCTGCACGTGGCTGACCGCCTGGCCGAGGCGGTCCGTCAGCGAACGGGTAATGGTGTAGCCGGCGCCGATGACAAACAACAGGCAAAACACCGTGCCCCAGACGATGGTCAATTTCGCATTGGTGGACGTGGATTCCGCTTCCTGGCTGCGCTTGGTGAGCAAGTCGCGCTCCTCGCGCGCCATGGCATTAGTGACCTGGCGCAAGTCGTCCATGGCTTTTTTGCCATCGCCGCTGGTCACGATGCGCAACGCTTCGTCGGCGCGGCCGGCGCGGCGGACATCGATGGTTTTTTTCAATTCCGCGAATTTGGCCGTCACCAGCGCTTCGGCCTGCGTAATGCGCTGCTGCTGGGCAGGGTTGTCCTGCGTCAAGGTGCGCAACTCGTTGACCAGCGTTGGCGCACTGCGCAGCGCCTGTTCATAGGGCTCCAGGTAGGCCGGGTCGCCCGTCAGCAGGAAGCCGCGCTGCCCGGTTTCCGCATCTTTCATCTGGCTGACCAGGTTGCTGACCTGTTCCAGCACTTTATGGGTATGGGTGACCGAACCGGCGGTGGCGATCAGCATGTAGATGCTCCAGTACGCCACCAGCCCGATGGCCAGTAAAAAGGTGGAGGAAACCGCGAAACCGACCGCCAGCTTCCGGCCAAAGGTCCAGTTGTTATTCATCAGCTTTGCTCCCGGGTTGTCAGTGCGGTAACTTGTTGCAGGAATGTTACGTAATCGATTGGTTTTTCGATATAAGCGTTGAAGCCGGACGCCAGCAGTTTTTCACGGTCGCCCTTCATCGCATAGGCGGTCAGCGCCACCACCGGGATGTTGCGCGTGCGGGGATCGGCGCGCAGCACGCCCAGCGCCGCGACGCCATCCATGCCGGGCAGCTGGATATCCATCAGGATCAGATCCGGCAGGTGTTCGCGCGCCAGTTCGATACCGGTTTGCGCGCGTTCGGCGCCCAGCAGGGTGTGCCCGTCGCTTTCCAGCACAATGCTGAACAATTGCATGTTGGCGGGCGAATCTTCCACGATCAGTATGCGAGCCATATCAATTCCCTGTTTGCAGCATTGGCAGCCAGACATAAAACGCGCTGCCCTGTCCGGTGGCGCTGGCCACGCCCACGGTGCCGCCGTGCATTTGCGCCAGGCGCGCTACCAGCGCCAGGCCCAGGCCGCTGCCTTCGTGCATGCGCGACGTCGAGCTGTCGAGCTGGCGGAAGTTTTCGAACAGGTGCGCCAGGTCGGCCGCTGCGATCCCGTCGCCATGGTCGCGCACTTGGATTTCCAGGAATTCCCCATGCTCCACGCTAACGGTCGCCGGCGGCAACGGCAGCAGGCGGCTGCGCCAGGCCCCGTCCGCGCGGCAGGCAATGCTTGAGCGCGCCACGCGGCGGGCCGACAGCACCACCTGGCCGCCGTCCCGGCTGAACTTGACCGCGTTTGACAACAGGTTGTAGGCGATCTGGCGCAACTTGCGCAAGTCGGCCAACAGCGCGGGCAATTCCGCGCAACGCTGGTATTCCAGCGCAATGCCGCGCCGGCGGGCCGCGTCCTGTACGATCGACAGCGACCGTTCCAGTTCGGCGTCCACCGCCACCTGTTCCAGGTCCAGCGTCATCTTGCCCGCTTCCACCTTGGACAAGTCGAGGATATCGTTGATCAGCTCCAGCAGGTGGCGGCCGCTGGTCAGCACGTGGCCGACGCAGGTGCGCTGTTTTTCAGTGAGCGGCCCGACCACGCCGCCCGCCAGCAAGTCGGAAAAACCAATGATGGCGTTGAGCGGCGTGCGCAATTCGTGCGACATGGTGGACAGGAATTCGGATTTCAGCCGGTTGGCTTCTTCCAGTTCGCGGTTTTTTTCATCGACTTCGGCTTGCCGCTCGCGCAATTCCAGCACGGCCCCTTCCAGGTCGCGGTTTTTTTGCTCCAGCATGGTCAACAGTTCGGCGCGGCTTTGCGCCAGCGCGGTGGCGGCGCGCATTTCGGCCGCCTCCATTTCCTTGGCCGCCAGTTCCGCGCGGATGCGGCGGCTCTCGTCCTCGAACTGCTTGCGCCGCAATTGCGCCCGCACGCGGGCTTTGAGCACGTCGAAATCGCCCGACTTGAGCACATAGTCATCGGCGCCGGTGGACAGGCCTTCGATCATCGCGTTGTGGTCTTCGGTCGCCGTCAGCATGATCAGCGGGATGTCGCGCGTCGCCACGTTACCTTTCAGGTGGCGGCAGGTTTCCGTGCCGGACATGCCGGGCATCAGCCGGTCCAGCAAGATGCAGTCGACTGCCTGCACCGCCGTGACGGCCAGCGCCTGTTCGCCCGACTCGGCCAGGATCACGTCATAGCCTTCGCCGCCCAGCACGTCGGCCAGCTGATGCAGATACGTGCGGCTGTCGTCCACCGCCAGGATGCGGCGCGCGCCCTGCAGGCTGGCGCCGGACGTTGCGGGGCGGTTGGCGTCCAGCTTGCGCAGCACGGCCGACAGGCGGGCCAGGATCAGGTCCACGTCCTGTTCCTTGCGCACGAAGGCGTCGGCGCCGGAATCGAGCGCGCCCAGCTCGGCGCTGGCGTCCACCGAGCCGGTCAGCAGGATGCAGGGCGTGTCGCGCAGCGCCGCATCGAGGCGCAGCTTGCGCACCACGGCCGCGCCATCCATGCCGGGCAGCACGCCGTCGACCACCACCGCGGCGGGGCGCTGCAAAGACATCATGCGCAAGCCTTCCTCTCCGCTGTGCGCCGATTGCACGTGATAACCGGCGGCGCGCAGCATCTCGGCCAGCTGTTCGCGGAAGGTGATGCTGTCGTCGATCAGCAGCACCGGCGCCGGGCTGTCCGGTTGCTGGCCGCCGCCGGCCAGCAACTGGGCGGCGCGCGTCACCAGCGCGTCGCGCTCATAGGGCTTGCCGACGAAGTCGTTGGAGCCGGTGTGCATGGCGCGGATGCGGTGGCCGACCTGGGCTTCGGTGGACAGCATCAGCACCGGCAGGCCGGCGCCGGCCGGCGTGGCGCGCACTTCCTGCAGGAAGTCGACGCCGTCGCCGTCGGGCAGCAGCACGTCCAGGATCAGCAGGCCGGGTGTCTGCCGCGCCATGGCGGCGCGCGCTTCGGCCAAGGTGGCGCACGCCACGGTCGGCATCTGGCGCGCGGCAAACGCTTCTTCCAGGTCGGCCCGCACGGTCAGGCTGTCGTCGACGATCAGGATCGGCGGTTTCATGGCGCATCTCCCGAGGGCGCCGATGGCGCTGCCATGGCCGCCAGCGCGGGCCCGATCTCCTGCAATGGCAGGATACGCTGCGCCGCGCCCAGCATGGCCGCCTCGCGCGGCATGCCATACACCACCGACGTGGCTTCATCCTGCGCCATGGTGACGGCGCCGGCGCGGTGCAGGGCCAGCATGCCGCGCGCGCCATCCTGGCCCATGCCGGTCAGCAGCACCGCCGCCACAGCGGCGCCGCATTCGCGCGCCAGCGATTCAAACAGCACGTCGACCGCCGGCCGGCATGAATGCAGTTCCGGTCCGTTGTCGCACACCAGGCGGCTGCCGCGCAGCAGCATATGGCGGCCGGGACCAGCCATCACCACGCCGCGTTCCGGCAAGCGTTCGCCATCGCCGACCAGCCGCACCGGCAGCGCGATCTGGCCATCGAGCCAGTCGGCGAACGAGGAGCCGAACGGGTCGGCGATATGGATCACCACCAGCAGCGGCAGGGGGAAATCCGCCGGCAGCGCGCCCAGCACGTCGACCAGGGCGCGCGGGCCGCCGGTGGAGGCGCCAATGGCGACCAGTTGCAGCGGGGCGCCGCCACGGCGGGCTGCCGCGCCGGCAGGCGGCGGGGAGTAGGGCGCCGCTGGTGCGGGCGGGAGGGCGGGAGCAGTTACCGCGGCGGGTGCGGGCGCAAACGGTTTCCTGCCGCGCAAATGCGTAATCACTTTCACGCGCGCCACCAGCCGCAATTGCGCCAGGTAAGCCTGTTCCCAGCCTTCCTGCTGCGGTTTTGGCTTTTCGATCACGTCCACCGCGCCCGCCGACAGCGCCTCATAGGTGCGGAACAATTCACCGCGGTTGACCGACGAGGACACCACCAGGATCGGGGTGGGGCAGTACGCCATGATGTATTCGGTGGCGGCCAGCCCGCTCATGACCGGCATCATCATGTCCATGGAGATCACGTCGGGGCGCAATTCCTGGCACATTTCAATCGCTTGCTTGCCGTCCTGCGCCAGGCCCACCACCTCGAAGCCGGGCGCGTCGGCCAGCACTTCGCCCAGGAACATGCGCACCGTGAGCGAATCTTCCACCACCAGCACGCGCAAGGGATGGCAGGCATGTGTCATGGCCGCACCAGCTCCCCGATCCGCGCCAGGAACGCGCCCTGGTCGAATTCACTCTTGACGATATAGTCCTGCGCGCCGGCGTCGAATCCGCGCTTCTTGTGCGCCGCCGTGTCCAGCGACGTCACCAGGATGGCCGGCGTGTCGCGCAGCGCCGGATCGGCCCGCACGCGCGCCACGAATTCAAAGCCATCCATGCCCGGCATTTCCACGTCCACCAGGAACAGCGCGTAGGCGGTACTGGCCGCCATTTCCAGCCCTTCCTCGGCCGACGCGGCCAGCGCGACCTGGTAGCCGGCCGATTCCAGGATGCTGCTTTCCAGCATGCGGGTGGTCAGCGAATCGTCCACCACCAGGATCGGTGCGATCGCGGGGGCGCTGTCGCGCCCCGTGCTGCGGCGTGCGGACAGGGCGGCGCCCAGCTGGTCCGGGTCCAGCACGATGCGCGGGTCGCCTTCGTTGTCGAGGTACAGGCCGAGCACGGTGGGATCGGCCGGGGCCAGCATGGGCAGGGCGCGCAACACCACGCTGTCGACGCCGCGCAGGCGGGCGGCGGCCAGCGCCAATAAGCCAGACTGGGTCTGGATCACCACGGCCGTCAGTGCGCGCGGCGTCCAATGGTGCGGCGCGCGCGTGTTCACGCCCAAGGTCAGCGGCAGCAGCGGCAGCAACTGGTTTTCATACACCACGGCTTGCCCCTCCTGCGCCTGCACCACGTCGTTGACCGCCACCCGCATGGTGCCGCGCACGGCGTCGAGTGGCAGCGCCATGGTTTGCCCGTCGGCTTCCAGCAGCAGCACGTCCAGCGCGGCCAGCGTCAGCGGCACGCGCAATTCGAACACGGCGCCGGCCGCGCTGGTGGCGGCCTGCATGGCGCCGCCGATGCGCGCCATGGCGGCGCGCGCCACGTCCATGCCGATGCCGCGTCCGGCCAGTTCCGTCACCTGGCTGCTGGTGCTGATGCCGCCCTGCATCAAGGTGGCCAGCAGGCCGGCGCTGTCTTCCGGGACGCGGGCGCCACGCTGGGCCAGCTTGCGCCGCACCGCGTCGAGGTCGATGCCGCGCCCGTCGTCGCTGCAGCGGAACCAGGCCATATTGCCGCGCCGGCTGGCTTCCAGCACGATGCGGCCCGAGCGCGGCTTGCCGGCGGCGGCCCGCGCATCCGGCGCTTCGATACCATGCGCCACGGCGTTGCGCACCAGTTGCAGCAGCGCGCCCTGCAAGGCATCGAGCACGTCGCCGTCGACCCGCATGGCGCCGCCGCTGGCCGCGAACGCCACTTCCTTGCCGCTGCTGTGCGCCGCATCGCGCGCGCAACGCTCCAGGGTATTGAATATGCCGGCCACCGGCACCAGCCGCAGGCGCTCGGCTGCATCGCGCGTTTGCTGCAATTCCCGTTCGATGCGTTCGAAACCGGCCGCCATGGTCCGTTCCAGCACGGCCAGCCGGGCCGCCAGGGTGGTGGCGCCGCGCGCGGCGTCGTCGCTGGTTTGCAATGCCGACGACTGGGACAGCGCCAGGTCGCGCAGCGTATCGAGCTGGCCGGCGGCGCGGCGCATGGCCGCCAGTTCCGCGCCGATTTCGCCCAGGCCCTCGAGCAGCACGTCCACTTCCACGATATCGGCGCGTGCGATGCGGGGCAGGCCATCCTGCGCCGGCGGCATGGCGGAGGGGGCGGCGGGTTGCGACGGGGCGGACGTTCCTTCGGCGCCGTCCGCCGCCGGCAGGCGCGCCAGGCAGGCGTTGACTTCGTCCATCGCGGCCAGCAGGCGGTCGATGCTGGCGCGGGGCAGCGGCGTGGGATCGGAACGCAGCGGCGCCAGCAAGTCTTCCACGCCATGGATCAGGTCCGCGATTTCCCCCTGGCGCACCACGCGCGCCGCGCCTTTCAGCGTATGGGCCCAGCGCAGCAGGCTGGCAATGTGTTCCGGCGTGCCGGCGCCCTGTTCCAGCGCCAGTACGCCCTTGCCAAGCTGCTCGCTCAGTTCGCGCGCTTCGATGCGGAAGAAACGGTACGGGTCCTTGGCCATGTGCGTTCTCCTAGACGCCGCCGGGGCGCGCGCCGTACTGGCGCGCGATACGGTCGGCCAGGCCGCGCAGCGGCAGTAGCGGCAGCGCGCCGTCGGCGGTCTGCACCGCCTGGCCGCCGCCGTCGCTGTCACCCATGGCGGCGGTTACCTGTTCCAGGTTGACGCACAGGTGGGCGTCGAACACGTCAAAGGCAAAGGCCAGCGGCGCGGAGGCCTGCACCAGTACCATCCAGCGCGGCGCCGGGCATGGTTCCATGCCCAGAAGGGCGGCCAGGTCGTACACTGGTACGGTCTGGCCACGTATGCTGGTCACGCCCAGGAATTCGGGGGCGCGCGACGGCAGCGCCAGGATGCGCAGGTTGGCGTGCAAGCCGCGCATGTCTTGCAGGCGCAGCGCATATGGCATGCCTCCGATGCGCACTGCCAGCAAATTGATCCGGCCCGGCGCGGGCGGGGCGTGCGGCAATGCGAACGCGTTGTCGAACTGTTCGCGCAGCGAGCGCAAGTCGAGGCCGGCGAGACGCGGAGGCGATGTCATGGCGCCGCTCCCAGTGCATTCAATTCAGCCTGGCACAGCGCCAGCAGCGCGGGCCGGGGGAAGCCGCCGCCGAACAGCAGCAGGCGCGGCGTGTCTTCGTGGCGCAGCAATTCCAGCGCCTGCCGCAAGTCGCGCCGGGCGCAATCGGGTTCGCCCAGGCGGCGCTCGAGCAGGCCGATATGTAGGCGCGCCATGGCGAAACCGGGATCGAGGTAGGCGGCGCTGCGGTAATGGCGCAGCGCGCCCGCGCCATCGCCGCTCTCTTCGCGGCACAGGGCCAGCACATACTGGGCGCCCGCGTTCAATTCATCCACGGCCAGCAGC
This sequence comes from Pseudoduganella sp. GW821-FHT12E03, assembly GCF_058807115.1. Classification (NCBI taxonomy): domain Bacteria; kingdom Pseudomonadati; phylum Pseudomonadota; class Betaproteobacteria; order Burkholderiales; family Oxalobacteraceae; genus Pseudoduganella; species Pseudoduganella sp. GW821-FHT12E03. Next base: position 226,454 of record NZ_JBXAQJ010000003.1, on the reverse strand, counting down.
GCACGGCACACGTTGACGGCTTCCTGCAGCGCGCCGCTCTGGCTGAGCGAAATGGCTTCCAGCAGCAGCACGTCCGGGTCTTGCCGGTGTTCGGCGCCCATGCCGGCGATATGCGCCAGGCTTTGCGCGAATTGCTGGTTGTGCAGGCAGGCCAGGGCCAGGTGCAGGTCGGGCTGGACAGGGTTGCCGTGATGGTCACCATTTCCAGGATGGCCCGCGTTCCCGGGATTCGCCGCGATTGCGGGATGATCCACGGTGGCGGGATCAGCTGCGGTGGCGGGATGACCTGAGGTTGCGGGATCGCCGGTCATCCCGGGACGCGCGACTATGCCGGTCAAGCCGGCCACGGCATTCAGCCCGGCCAGTCCGGCCAATCCTGCCTCGAGCGCGCCGGGCGGCGCATCGGCCAGCGTATGGATGCGCCGGCTGGCCTGGGCAATGGCGTCGACCCAGGCGTTATCGCTGAGCGGCGTGCGCAGCCTGACCGGTGGCGGCGGCAATTCAACGGGGATGGCGGCGGCGGGCGGGCAGGGCGTTCCCAGTTGCGGCTTGCGCTGGTAGTAAAACGTGCCGTGCGTGTGGCACAGGTGGAAGTCATTGGACAGCCCGCGCAGGGTTTCCGCATGGCCCAGGAACAGGTAACCGCCCGGCGCCAGCGCGGCGGCAATGCGCGCCACGGCGGCCTGGGCCTGGGGCGGCGAAAAATACATCAGCACGTTGCGGCAAAAGACCACGTCGTAGCTGCACGGCGCCCACAGGTCGTTGTCGTGCTGGGCCAGGTTGCGCATGTCGAAGCGCACCGACTGGCGCACGCTGTCATGCAGGACGTGCGCTTCACCGTCGCGCGCAAACCAGCGCGCCAGCATGTCGCCGGACAGTTCGCGCAGCGACCACTGCGAATAGCGCGCCTGCGCCGCCTTGGCCAGCATGGCGGGATTGGCGTCGACCGCGCGGATGTACAGGCCGGCGGGCGGCAACCCGGCCAGTTCGCGGGCGGCGATCGCCAGGGTGTACGGTTCTTCGCCGGAGGCGCAACCGGCGGACAGCACGCGGATCTTGCCGCCGTCGTGCATGGCGCGCTGCTGGCCGGCGGGCAGCGCCACTTCCGCATAGGCGTGGATTTGCTCGGCATTGCGGAAGAAATAGGTTTCCGTCACGGTCAGGTCGGCCGCCAGCCGATGCAGGGCGGCGCCGGCGGCCGTTGCCGGACTGGCCAGCAGGTCCAGGTAGGCGGCGCAATCGCGGCCTCCGTGAGCGGCCAGCACCCGCGCCAGCATGGCCGACTTGCCGTCATCGAATTGCAAGCCGAGGCGTTCGACAATGATGTCGCGGAAGCGCGCGAGTTCGGCCGGCTGCGGCGCCATGCTGACCGGGTTCATGTGCTGCTCCCCGCCGCCAGTGCGGCCCACATGGCATCCGGCACCAGGCGGCCGGCGCGCAGCACCAGCAGCAATTCATGGTCAAGCGCGGCGATGGCCTGCACGAAGCCGTCTTCGACGCCATCGAGCAACGGCGCCACGTCGGCCAGTTCCTCAGCCGGCACATTGCGCACGCCGATCACGTCATCCACAGCCAGCGCGACGCTGCGCCCGCCCAGCGCCAGGGCGATGTAGCGCGATGGCGGCAGCGGGCCGGCGTCCGGTTGCCACCCGGGCGGGTTGCTTGCATCGTTGTCGTCGCCGGGCAGGGGCATGCGGGCCGCCTGCATCACGCCAACGAGGCGGGCGGTATCGACCACCGGCACCGGTACGCCCCGGATCATGGCCAGGCCCAGCATAAAGTCCGGCATTTCCGGCACCGGGCTGACCGGCAGCGCACGCATGATTTCGCGAACGGGAGCAAGCGGCAAAGCGTACAGGCGAAAGCCACAGCGGCAGAGCAGGACCGCGGGGGAAGGCGCCGTGTTCGTTGCCAACATAGGACGTCCAGTGGCGCGCGTGCCGTTTTCCGCTTGGCGCAGGCGCTGCCTGTTAGTGGAGACTCGACAATCTTTGCATAGATTAATCGCAAGGATTCTGTTGAATTTTCACATATTTTTCTAAGGCTGGCGCGGGAGTTTTTTGGGGGCTGGAGAGGGCGGTTTGTGCTGGACAGGGCGTCGGCTGAATACCGTGTTGCTGTGGGCATTACCGGTAATGCATCTGCATTGACATGGTAATGCGATCGCATTACCATGCAGGAATCCCCTTTGGCCGGAGAGCCCCATGGCTACCACCCTCGAAGTCGAATCCACCTTGACCGACCGCTACCAGACCACGGTGCCGGAAACCGTGCGCCGCGCCCTCCGGCTGGGCAAGCGCGACAAGATTCACTACACCATCCGCCCTGGCGGTGAGGTCGTACTGTCGCGTGCCGAGCCCTCTGAGGAAGACGACCCGGTGCTGGGCCAGTTCCTCGGGTTCCTGGCGCGCGACATCGCCAGCCATCCAGAACGTCTGCAGGCGGTTGATGCCAGCCTCGTGCAGCACCTCCAGTCGCTGACCGCTGACATTGAAGTTGATCTCGATGCCAGCCTTTCAGTAGACGATGAATGAGCGCAAGCAAGCCCACGCCCATCGTGATTCACGGTTGGACGATTTTTGCCCACCCGCTGTTCCTCGCGCAACTTGAGGCCTTGGCGCAGCAGGTCGAGGCGCTCAAGCAAAAGGAGTCTGTCGAGTATGTAAAGAAGAACGCCACGAAACGACTGGCGGCGATCACCAAGTTGGCCTTCGACATCATCCCGCAAGACCCGGCACGGCCGGACTATCGGCAAGGCAACACGCTCGGTGACGACCACAAGCACTGGTTCAGGGCCAAGTTTTTTCAGCAGTACCGTCTCTTCTTCCGCTACCACGCACGACGCAAGGTGATCGTGTTCGCATGGGTCAACGACGACGACACCAAGCGTGCCTATGAGAGCAGTGATGACGCCTATCGGGTGTTCCGCAAGATGCTGGAAAACGGACGTCCGCCGGATGACTGGGACCAGTTGGTGAGCGAGGCATGTGTTGAGGGGGAGCGGCTGCGGCGAATCGCTGCGGGTGGTGGACTGTGAAGGATGGTTGTGGTGCTTGCGGGGTGGGGGAGTTGGCTTGCGAAGACTGTGCCGGGCTGAGCTGGCGTGCCCGCTGATCGCGGGCGCAACCTCGCTGCGCGAGGTTGAGAATGGGCGAATCGAAGAGCCGTTCGCTTGCAATCGAACGTCGTTCCGCGGGCGGGCCGCATGCGGCCCGAATTCCCCGCTCCACCCCGCGTCCGTACCGGACGCGGATTCGATTCCCGCCGCGAACACCCCGAACAAAAACAAAGGGCCCATGCTTGAGCCCTTTGATTTTGTTCGGTGGCGGGACGGCGGCAATCAACCTTGGTGCTTTTATTTTGTTTAAAATCAATTATTTACGGTTGAATTTTTTGGTTATTTTTATCATGATACCCCCATCAATACCCCCAAGATTGATGGATCGCATGGGAAGCGATTGGAACCTTCCTCTTCTTGGAGGACTATTGGGAGCCATTCTCTAATGGAAACGCCGACTATTGATTTTTGCAAGGATTTATCTCAATACCATCACGAACCGTCAAGCCGCATCCGTACTCTAAGATTTCCTCATCAGCTTCCACTTCCCGCCCACCGACATACCCATAAATAGGATGAATAATTCGTTGAGTTAAAGGGGTGTTGCAGCTAGGGCAAACCAAATCGGAATCTGTAATTAACTTCAATAAATCGCTGACCTGTGCTTCCAAGATTCGAAGTTCTTCTTCTTTTTGATGAATTACTTGTCCATGTCTGTTCTCATCCTCTTTAAGGCGAGAAATTTCTTTAAGTGTTATATCTACACGTGAAGATAGTGTAGAAACTAATACATCAGATGTTTGCAAGCTTAGTTCTTGAATTTTACCTTCCTTCTCCGCCAATCTCTCTTTAAGAAGTTGGATTACGCTATCTTTTTGTTCTACAAGCAATCGGTAGATGGAGAAAATTGAAATAATGAACGCGATAATAGTGGCGATTTGCGTATAGAATATTGTTTCATTTGTCATTCTATTCGTTATCCTCAAAATCAAAATATTCATCATCGAACCACCAGAAATGGCTAATGGTTTTCTTTGCAATTGAAAATAACTCAAGTTCTATGTCAGAACCTTTTGTTACAGTGGGGTCTAGGATAAAACTGCAAGAGCATGCTTTCGAGTCAAAGTTGATTTCCTTTACATAATGAGCTACTGATGATATCGCTGCCAACTCGCAAAATCTCATCATTGAAATCATTTCATTGCACTTGCTATACCGACTGCAAATCGCAACGCCAAAAACAGTTAAACTATCCGCTGATACTTGTTTTCCCTTGTCGTTAAATTTCTTGGCATTTGAGACAAGTTTGGATACTGTATTTTCAAAACTATTCATGAGGTATCGGCTTTCGCAATTAGAAAGGCATTGTCTCTAGAGTGAAGGGAATGTCTGCATGTATGCGGCCGTCATCCATATCTGTAATGAAAATTCCACCTTCCTCGACAATCTCATCAATCAAATCGCCAATAACATTGAAGCTAGTAGTATCCTGCCAGCGGCCATAGCTTTCTTTTATTTCACGACACGCCATATCAAGTCGCTCAAAAAATGGAAGGAACCAATGCCCATTTAAAGCATCTACAGTGCGAGGCATGTTTAAGTATGAAATATCTCTACCGTACAAATTGCCCAGATGGTAGCAGGCTAGTTTCATAAGCAAGCCGTAGACAACATAAACTTCGCTAACGACTCTTCCAATATTAGCATGTGTTCTATAGGCAATTATACATCTATTTGCTTGTTGCTTCGCCTCACTCAAATTCTGTATAAAACTTTGCTCATAACCCTCTGTAGGGTCAAATCCAAACGGAGCACTGAGCCATGTCGCTGCATATTCGTCCCAGCATGCAAGAACTGTGTTCCATCGATGAGTTAGGTGCAAGTTTTGATGTTGTTGGCGCAATAGGAAGCCAGGAAACGCCATATCAAAACGACGTGTTATTTCAACATGAGCACATTCATGAGCAAGCGTGTGTAAAGCAAGACCAAAGTTAGCATCTTCCTTATTCTCTAATGGGATTAAAAATCCTGCATTTATAACAATGTGGCTTTTAATAATCCCATCCCGTAACACTGAAGGTGTCATCGCTATTCCAATAACCGTGCTATCGGAAGGGGCGAGTTGATGAGAGAAGTCATAACCTCTGTCCAGATTGGCTAGTGCTTCCCGGTAATTGTTGGAAACAGTAACTCCATCCAAATGGCTCAGGTCATAAATGCGACTAAACGCGCGAACAGCACCTCCGACATATTGACCAAATTCAGTAGCTCGTTCCTCAGTATCAAAAGCGTTGATTGAAATAATGAAACTGGCTGGTGCGGTTTCTTGTCTATCAGAAGTTTCTTCACTCATAGTGGAAATTATCGGCTATTGATTACAATGTTTTTAGTTTGGCACTAACTACTGCTGCGGATATCGATGAAATTGCAGCTATTACGGAAATTAAAATTGGAATGAGCGTGGTTTTCCAAGAGTTGGCACGCTGTAGCTCTTTGTTATGAAGGTCATTAGCCAGTTGCATAAGTTTTGATGTGTTTTCGACGCTCAAAGGCGGGTGTATTTCATCCTCCTCTCGTTCAATTGTGTCCTGCACATTTCTTGCAATAAGAGAGATGTTGGGCGGGTTATTGCCTTCCGGTTTGACTCTAAAAAACTCTTTGTGCTGTAGCCCAATTTTCATCCAGCTCGTTGCGCTGATTGGATTTCCTTGCAGTTCTTGGAATAGTCCATTTTCCGAACGTCTCGTCTTCGCCGAAAGTGCAAGGACTTGGATTAGAGCCAGGACGTCGGAAAGGCGTCCTTCATTTAGATAAGGGCGGGTATTTTTTGACATTTTAATATCTTAAAGCCTAGGCGAATACCAAATCCAATTTCAATAGGGCAGGGGCCAGCGATAGCCCATCCCCGACGCTGTAGTTACTACCAAAAAGCTTGTTTCTCTAGAGCCTAATGGTAATTTTTTCATTCACTTTAAACCTCATTGATAGTAGATGCAATATGGCAATTTACGGTCATGCCCGGACATCCACGGTGGAGCAAGTGGCGGGACTGGGGGATCAGATCGCCAAGCTGAGGGCGGCGGGCTGCACGGATCAATCCATCTACCGGGAGCAGATCAGCAGCGTACGAATGGAAGATCGAATTGAGTTCGCCAAGGTCATCGCTGCGCTTCGGCGTGGCGATGTCCTGGTGTTCACCAGCCTGTCGCGGGCGGCCCGCTCGATGATGCCATGATCGAAATCGAATCAAAGGTGGCAGCGGCAGGGGCCACTATACGGATTCTGGACTTGGCAATTGACACGGCCACGTCCGCTGGTCGGCTGACCTTCAATTTGTTCGCGTCGATAGCTCAATTTGAGCGGAAAATATGCTGGAGCACCGGCGCGTCGGAATTGCTGCTGCAAAGCAGCGTGGGCCTATACCGGGCGTGCGCCGGCTGCACAGGCCAAAGCGCCTCGTGTGCTTGCCGGGGCTGGTGGTGTGCTGGCGTGCCCGCTGATCGCGGGCGCAACCTCGCTGTGCGAGGTTGAGAATGGGCGAATCGAAGAGGCACCGCGCTTGCAAGCGCGGAGGCCGCTTTTGCGGCGGCGAGCAGTGCTCGCCGACTGCCCCGCAAAAGCCCCGCGTCCGTACCGGACGCGGATCCGATTCCGGCTATCTGAACCCGTCGAACAAAAAATTAGGGCCCCAAGCTTGCGCTTGGAGCCCTAATTTTTTGTTCGGTGGTGGAGACGGCGGGAGTTGACCCGTTGACACCACAAAGCCTGTAAGTCCTTGACTTTGTACAGTTTTTCTTCTGCGATGGTTTCGATGTGAACCACCAAAGTGAACCACCTCAACGGCAGTTGATGAGTGTATAGTTTACCATAGATGCCACGCTGAAACTTGATCGTAATACAACTTTTTTGGTGTGAATTCTGCAACCGAACCCAAGTCCGCAGGGACTCTACCAAAAGAGGGAAAGATGCGTGATAGATATGATGAATTTGGGACAGGTTGGCTACTAGTTGTTGGAGGAGTCGGCTTTGTTCTTGCATTTGTTCTGACAAAAGCAAAGGTACTGAATGAGAACAATGTAACTAAGTTCTGTACATGGGCTTCAGGACTGTTTGCAGCACTTATGGCACTCTCTGCTGATGGTGTAGCAGATGGACTTACGGGATTGCTTGGAAGGGCTGCAATCTTCGCTCTTGTGTGGTTTGCAGCAGGTTTGCTGTTCACATTTGGTGCAATGTTGGGACAGTCTAAAGCCAAAGACAACAAACCAAAGAATTAAATCATTTTTATAAGTAAAGCCACTTTTTCAGTGGCTTTTTTTACTTTAAAAAGGGAAACGAATGAGTGCCAAACAGACTGTTGACTTAGTCGAAGAAAAAGACCTTAAAGACACTAAAATTTATATTAATTGTTCTGTTTGTAAAAGAGAACACCAAAGCTCAACAATTCTTCATGCTGTAAATCAAACAGGTGAAATTGCTGATGATGATGAAAACTATTTCCAATGGGGTGAGAAAAGTCAACTTATTATTTGCAATGGTTGTGAGTCAATCTTCTTGAGGCGAAGAAGTTGGAACTCAGAAGAAGTTGATTATAGCTATGACAGGGAAGGAAAAACTAGAGCAGAATGCACAGTTACGGAAACCATCTATCCAACTGTTCAGAAAGATAGAGAGTTAGAAAAGCATTTTCATCTTATTCCTGATGATTTACTTGAAATTTATGAAGAGACTTCTAAATCATTAGAAGCAAAGCATAAAATTCTGACAGGTGTAGGTATTAGGGCAATCATTGAGACAGTTTGCAAAGAACGATCTGCAAAAGGTGATAATTTAGTTCAAAAAATTAATAGCCTTAAAGATATGGGTTTGCTATCAAAAGAAGGCTGTGATTTGTTGCATAAGATGAGGGTGTTAGGTAACGATGCAGCGCACTCTGTAAAGCCTCACACCAAAGAACAATTATCGGTTGCAATGGATGTGGTTGATAATTTGCTTTTGAATGTATATGTGTTGAGTCATCATTCAAATACAACATTTAAAGATTTGGTTAAACCTCCGAAGCCAAAAGCCCCACAAAACCCATAATATAAAGCCACCTTCGGGTGGCATTTTTTATAAAATATTAGGAATTATATGACTTACAGACTCTTCTGCTTCGTAAAATTCTTTACAGAAGAAAAGTATGCTGATGATTTCATGAGTGGAAAGCTGTATTGCAATACATTGCGATACTTCAAGGAATTAGAGCAAAATGGCGATGGTAGAGGTGATCCATATGAAGGCTTGGCATCACTGATACAGCCACAAGGAAAGGTGCTTAAATTAGTGATTCGTGGTGAACTTCCTGATGGAGTTCCTAGAGAAATCGTAATAAAAGAAGAAGATTTAGCAGGACCTATTTTAGTTCATACAGACGAAAATCTAGACCATAGAGTCTTTTGCATGTATGCGATTTACATAGATGATGGTTTTAATGAATTTTCAGACGAAGAAATAGATGATGATGAACTACAGAAGCGGGTTGCTTCTGTAAATAATAAATTGAAGCTTCCTGAGGAATTTTTTAGCATGGGACAACATGCTGTGCTAATTTATGATATTGCACCATTCATGGAAGCTATAGCATCTTATGAGAAGACTAACAAGCATAGGATTAGGCGGGGTCTTGTTAAGTATTATGATGATTCTACTTTTGATGGAGACTTTGAAGAAGACAGAGCAATCTTCTCAAAGCCATTGAAATTTAGCCACCAAAAAGAGTATAGACTTGCTTTTAAACCTTTGAATGATTCGCCGTTCTTAGAGATTGGAAGCATGGAATCTTATGCAAAGAAAATGACTTCTGATGATGTTAGAGGGTTAGCTGTTGAAGTTAGATCCAAAGAAGAATAATAAAATAAAGCCACCAAATGGTGGCTTTTTCATTTCTTACGAGTCATTTCCTTATATCATCCGATTGGAAGAACCTCAATAATTTCATCAGCAAACCATTTTGCAATGCAATTTTTCCTGTCAATTTGACCCATTTTATTTAGAGACTCTTCATTTTTCATGCATTCAATGAACAAAAAAGTCTCTATGTCATACCAAAACGCATTTTTTTCAAGAGACGAAATCATGTCATTGGTTCTATTCTCATAACTTTTAATTGCCAAATTAAAAGCATGCTCAAATTCTGGAAATGATGCCCCACCCCTTCCTGTCGCCATAAGCATTTCATGGCTCAATTTCTCTATATCTCTCGCGCTCCATACTTCTTGTTTCATATATTTCCTTTCTTTGTTGTTTAAGTGTTCCAATATTATTAAGAAATTTTACGAATGTACAGGAAAGATTTTTTTGTATATACAAAGCAAAAAACCGCCAAACAAGGCGGTTTTCGTTGTTTTCTCGACACATTAATCTAAAATTCTAAAGTAGAGATTGCTATCTGTTTTGTTGGTTCCTGATATGCAACCCTGCTTCCAATTCTCCACTTGAGTAGTTAAGCCGTTAGATTTGAAGTCAATAGCTACTGATGAATTTGGATCTGCTTTTGTAGCGGAACCTGTGAACTGTCTAGCTTCACCGAAACTTGCATAAGTTGGGATAGTGCTGTCGCCGTGAATGTCAGAGTTCAGTTGTTCACAAACGCTATTTTTGACACCTGCAATCATGATTGTAGGATGCTGATTATTATCATTGGTGATGTTTGGAGCGAAGTTTGTTGAGTAAACAAAGAAACCTTCTGAACCAAACGCATCAGCTTTTACAGAATTTGCTGATACATTTGGTTGAGATAATTCAGTTAAGATAGAGGTAGCTGAACCATCTAAAGCATATTTAATTAAGCTTTTGCTAGTTCCATTGATCACTAAAGTATCAAATGCCAATTTAATAGCACTGCTGTCATTGATGATGCTACTTGCACTGATTTTTGCACCTGAACTGCTACCACTGCTTGTATTAGCTTGACCTGATAAAGCCCACATTCCTATAGCTGCAACAACAGCGACAATTACTAAAATTATAGCTAAGATTGAGAAGCCGTTTTTTGTTCTTAATTTCATCTGTTTCATATCCATTTTTCCTTTAAATTTATGGCATAGCAACTATTGCTATACAATTAATATATCCAATGGATTTGAAATTGCAATAGGGCATCAAAACTTAAGACGTCTATTTAGTTCTTGTCGTTTCTGTTCCTCTAGCTGATACTGCATTTTTGTTAGTTGCGCTCTAAGTGATGCAATCTGATTTTCAATAGCTGACCTTTGTTCAGGTGGAACAGAACTCAACAATATTCCTAATGCGGTAATTTGATTTTCAAGTTCTCCATAACTCACAACGCCACTATTTGACACACCACCAATGGAAGAAGCAACAGCCGATGTAGAACCCTTCATGAAGTGCTTATGACTAGGTTTGGATAGTTGGATAGGTCTTGCTTTAACCTGCGGTTCTGAGGCTCTAGAAGTGATTTGAACAGGTTGTTTTGTGGTTGTAGTGTTCTGCTTGACTTCAACAGCCTTCGTATTGATTTTGACCTTCTTGGCTCTTGGTTTATATACTCTTTTTGGAGCATACATTCCTGCAAACATATCCTTCTTGAATGCAGTATCTTTATCAAGATTTACCTCTAGCTTCCTAAATTCATCAGGTCTAAGATGCTTTTTCGCGTTGTTATATTCTGCAATAAGAGTTCTGTAATCAACACCTTCAACAAATGGACCATCTTTGAATCTAACAGCCTTCTCCTTTCCAGGCAGTTTGATGGACAAGTAATCCTTAGCTTTTCTTGTTACTTTGCAACCATTTTCCTTTAGAAGTGCGATTAGCTCATCTCTATTGTTGACTTCACCTGACATCACAGCTTTTTCAGCTATAGAACTTAATTCCGTTCGTCTTTCATTGTTCGTCTTAAACTTTTTTTCAGCCTTTTTTCTTTTTGAGTAATCCACATCTTTAATTTTTTCAAGAAATTCCTTCTGTCTTTCCTCAGAAACCTTGGCATCAAATCTACTGAATGACGCTTTAAAAGGATTAGGGACAACTTGTTCAAATCCCAACTTGTGATTCCAATAAGAACAAAAATCTCGCTGTAACTCTCGCGATCTTTTACCATTCGGAAACGGGTTAAATTGGCGTCCTGTCTTTAAGTGTTCATCGTTGATGATTAGATGAACCTCGATGTTGCCTTTGTCTAGATGTTTTACAGTGAGCATATTAATTTCATCGGGTCCCATTCCACCGAAAAATCTCTCCCTTAAAGATTGAGTAATGATCTTTATTTGGTCGTCTGAAACTTTTTCGTCATCACGGAACGATAGGACATAACTGCTATATTTTTTCTCGCGCGGATTATTTTGAATTAGATATTTTGTCAATAGCAAATCCCCCTCTAGTAGCTCGGCTGGTGGGTTTCTCTCATTTCCATTTGCATCTTTTTCACTGAATAGATAGTTAATTCCATCGGGTCCTGATGTGCCTTTATTTACGAATGTTAGTATCATGCTTTTTCCCCTCTTATATTTAAAAGAGCCTTTTCTAGCTCTTTGTTCATTTCTCTCATCAACCTGATCTCTTCAAGCATCTTATCTTTAAATCCGTCAAAAGCCTTGTTGTTCATCCTGTTCATGTGTCCTGCTATTTGATTGAGATTACTTCCCATCTTTCCTGTCTGAGATATGTTGGAAGCTTTGAAAAGCTGATGTAGCTCAGCAATTTTTTCCAACTTCATCTGAACCTTATCTTCAATCTTGATTGATTCAGAAAGTGACTTATCTCGACAGTAGGCTCCTGCTGTTCTTTTTCCCGCCATTTTTAATATCTTTTTCTTCTCAGCAGGCGATACAGCAAACTCAATTTTTTCTGTTCTGAGTTCATCATTCCCGTCCCAACTACCTGATTGACCCGGCCTTTTCTTCTTACCATCAGGAAGATTTTTCAGCTTTAAATATTTGTCGTACTGCGTCATTCTTTTCACCTTTCTTGTTATTGTTTTTAGTGTTACTTCTACAGCTTAGAGCATCGCAGAAATATGCAAAGCAGGGGCATGGGGGAACCCCATATAAAATTAATTCCCCTTGGGGAATAATTACCCTTGCTTTTGGTTTTATTCCTTACTTATTTATTAAAGCAAAATCATTTTCCAAAATCAAATTTTGAGCAAAAACTTGATCTAAAAAAATATTCTGATATAGATATGATATCCACGGACAACTAAAGGATGGAAATATGAATAAATTAGACTACGGTAATAGATACAACATGAAGAACCTCACGACTGATTTGTATGATTATTTAATCGAAAATGGCGACAAAAGTAAATACAACAGAGAAGTGAAAAAGATTGCTGACTATCTATACAGAAAGCAGATCTTGCTGAACAAATTAGAGGGGAAAGAATGAGCTACTTCACTAAAGAAGAGTTTGCAGTCTTAAAAAGTTTCAAGAGCCGTGTGAACAAGAAATTTAAAGATGCTGAACCTCAAATAATTAGTAAAGCATACGATAAGAAAACTGTTCAATTTCTTGCAAAGAATTTTGACTGTGTTAAAAAAATTCAGTATGGCGATGGGGAAAATGCTTATTACTACTATGCACCGAAGGAATTGATACCCTTCTTGAAGGAAATTGCTAACTCTCTTCAAGAAACTGCACAGTTGGAAAAGCCTGACCCTGAATCTGAGGCTGAATTGCATCTAAATTTGAAGGAAAAAGCGATTGGAACAATTAATAAACTAAGAAAGGTTTGATATGAAAAACTACACAATAAAAGAGCTAGTAGATATGTCTTACAACAGTCCTGATGATTTTCTTAACTTGAAGAAATACATGCAGGGATTGTCAATGGTCACTAAGCGAGATGAATATTCAGAAATATTTTCTGTGCTAGATGAAAGCATCAAGAAAAGATATGCAAAAGAAATTGCGGACAGCATAGTCAGCTTTGTTCTTTTGGCAGAATACAAGTCGACAACAATTAAGGAAGTTGATGATGATGGAGATGTTAACTATGTTAAGGCTATTGAAATTGAGGGGGAAAAATATCCCGTTGAGGACTTTCCTGATACATACAGAGATTACTTATTAGATGATGATGGAAGTCTTTTTAGAGTTGAAAGAGAACTGCCTGAGGCATGGCAATCTAAGAAAATAATGAGAAGTGAAGCATATAAGGCTATTTGCAGAGTTAATGAAAGAAATAAATTGAGTTTCGAGTTAGGTCAAAAGCAAGAAGGTTCAGTATCAAGTACTATCAAGAAATTAATCAATAAAATATAAGGAGGTTGGAATGAGGAAATTTATTGAACTAGAGTGGGATTTCATGGTGGCAAACAAGCAATTCTTTGAAATGCGTACAAACACGCATTTCTTAGATTTAGACCTTGCTTTTGGCTACAACTCTGATGATTGGGAGTTGCTTGACTATATGGGGCAAGAAGAAACCGAATGGTTGCAGAAGAATTTCTTAGTTGTATGGCCTAGCACAAAAGTAGGACATGAAAAGGAAGTTTACGCACCTAAAGGGTTCTTGAGGTTCATAGATGATTTTCTTCTTCCTGTGAAACTGACGAAGGAACTTAATGAGAAGTTGACCAAGAAAGATAGCTGTAGAAGTGCATTAAAAATATAAACAACAACAAAGGAAAAGCGTATGAATAGAAAACTAGAATTAATATTAGCTGTGTCAAGCATTTTTGCTACAAATTTAGCTGTATCTGCTGAAAAGCAGATTGAGATTAAACCTATCGAAGCATGTGACCCTAAAAATAAAGGCGCACAAGACAGCACTTGTTTCGGTAGCTTTATTCCATCTATAGAAAAGGTTGTGGCATCTGCACCTAGTAAAAACATTACTCCTCCTGCAATCACACCTTTTGCAGTATTGGGAACAAGCTGTACAACTCCGTGGGGTGCTGTGGTTGCTGATGGTAGTGGGATAGATGCTTTTTTGACCCCTACAGCCTCCTACAACCCTTCTACGAGGGAATGGGCTATAGGTTGTAGGGAAGAGTTCAGACACTGCTCAAACGGCGTTTTGAGTGGTTCTTATCAGTATGGCAGTTGTGATCTAGAACCTGTGAATGGTTCATGTGGTTCAGCAGGTGGACAATATTATACTTATCCAACTTCGGGACCTTCTGTAAACACTCTTTGCAATCCTGAGTTTATTTATAACGGCATCAGACCAGGCGATGATAGTGCTCCTACATATCCTGCACATTCCTTTGTTAGCTTAGATCCATCAGCAAACACGTTTAATTGGAGTTGTAAAGGTGATGAAGGGGGAATCACTGCAAGTTGTATGGCATATAGAAGAATCAATGCGCAATGCGGTAATTCACTATATGGTTGTGGTTTGGGGAATGTATCGGGGCAGTCTTCTACTGATGTGTTTGATAGTGCAAGCAAATATGTGACAACTAGCTATTCGTGGCAGTGTTTGGGAATTAATACAGGTTCTAATGCTTCATGTTCTACAGACATTTATGACCCATCAAAAGCCACTCCTGTAGTTCCACCAACTAGTGATTTGGGTGATGCAAATAACATGACCTTTAAAACAGGTTGGACAGATTATTCTAAAGGAGGATTTGTAAATGGTTGGATTTCTGTACATATTACTGGATATGGTTGCAAAACTAGTACAGCTACAAATAGGTCATATAGCTTAACTAAGGCTCCAATGAATAATATGTCAGTTCAAACTGTATCTTGGAATTGTGGTGCAGAGGTCGGAACTGCATATATTTTAATCTGTGGAACATACAACAGCTTGGCTGATCCGCAAAACGGTTGCACTGAATGATTGATACTTGACTTTATCGTGAATTATGATAATTAGTGTTTAAGCATAGATTCTTATGCGATTTCAACTTAGTCATACGATTTCCTTTAAAGTAACGAGAGAACCCACAGAAATGTGGGTTTTTCTTTATGCGGGGAATTCTTCGTAAAATACAAAAAAACAGATAGGACGATTATGCAATTTACGAAGAATTCACCTGTTAGCAATCGCGGCCATTTTTTTATTTCATTTCTATTTTTTTGAGCTAAAGCTCTTCTTTGTTTTGTAATTTGGACTGCAAAGCAGTTCTTTTTTATATTTTTGTTGGGTTGCTAAAGCAATTCATCTATTTTTAGATACCCCACTACGGGGGTAATTATCTGACAACACCGTATTGCACCATAGTAGATTTTTACAACTAAGTACCTTATGCCGCCTTTTTATAAATTAGTTCTTCTAGCTCATTCCAATAATTTTTGATGGTTCTTAAAGATACCTTGCTATGTATCTCAAGACTTCTTTGAGTGATTAGAGTTCCCTGTACTTTCATAAGTGTGATGGAGGTCAATAGCGCTGTTCTAGTGGCGTTTTTTCGCTCTGTATTGGTTCTTGTGGCTGATAGACTCTGCTTCTCTTCTAGAGCTAAATTTGAGGTGTTTAACTGCATAATTCCACGATTTTTGAGATTGTCGATACAGTGTCTATTTCTCCATGTCCAACGTCCTATTGAATTAGCAATTCCTAATACTTCCTTGTATGGCAACCCTCCACATGGTAGAGCCTCTAACTCAGTATTCAGTAGAAGACCTTTAGTTTGCACGGCATCAACGAAGTTTTCATAATAAAGATGTTCACGGACTTCTTTATACGCCCACAATCTCAAGTTGTTAAAAATTGTGCAGTTTCTGCCTTCTGCATCTAGGTTTAAGCCCTTCTTCCTTGGTGATCCAATGTCTAGATACTCGCCAAAATCTTCCAATTCGTAGCTGACATTGTTATTAATAACTTTCCAATACGGGTGTAATGGATTCCTGGTGAACAATCCGACATAGCCTAGATCACTATCAAATGGTCTAAATGCTTGAGTCAGTGCATTGTCAACTCGCTCATATAATCGTTGTGGCGCTGATCGACCGGCTTCTGTATAGATAACAGGAGTTTTCAACTCATATAAATAATGTGGAGTGTTGAACCTCCCATTTTTTGGATTTGGGTTAATTGTAATGATACTAGGTGGTGGCAAATCCAATTCTTCGTAGCAAAAGACGGACTCTTTAGTTTTGCAATCTATGTCAATAACTATGTATTTTTTATACAATTGGTTCAGTTGCACATTCTTGCATTGCAATGCCTTCTCCTTCTTTCTGTATAGTGTTCCATACTGAAAATCGTCTGTGCTCATGCACTTTTCTGGTAGTGATTCAACAAATGCTTCAAACATAAAAAAATCCTTTCAAGTTAGCTGAAAAGCTAGAAAGGACTTTTTATGTGTTATGCTTTTAAATAATTCTAATTGCTTGACTTTTGCGTTAGAAAATGTTTATATATTGCATGAACCAAAAATAATCTGCTACGATTAGTTCCATCTAGAAGCCAAGTTTCCAGCTTGGCTTTTTTCATTTCATTCCTATTTATTTAATAGAAATTTAATCTAAAGTCAAATTGAGCCACGTGGAAACCTTCAAAGAGTTCTTTGAGGGTTTGTACTGTAACTTTTTACAGTATGAGGTCGAAAAAAAAGCCACTTTTCAGTGGCTCATTTTTTTTGATATGTAGCATTCATTTTCTTTTCCCATTCTTCTTTTTCCTTATTTGTCCTGTCTGAAACCTTAGAAGCTACATTATTCTGCCACTTCTCTACATTACGAGTAGTAGCAACATAATCAACCCCTACAAGTGTCATAGGGATTGCAATAGCTACAAAAGCAACCAATACTATCAATTTAATAGCTATCCTGTCGATCTTGCTCATGCTCTTGCTCCTATAGTTATTTCCTTAGTATAACAATTTGCATGTCCACGTCAATAAATAAGCCACATTTCTGTGGCTATATTTTTACTCGTTAGAGTGGTTATCAATGTTCCATTGTCTTCTGAAGCCTGAAATCTGATTTCCATTATTATCAGTAATTTCGACACTTTCCTTCTGCCCTTTTTCAAGAGTTACACTGTCACCGATTCCAAACTCTGTTCCTGCTTTCTTTGCTAGATCAACTCCCCAAACTTTTTCTTTTGAACCATTTTCTTTCTCTAACTCTACAAAAAAGCTGTCCTTGTTTTCAGGGTTATCTTGATATGGTGCTTTACCAAAGTTTGATACTTTTCCTGAAAATTGATTAGGATTGCTGTTATTTTTACTTTGCATTGCATTGTATGAATTTGGTTGTTCGGTTGCTCCATCAGATTGACCATCCTTTGATTCTGTTGAATCTGCACTATTAGCATTGGTTTCTGCTAAAGCTTTATCATTTAATGCGTCCATTGGGTTTTCAGGCTTACCTTCATTTCCTTTAGTCCCCATACCTTTTAGTGCATTGTTTAAGCCTCCTGCACCTTCTCCGACTTTATTCATAATGGCAACACCTGCAACACCAATGTTGTTTCCTCCTGTCACTTGGCTTGCTGTAGAACCTAACTGTATATCTGAATTTGTGATGTATTTTAGAACTCCATCAGGCAACTCATGGATTAGATTGAAAATTCTCTTGATGATTGAGAACACGAAGTATCCATAAATTAATGCACCAAACACGCTTGAACAGATTAATATTAATGTATTGCTATCTTCATTCATTGATAAGAATGCATCTTGGAAGATGGATTGTATGAAGTCTCCAATGATCTGCAATAGTGCTATTGAAGCTACTACACCAAACACCATTAAAACTGGCTTTAAAGCTAGACTCAATATTAATCTGTATCCCTGTGAAGCTCCACCGACCATGTCGTCACCATTTGATAGGTGCATCACTGCCCACAATGGAGCGATTAGGATTGCTTCAATACATAATACAAGCCATGAAATGATGCCTGATATGATAATCAGCATTGGTAGTGCAGGTATGACATAACTCAATGTGAAACCTGTGATTAACAGCATCGGAATGAATGTCACAAATATTGCTCCTGCTCCTGTAGCAATACCAGGCGCAAAAGTTGATACTACAAATAGTCCTAGAAGTGCTGTAAATCCTGCTCCTGCCATCATCAAGAAAGCATTACCAATTCTCTTGATTGCCATTACAGGGTGTTCACCTTGTTTAAGCACGAAGTTATCCTTATCTGCACTAAAATGTGACTTTATAATCATATTTAGATCGACATTCCCTGCTAAACATTCCATTACTCCACCGCACTGTGCTTGATTGTTGCTTGCGCCTGCTTCAAATGAAATCCCGTATTGTCTTCCTTTTTGAGTTTTGGATAGTGTTTCAATTAATGGTGCATAAGCTGCTTGGTATTGATCCAAGAACGTCTTGTTAATGAATCGTTCTGATGGACCTACAGAATTGGGAACCTTAGCCATTGTTCTTTGAGCTAAATCAACTAGGAAAGTAATTTTGTTGTAAAAGGTAGCTGATGACACAAAACCATCGACCTTTGCATTCTCACTTACTTGCTTGAACACATTAATATCTAAAATTTCACTCGCTGTTTTGTCTCTGATTGCCAACTCATACTTGTTGATAATTTCATCTATTGTGTTTGGATTTAATTTAGCTCCTCCAACTAAATTTTCAGCTTGAGCTTGCATCGCAACAATCATGTTATCTAACTGGATCTTCTGTTCTGCAACAATCCTATCCATTCTTGCTTGACTCTCTGCCCCTGCTGTTGCAGTTGTGAAGATGCCCGCCTGTACTGGGTAGATTACTGCTTTTTCCTTTTTAGAAAACTCAACGTGTCCACAGGTTTTCTTTGTGAATAAAGCGGTTTCGTTTCTATCTCCAAATTCATAAACAATTTTTTCGGGTGATGAACTATCTACAGTTATTCCAAAACTTGAATTACTGAATCCAAGAGCTTCCGCTGTGCTAACGTCACTTACCTTTATCTTATTTAGTGCTGATAGGCATACTGATGATTTTAGTATGTTGTAACCTAAGTCTTTAGTGTCTACTCTTACCAAACCAATTGAAATATTATTAGCAAGATTCTCTTTTGACACATAGGAAACCCATGCTTGATCAGCTAGACCGATTGAGTTAACTATCAGGATTGCTACAAGCTTCTGCATAGTGCAATAGCCACCAAAAACAGGCATTGCTAACGCTGTTCCCATTGCTAATCTAATTGGAACCCATGCGGAATTTAGTTTTTTACCAAGCATTTCACCATCATGTGCTGTTCCAATAATTGCAGTTGTGATTGTGTATGCAACCATCAAACCTGCAAAGATCAATACTGCTCCATTGAATACATTAATTATTGACTCAAATGGATCTCCTGCACCTGCTCCAAACACTTCCAAACCTCCAAAGAGGCTTGAAAGTAAGACCATGGCTTTTGAACCATCAACAGGCTGAAACATTGTCTGTGCTTGCGCAAAGCTTGGTATTAGTGCTAATAATAGGTATTTTAAATATCTCATACATTTCCTTTTTTATTGTTTTCGTGTTTACTGCTGTCTTATTTTTCGAACTTTGGGAAGTAGTCACCACTTGATTTCCATTCATTAACAGAGCAAAGTTTTCGTGTTTTAATCTGATATGTTCTAAATGAGTATTTGAAACAAAGAGCTAGGCAAATAGCCATAATCGCCATGCAGCTTAGAGTTGCCATAGGGTTTTGCTCAACGAGATATTTACTTGTGAATCCCAAAAGAACTATTGAGTAGAACAGTTGTGTGTAGAAAATTACTGTGTAGTTTTTTCTTATCGCTTTGATTTCTCCATCAGTAACACCATGCCTCTGCACAGCTTGTTCAAAGGTTTCGTCATAGACCTTTCTTCTCTTGTGTTCAGGAATAAATGCAATCTTCCCTAACTCCTTGATGTATTGATGCTGTGCTTTAATGTGCTTTACACCAAAAGCCTTGCCTGTTGCGGTTTTTGCCGAGTTAAACATTGATGCGACTTTATTTTTAAATTTATTTCTTATACTCATTTAACTTCTCCTTTAAGAATTTTTCATATTGCTTAACTATTTCCTCTACCATCTTTCTTAATTCACCCTGTATGTTGAAACCTTCCTTTTTCAGAGTCTCTATTCGTTGTTTTAGTTCAGGCTCAACTGTTACGGTGTGATTGCATTTACCATCTTTTCTTAATCTCATTTATCCTCCTTAAAAATTTAAATCCTAAAAATCCTACAAATCCTGCTTAATACTTATAGCGAATTAATTTTAGTTGTCAAATTTGAAATCAAATTGGCGTAAAAAAAGCCACTCGAATAGTGGCTTTAGATTCTTGGAGCTTCATTTTTTCTTGGGTTTATCCTTCAGTATCTTTTCTTTCATTAGTTCTTGCAGACTGAATCCTTTACCGATTGCATCAATCCTTGATGACTTCTTCTTTGGTTTCCTTTTTAATGCTTGTGATTGTATGTATAGCAAGTGATCGTCTTTCTTCTTCTTTGCTCTATAGTTTTCTAGAGTTAAATTTATAATCATAATTGTCTCCGTAAATTTAAAGTAGATTAGCAAAGCACACATCAAAGTCAATTTTTGTAGTGTTTAGAACATGGCCGTTTTGATTTCTGAAAGAAATCAGAATGGAAGCAGTTGACTTGATTTATGAAGTTGCTAAATTAAATATGACTACTAAAGGAGAAATGTATGAAATTGAATTGGAAGAGATTTATTGAATTGTTCGTGAAAACTAATGTTCTGTTCTTTGCTTGCTTGGCTTTGTCAGCATTACTGTTTTTGGTGGTTGCTCATGGCTGAGGTAAGCGATAGAAGGAGAAAAATCGGTATTGCTGTGATGATCTGTCTTAATCTATTAGTGGCATCGCCGTGGTTGCAATACTTTTACTTTGTTTCAGAACATATAATTAGAGTGTTGTTAGAAGCATTGATGAAATAAAAAAAGCCACCGAAAGGTGGCTTCTTATTTGGAGCAAAATTAATTATTTGCTGTAGATACCTTCAACAAACTCTTTACCTTTTTCAGTAAGTGCGAGTTTGAGGGCTTCTTCTTTAGCTACTTTAGATTTCAGTTCAGTAGTCCATTGTGGGAGCTTACCACGGGCATCACTCATACGAATGTTGCCATTCCACTCAAAGATTTTTTCAGCAGGGTTGAGTGCTTTAATCATTTCTTCGGGAGTGATGCCAAGCTTCTGCATCAGTTCTTTTACCTTGTTGAAGTTGACATCTTTTTCAGCTTCAATCTGAGCTTTTGCATTGTCCTGCAAGTGTTTTGCATAGTCCAATTGCTGTTGTGGAGTAGCTTTACCCGAAATGATCAGCTTCACGATTTCATCGGCAGTCAGAACTTTTGCATCCATTTTATTGCTCCAAAGTTGGTTTAGGAACTTCGATTATAATTCGACAACTATGGGGTGCCCAGCTATTTTAATTATTTCCTTTAGATTTTTGAGCTCTGTCTTTGAATTCTTTCATACGTTTTGCAAGGAATTTGTTGAACATTCCTTTTTCGTATTTGAATTGGAATTCAAAATTCCCAAAGTCAAGATGTGAAATGATGGCTTCCACAAGAAGATTTTGCTGTAGGTCTTTGAAATAGTGAATGAATTGAATGTCCTCAATTTCATGTCCAAAGTAATATTTACGGAAATTGGCATCCTCATTACTTGCAGTCTGCTTGTTCGTGACCATAGTTATGGCTGTGGAACGGAATGAGTGGAATACTTTCGTTTTTTCAGGAATCCCAATGTCATCAAGATACCGCCCAAACCTGCGGGATGGTTCTTTGATGTAGCTTCCAAAGGTATCAGGTTGAAGATTTGGGAAAAGCATCACACCATATTTCTTTACATCTTCCACATAGTCCAAGAATCCAAGTTCAATAATTTTGGGATGCAATGGAATACGGCGCTTACTTGCTTCTGTCTTCAGGGTGCCGATTTCATTATTAATATTAATGCTATAGAAATCACCGTGATCTTTGAGGTCAATGCTCGCAAGTTTGCAAAGTTCGTTCATTCGCGCACCTGTGTAGAGTCCTAAAATTGGCAACCAAAACAAATCAGGGTGTGCAATTTTTTGGTAGTTTTCAGAGGAAAAGATCTTTTGCAAGTCGTCGTTATTGAACATCTCTCGTTCTTCCTCTTTTTGCTTTATTTTTGTTTGTTTATCAACAACCAAGCCGTGTTCTTTTGCAGGAGATTTAGCATCAGGGTATTCACCACATGAGGTTGCAAAGGCAAAGAATGTGTTGAGTGGTTTTAAATGATTGTTCTCAATCGTATTATTCTGATAGTTGTTTGCATGTAGGTATTCAATATAACTTGCAACAAAACGCTTATCAATGTGAGACATTAGTAATGGGTTGTAACCGTTCCGACTTTCTGCCCACCTCTGAAATTTGATCATGCTCTGCACATACTGATACACAGTTTTAGGAGCGAGTTCTTTCTCTTTCCGTATCTTGTATTTTTCAACAACATCAGAAAATTTGGAGGTGTAGCCTACATGATGAGTTGGTGCAGAGTGAACTGAATTAGTAGGGGAGGGAGCAAGTGTTTTAATATATTCACCATGTTCCTTTATGAACTTGCCCAATGCCTCTACATCACCGTCAACATTGGGATCAGCTTTCATACTCAAACCGTTAATTGCCAATTCAAATGATTTAATTTTGCTCATAGATATGTCGTGTTCTGCCATCAGTGCCATGATTCTTACGGCACTTTGTTTAGCTACAGTTGGGTCTTTGGTATGCAAGCTTACCCGTTTGGCAACTTGCTTTCCATCACTTTTTTCGGTAACACGGAAGTAGAACACTCCAAGAGGGGAGTGCCAAAGGTGAGATGCGATTTTCATAGTAGTGGGTCGGGTGATCCACTTGGGTGATCCACTATGAATTTGCAACCGCAGAATAGGAAAAGGCTCTTAGTCTTTTTGTTTGAAAACCCTTTATAATCAAGGATTTGCAACCGAAAAACCAAGAGCCTTTAGGTGTTGGTGGTGGAGACGGCGGGAATCGAACCCGCGTCCGCAAGCACTCTACAGACAGTTCTACATACTTAGTACTATCATTTAATTTAACCCGGACGGCACGGATGTACACGTTCCGTACAGGCGATTCACCTTAGATTTAACGCTGCTTCAAGTGACCCGTTGCAGCGCGATTCCCTGTAAGTGACTCCTCAGCTTTTAACGGCCCACCCCAGGGACGAGGTGTTGAGGAGCTAACAGCAATTAAGCTGCCAGTGCGTACGAGTTATCGTTTGCAGTTATTGATTTCTGGGTGTATTTACGAGGTAACCAGGCCTCGGTATGCCCTGTTCTGCTTTGTAACCCACGTCGAAACCAGGTCGTCCCCACAGAAGGAATAGTCATTGTACCGCAATCGGCCCGGGGGCGCACCCTGGATACAGGTAATTACACTTTTTCCGGCCGTTTGAACGTGGTTTCGCCCTGGTTGATGGTGCAATCGAACACGTGTTTGCGCAATTCCGGTACGCGGTCCGAGAACAGGCGGTCGAACGCGTGTTCCTCTTCCAGGGCCAGGTTCATGCGCAAGCCCACCAGCTTGTGCGAATTGGCCAGGTTGCGCAGGCGGGTCTGGCGGGCCAGTTGTTCGCGCGGGCTGCGCATTTTGCGGGTTTCATCTTCGAAATACCTGATCAGCACGCATTCGAGGATGTCCATGCGCTCCTTCAGGATCTGTTCCTGCGCGACTTCCGTGCCGTCATCGGCCGGATGGCGGGCGCCGAAGGTGTTGATGTTCATGCGCTGGATCAGCAGGAAATTGTCATTGTCCGGCTGGTTGCGGTCGGCGATGCGGTTGATGCTCGACAGGCGGCCTTTCAGCAGGCGGCCGGCCGGGTCGTGCGTCTGGCCGACATAATGCACTTTGGTCGGGAAGTTCATCTTCACGTCAAAGTTTTGCAACAAGTCATGCACGGAATAGGTTTCAATCAGCGAACCCCAGTTCAACGTGATGAACTTGTCGAACATTTGGATGGTCGGCTTTTTGAGGGTCGCGTCTTCCGGTGTTTTCAGGTCGATCGTGACGGTTTCCTTGACCTGGTCCGCGCCGACAATCAACGGCACCGTCAGTTTCAGCGAAAAGAAACCCCAGCTGGTGTTGCGCTTCAAGTCGAAGCGCAGGCGCGGGCGGCTGACGAAGAAATAGATCAGCCGCTTGTCCATCGTGCCTTCAATGGCAAATTGCATGCGCCGCAGGTAGCGCCCCAGCGGGTCGCGGAAATCCGGCGCGGGCGGGAAATCCGTGATCAAGTCATACCAATAGAATTTGGATTCGGCGGCGGTCACATCCCAGCTTTGGGGCATGTGACTCTGCGCAGCCGCATCCGCCATCATGTCATCGCCAGTCATGTAATGCTCCGATATCAGTGAAGGGCAAAGTGCTACCTTCTCACATAGTAGTTGGTAAATTGCCGTGCGGCAATATCTGCGGAGAAACTATGCTGCCATTGTGGCATCGGTCAACGCAGATTGCACCAAGTCCAGCAACGCTTGTGGTGAATCCAGCAAATGATCGGCGTTCCACGTGGCCGGTTCGGAACTGCCGCAGTAACCCCATGCGCATGCCACGGTCGGCATGCCGGCGGCGGCGCCGGCCTGGATGTCGCGCAAGTCGTCGCCCACATACCAGCATTGCTCCGGCGGAATGCCGATGCGGCGCGCGGCTTCCAGCAGCGGTTCCGGATGCGGTTTCGGATAGGGCGTGGTGTCGCCGGAAATCACGCAGCCCGCGTGGCCCAGGCCAATCAGCGGCAGCAGCGGATCCGTGAAGCGGGCCGGTTTGTTGGTGACGATGCCCCACGCCAGGCCCGCTGCTTCCAGGCCCGCCAGCAATTCCGCCACGCCATCGAACAGGCGGCTGTGCACGGCAATGGCGGCTTCGTAATTGTCCAGGAAACTGGTTTTCAGCTCTTCAAAGCCTTCGTCGTGCGGCAACAGGCCGAAGGCCGCGCCGATCATGCCACGGGCGCCGGCCGAGGCGGTCGGGCGCAGCAATTCATATGGCGTCAGCGCCAGGCCACGCTCGCTGCGCAACAGGTTGACGGCTGCCGCCAGGTCGGGCGCGGTATCGGCCAGCGTGCCGTCGAGGTCAAACAAAATGGCGCGCGGCGCGGCGAAAGAGCGTGAAGTGGTCATAGCGGGTTAGTTCGGTCAGGCCAGGCGCGTGCACGCCACCATGTAATTGACGTCAGTATCGTCGTTCAGCGAGTAGATCTTGCTCAACGGGTTATACCCCAGGCCCTTGAGGCTGTCTACCTGCAAGCCAGCATTGCGTATATATTGCGACAATTCCGCCGGTGTGATGAATTTTGCGTAATCGTGCGTGCCTTTTGGGAGCAAACGCAACAGGTATTCCGCGCCAATCACGGCAAACAGGTACGACTTCGGATTGCGGTTCAGGGTCGAGAAAAAGACCTTGCCGCCCGGTTTCACCAGGGTGGCGGCGGCTTGCACGATGGCAGCCGGGTCCGGCACGTGTTCCAGCATTTCCATGCAGGTCACGACGTCGTACTGGCCCGCTTCCCGGGCTGCCATCTCTTCGGCGGCAACCAGCTGGTAGCGCACCTGCACGCCGGACTCCAGGCTGTGCAGGTCGGCCACTTTCAGGGCTTTTTCAGACAGGTCGATACCCGTGACCTTGGCGCCTTTGCGCGCCATGGATTCGGACAGGATGCCCCCGCCACAGCCGATATCGATCACGTTCTTGCCCGCCAGCGGGGCACGCGCGTTGATCCATTCCAGGCGCAGGGGGTTGATTTCGTGCAGGGGACGGAATTCGGAAGTGGGGTCCCACCAGCGGTGGGCCAGCTCACTGAATTTTTGGAGTTCAAGAGGGTCGGCGTTCATAGTCGGCATGATAACGGACATTTGCCGGACGCCAAAGTGCGCGCCGGAGAATTCTTGTAGAAGACCGGCGCGCCCCGTTGGATTATTGCTTGGGCGGCTTTTTCACGAAGACAATTTTATCGATCACGGCTTCGCCGCTGCGGTCCAGGTGGTACAGGATCGACGCATTGTATTTGGAGGCGGGATCCACCAAGCTTTCCGCGCGCGCCATCTTGATGAACGTAAAAATCGTCGGCAGCAGGCCCAGCACGAATTTCGGCTTCAGCGGCGCGTCGGCCTGCTGCGTCAGCGCCACTTCGCCCTTGGTCGCCACCGCCGTGATCCATTTATCCATGCGCTGGGGAATGGAATTGAGGGAAATTTTGCCCGTGATGGCCACTTCCACCTGCTCCTTGCCGGACGACAGCTGGCTCGACAGCGCATTGTCGAACAGCGACGAATCGAGGAACACCACCGATGCCGGTGTTGGCGGTGGCGCTGGTGGTTCCGCCGCGGGTGCGGCAGGGGCGGCGGCCTGGGCCGCAGGCGGCGTATCCTGCGCCTGGTATGCGTGGGCCGGCACGGACAGGATGGCCGCCAGGGCGAGTGCCGACGGAATCAGTTGGAGTTTCATTGTTACATCCTTACAGTTCATGGAATTCAGTGATGACGGCGCCAAACGCGTCCGAGCAGCGTTCCGCGATGGACGC
This sequence comes from Pseudoduganella sp. GW821-FHT12E03, assembly GCF_058807115.1. NCBI lineage: Bacteria > Pseudomonadati > Pseudomonadota > Betaproteobacteria > Burkholderiales > Oxalobacteraceae > Pseudoduganella > Pseudoduganella sp. GW821-FHT12E03. The sequence continues at coordinate 199,968 of NZ_JBXAQJ010000003.1, read as the reverse complement.
ATCGCGCGCGGCGCCGGGCTGGCATTCGGGGGTGGACAGGCCAACAGAGGTGCCCAGCAGCCATTGCAGCCGCGCGCGGCCGCCGGCATCGGTCAGGTTGTAGATAAACGGGCCCGCCTTGTTGTTGCCCAGTTGCGTCAAGTCGCGGGGCGTGGCGGTGACCACGACCAGCATGCGGTCGGTGCCGGCCGGTCCTTGTGCCGTAATGCGCCAGTTGGGCCGGGGCAGTTTCATGCTGTCGCCGGCCTTGATGTAATTGTCGCCGTCGCGGTCATTGGGGAACAGCATGTAATAGCTCTTCTTGTCCGAGCCCAGCATGACCACATAGACATAGCCGGCATGCGACGAGGTCACCGACAAATCCAGCGTGTCCTTGCCGATTTTCAGCATGCGGGCCGGGGCGGTGACTGTCACCTGGCGGCGCGGGTCACTTTGCGCCAGGATGTCGGTCAGGGCGGCGCCCGGGGCGGCCTGCATGGTGGCTGCCGTCACGGCCACGGCGGGTGTCGTTGCCGGTGTCACGGCGGGCGGTTTTGTCGATGCCGCGCTGGCGGGGGGCGTCACTGCCACCGGCGCCGTTGCAGCGGATGGTGCTGGCGGCGCGGCCGGCATGCCCGTGGTGGCAGTGGCCACCGTGGCGGTGGCCGCACCCGGCGCGGCAGCGGCCCCCGCCATGGCCGCCGGCGTGGCGGCATTGGCCGGCCGTACCGGCGCCGCCGACGCGGCGTTGGTCAGCCAGCCCGGCACGAAGCCGGCGTTGCCGCCGATCGTCATGTGCTGGGCGCCGAATTGCTGGTTGCCCTTGAAGCGCGCTTCGATGCGGACTTGGGCGCAGGCGGAAATTTCATTGACGGAAATCGCGCCGGACTGGTCCAGGTCTTGCGCGTCGTGCAGCATGCAATCGCGCCAGGCCTGGGTGGCGACGCCGCCCGCATCTTCATCGTCGAACGACACTTCATCGGGGCGCGACGAGGAAATCAGCACGATATTTTGCGCCAGCGTGCCGGCCTTGGCGGTTTCATTGCCGAGACTGCGCGTGCGGATATTGCTGGGTTTCGAGCAGGCATCGATGGCGCCGCCCGGAGAAAATTTCGGCGTCAGCTTGCCTTTCGGTGTGGCCAGGCTGCGCGTCACACCGAGCGGTTTGCCGACAATGCCGCCCGAGTGGCAGGCGTCATAAAACACCATCAATTTATCGACCTTGTCTGAAATCGGCTTCATCAGGGTCGCCAGGCGGGCATTGGTCAGGGGTTCGCTGTCGGACGGCAACAGCGCTTCCACGCAACCCTGGTCTGCCGGCAACGGGCTGTAATAGCGCGTGCCGTGGCCCGAGTAATAAAAGAAGACGCGGTCGCCGGGACGGGTGCGGTGATTTAATTCCGCGATTTCATGTTCGATGCGGGCCGCGGTGGCGTCATGGTCGCGCAAGACGCGGATGTTGGCCGCCGGCACTTGCATGGCGGTCGCCATTTTCGTGGCGGAATCTACGTCGTGCCCCACGCCCAGCAAGGGCGGAATATTCGGGCTCATGTAGTCGCCAATGGCGATGATCAGCGCATGCCGCGCGGCGCGGGGCTGGCTTGGCGGCTGGTTTTGCGGCAGGTCGGGCGCCTGGCCGGCTGGCTTTGCACTGGCTGCCGGCGTGGCGGCGGCTTGCGCCGCCGTCCCCGCCACGGTCGCGGTGACGGCCAGGACCAGGCTGGCAAGCAAGGGCGTGGGGCGCATGGCTCAGGGCTCCAGGCTGACTATGCGGACGCGGCGGTTTTCCGCCGCGCCGGGATCGGCCGGATTGACCGGTTCGCTCGAACCTTTGCCTTCCGTCACCAGCCGGTCCGGCGCCACCTGGTTGATCACCAGCACGCGCTTGACCGATTCCGCCCGCATCGCGGACAGCTTGCGGTTGTACGCCGCCTGGCCACTGGCGTCGGTATGGCCTTCCAGGCGGAAGCGCAGTTTGGCCAATTCCGGTGATTTCATCGCGGCCGCCAGCGCCGTCAGCGTTTGCATGCTGGTGGGCTGGACCCGGTCGGAATTCACCTCGAACTGGATGGCCAGGCTGATGGAGTTGGTTGGCGGCGGGGCGGGGGCTGTGGCGGGCTTGGCCGACCCTTCCGTGGGCGTTGCCGCTTCCACCGCGAAATTGCGGGTGCGGCGGGGTTTGGGGGCGGCACCGGCTGCGTCGGCAGCGGCTTCCGGCGTGGCGACGGCAGGTTTGGCTTTCAGTGCGTCGATGATTTGCTGGGCGGACGGTTCGGCGGCGGGAGCCTGGGCCAGCGCGGCGCCGCACAGCAGCAGTGCGGGCAGCACATAAAATCGGTTCATGGTGTGTGGTGGACAGAGCAAGGGTTATTAACGATCTTACTCCTTATTAACGCTCGTCAATAGGTGCATGCTGCCATTTCCGCCACAGTGCAATGCAGATGAGTTGGGTAAAAAAAACCGCCCGGCGTGGCCGGGCGGTTAAGTATCGGTTAAGACGGTGTTGTTGCGGTATTACTTGGTGCTGCGGGTGCCTACAACTTCGATTTCCACGCGGCGGTTTTTAGCGCGGCCGGCGGCGGTCTTGTTGTCGTCCACAGGCTGCTTCTCGCCTTTGCCTTCGGTGTACACGCGGTTGGCTTCAACGCCTTTCGATACCAGGTAAGCTTTCACGGCTTCGGAACGGCGTACCGACAGCTTCTGGTTGTATTCATCGGTGCCCACGGAGTCGGTGTGACCCACGGCGATGATGACTTCCAGGTTGATGCCGCCCAGTTTCGACGACAGGTCGTCCAGCTTGGCTTTGCCTTCTGGTTTCAGCACGGCTTTGTCGAAATCGAAGAAGGCGTCGGCAGCGAAGCTGACTTTTTCCGAAGTTGGCGCTGGCGCTGCGGCTTTAGGAGCTGGCGCTGGAGCAGGCGCGGCTGGCGCTGGTGCTGCTGGTGGTGGCGGCGTTACGCATTTGCCATCCACCAGTTTTGCTGGTTCCACGCAGATTGGCAGGTCGCAGCCTGGCACCGCGTCAGCCGGGGTCCAGTAGCCGGTGCGCCAGCACAGACCGAATGGATCGCGGGCGATGATGCCGCGCGCATCTTGCACGTAAGCGCTTTTCGGCGTAGGTGCTTTGATGTCGGTGGTCACTGGAGCGAATGGTGGCTGCGTTGGCTGTTGCGCGGAGGCGCTACCAGCGATCACAGCAGACACTGCGAACAGCGAGGCGATGATTTTTTTCATATTTTTCTTCCTTTCGGGGTGTTATCCGCAGCAAAAACTGCGCAACTAGTATTACTTGGGGCGCATCCTACCATATGCCCCATAGCCGCGCCGATTCCCGATTGCGAAACAATCAATTAACTTCTCGTCCATTTTGCCATAGGGGACGAAAAAGAATACGAACGGTCCAAAATGAATCCGGTCCGCATCTTACCAAAATGTTGTGTTTATGCAACGAAATTGTATCTAACGCGGGGATATTAAACCGTAAATATTTCAGGCAGATGACTCTAAAGCTTGCTTTCACCAAAATGGTGCGCTATTAAGGCGCACCCGCGAGGTGCGGAATCTCGCGGCGGGGCCCGTGCGCATGCTAAAATCGTACGCTTGTCTTTGCGCCCGGCCACACATGTGGCAAATTACGTGCCAGATAAGACCATCACAGTAAAGAACAGACGACCCGCCAATGGATCAATTCGCAAAAGAAACAATCCCTATTTCCCTCGAAGAAGAGATGCGCAAGAGCTACCTCGATTACGCCATGAGCGTGATCGTGGGCCGTGCCTTGCCGGATGCGCGCGACGGCTTGAAACCGGTACACCGCCGTGTCCTGTTCGGGATGCACGAACTGAACAACGTGTGGAACCGTCCTTACGTGAAATGCGCCCGTGTCGTGGGTGAAGTCATGGGTAAGTACCACCCGCACGGCGACGCGTCGATTTACGACACGCTGGTGCGGATGGCGCAGGACTTTTCGCTGCGCTACATGCTGGTGGACGGCCAGGGTAACTTCGGTTCGATCGACGGAGACAACGCTGCGGCGATGCGTTACACCGAGTGCCGCCTGGACAAGATCGCCGGCGAAATGCTGGCCGACATCGATAAAGACACGGTCGACTTCGCGCCGAACTATGACGGCAAGGAAAAAGAGCCGACCGTCTTGCCGACCCGTATCCCCAACCTGCTGATCAACGGTTCGTCCGGTATCGCGGTGGGTATGGCGACCAATATTCCGCCGCACAACATCACCGAAGTCATCAATGGCGCGCTGCACGTGCTGGCGAACCCGGAATGCACGATTGACGACCTGATCGAACTGATCCCGGCGCCGGACTTCCCGACCGGCGGCACGATTTATGGCGTGTCCGGCGTGCGCGATGGCTACCGCACCGGCCGTGGCCGCGTCGTCATGCGCGCCAAGACCCACTTCGAAGAATATGGCAAGGACGGCGGCCGCATCGCCATCATCGTCGACGAGCTGCCATACCAGGTCAACAAGAAATCCCTGCTGGAGCGCATCGCTGAAAACGTGCGCGACAAGAAGCTGGAAGGCATTTCCGACATCCGCGACGAGTCCGATAAGTCGGGCATGCGCGTGGTGATCGAACTGAAGCGCGGTGAAGTGCCGGAAGTGGTGCTGAACAACCTGTACAAGCAGACTCAGCTGCAAGACACCTTCGGCATGAACATGGTGGCGCTGGTCGATGGCCAGCCGAAGCTGATGAACTTGAAGGACATGCTGTCGACCTTCCTGTCGCATCGCCGCGAAGTGGTGACCCGCCGTACCGTGTTCGAATTGCGCAAGGCGCGCGAACGCGGTCACGTGCTGGAAGGCCTGGCCGTCGCGCTGGCCAACATCGATGACTTCATCGCCATCATCAAGGCGGCGCCGACGCCGCCATTGGCCAAGTCCGAACTGATGGCGCGCGCCTGGGATTCGTCGCTGGTGCGCGAAATGCTGGCGCGCACTGGTGAAGAAGGCCAGGCGGGCGCGGACGCGTTCCGTCCGGAGCACTTGCCGAAACATTACGGCCTGCAAACCGACGGCCTGTATAAACTGTCCGACGACCAGGCGCAGGAAATCCTGCAAATGCGTCTGCAGCGCCTGACCGGCCTGGAACAGGACAAGATCGTCAATGAATACAAAGACGTGATGGCGCAAATCGCCGACTTGCTGGACATCCTGTCCAAGCCGGCCCGCGTGACGGCCATCATCCATGACGAGATGGTGCTGTGCCGTAATGAATACGGCGAAAAAGATCCACGCCGTTCCAGCATCGAGCACAACGCGTCCGAACTGGAAACCGAAGACCTCATTACCCCGCAAGACATGGTGGTGACGTTGTCGCACCTGGGTTACATGAAATCCCAGCCGATTTCCGAATACCGCGCGCAAAAACGCGGCGGCCGTGGCAAACAGGCCATGGCGACCAAGGATGAAGACTGGATCGACCAGCTATTCATCGCCAACACCCACGATTACATCCTGTGCTTCTCCAACCGTGGCCGCATGTACTGGCTGAAGGTGTGGGAAGTGCCGCAAGGCTCGCGCACGTCGCGCGGCAAGCCGATCGTCAACATGTTCCCGCTGCAGGAAAACGAAAAGATCACCGTGGTGCTGCCGCTGTCCGGCGAAAACCGCACCTTCCCGGAAGATCATTACGTGTTCATGTCGACCAGCCTGGGCACCGTGAAAAAGACGCCGCTGAAAGACTTCAGCAATCCACGCAAGGCCGGCATCATCGCGGTCGACCTGGATGAGGGCGACTTCCTGATCGGCGCCGCGCTGACCGACGGCAAGCATGACGTGATGCTGTTCTCCGACGCCGGCAAAGCCGTGCGCTTCGATGAAAACGACGTGCGTCCGATGGGCCGTACCGCGCGCGGTGTGCGTGGCATGAACCTGGATGAAGGCCAGAACGTGATCGCGCTGCTGGTGGCGGAAAACGAACAGCAGTCGGTGCTGACCGCGACGGAAAACGGTTACGGCAAGCGTACGCCGATCACCGAGTACACCCGTCACGGCCGTGGCACCAAGGGCATGATCGCGATCCAGACTTCCGAGCGTAACGGCAAAGTCGTGGCGGCCACCCTGGTGACGCCAACCGATGAAATCATGCTGATCACCACCGGTGGTGTCTTGATCCGTACCCGTGTCGCGGAAATCCGTGAAATGGGTCGCGCCACCCAGGGCGTGACCCTGATCGCGGTGGAAGACGGCACCAGCCTGTCCGGCCTGCAGCGTATCGTGGAAACCGATATTGATGAAGTCGACCTGGAAGGTGGCGAGACCGCGGCGGATGCCGGAACGCCGGCGGAGCCAGCGGCCGAATAAGTTTTTCGAATAAGCTTATAGAATAAGCTTAGAAGCAGCTTATATAACGGGGCCTGTGTCGTTTTCGCAGATTAATGCGACAATGATGCAGGCCCTGTTTCTTTATACATTAGGAAAAATTGATGAAAAAATTGATTGCTGCAGTCATGCTGGCACTGGCGATCCCCGCCGCATCTGTGTTTGCCGCCGACACTGGCGCCAATGAGCAATCCGTTGCGGCGGCCAAGGATTTGATGAACGTGATGAACGTGCGCGCGATGTTGCAGGCTTCGATGCAGCAAATGTCGCAGCATATGCCGGACATGGTTCGCCAGATGGCTGAAGCGGGCTTCGACAGCAAAAAGCTGAATCCCGAGCAAAAGCGCAAGGCGCGCGCGGACCTGGACAAGGCGCTGCCGGCCATGCTGATCGCCATGGATAAAACCCTCGGCGATCCCAAGCTGCACGAAGAACTGGAAACGGAAACCGCCGCCATCTATGCGCGCAATTTCTCCGCCGATGAAATGCAGCAGATCATTGCGTTTTACCGCAGCCCGGTCGGCGCCAAGATGCTGGGCACCATGCCCAAGCTGATGCAGGAATCCATGATGGCCAGCCAGAAGATCATGATTCCGCGTATGGCGAAGATGGTTGAAAACATGACCGCAGCGGGCAGCAAGTAACACCGTATTTTTATTAAGGAATCAAGCAAGTGACGAACATCTACAACTTCTCCGCCGGCCCGGCCGTCTTACCAAAAGAAGTGCTGGCGCAAGCCGCCGCTGAAATGCTGGACTGGCATGGCAGCGGGATGTCCGTCATGGAAATGAGCCACCGTGGCCCGGAATTCATCTCCATCTACCGCCAGGCCGAAGCCGACTTGCGCGAGCTGCTGGCGGTGCCGGACAACTATAAAATCCTGTTCATGCAGGGTGGCGGCCTGTCGCAAAACGCGGTAATTCCCATGAACCTGGTGGGGAGCGAAGGCGCCACGATCGATTTTATCCAGACCGGTTCGTGGTCGTCGAAATCCATCAAGGAAGCGGCCCGTTACGCCAGCGTTAATGTGGCGGCGTCCGCCAAGGACAATGGCTACAGCTTCGTGCCGCCGCAATCGGAGTGGAAGCTGACGCCGGGCGCGGCCTACCTGCACCTGTGCACCAATGAAACCATCGATGGCGTGGAAATCGGCTTTGTGCCGGAAGTGCAGGGCGATACGGTCCTGGTGGCCGACATGTCGTCGCACATCTTGTCGCGCCCGGTCGATGTCTCGAAATACGGCCTGATTTTCGGCGGCGCGCAAAAGAATATCGGTCCGGCCGGCGTCACGGTCGTCATCGTGCGCGATGACCTGATCGGCAAGGCGCTGCCATTTTGCCCGTCCGCGTTTGACTTTAAAAACGTGGCGGACAATGAATCGATGTACAACACGCCGCCCACCTATGGCATTTATATTGCCGGCCTGGTGTTCCAGTGGCTCAAGCGCCAGGGTGGCGTGGCCGAGATGGAACGCCGTAACATTGAAAAAGCCAAGCTGCTATACGCGGCGCTCGACGCGGACGATTTTTACCAGAATCGTGTGCAACCGGAATACCGCTCGCGCATGAACGTACCGTTCTACCTGCGCGACGAAAGCAAGAATGAAGCATTCCTGGCCGGCGCCAAAGCGCGCGGCCTGCTGCAACTGAAGGGCCACAAGTCCGTCGGCGGTATGCGTGCATCGATCTATAACGCGATGCCACTTGAGGGTGTCCAAGCCCTGGTCGATTACCTGAACGAATTCGCAGGGCGCTAATGCGCCTTGTATGACCCCTTCCTGCAGATCATGAATGACAAATTAAAACCGCTGCGCGAAAAGATCGATGCGATCGACGCGCAGATACTCAGCCTGTTGAACGAGCGCGCCAAGGTGGCGCAGGAAGTAGGCCACGTCAAGGCTGAAACCAATGCGCCGGTGTTCCGCCCCGAGCGTGAAGCGCAAGTGCTGCGCGGCGTGGCCGACCGCAATCCCGGCCCGATGGTGTCGTTTGACGTGCAAACCATCTTCCGCGAAATCATGTCGGCCTGCCGCGCGCTGGAAAAGCGCGTGACGGTGGCGTATCTGGGCCCGGCCGGCACCTTTAGCGAACAGGCGGTGTATCAGCAGTTCGGCACCGCCGTCGAAGGCTTGCCGTGCGCATCGATCGATGAAGTGTTCCGCGCCACCGAAGCCGGCACGGCCGAATTCGGCGTCGTGCCGGTCGAGAATTCGTCGGAAGGCGCGATCAACCGCACCCTCGACCTGATGCTGCAAACCACCTTGCTGATTTCCGGCGAAGTGGCGATTCCCGTGCACCACAGCCTGATGAGCAAGACCGGTTCGATGGATGGCGTGAAAGTCATTTGCGCGCATTCGCAGGCGCTGGCGCAATGCCAGGTGTGGCTGAACCAGAATTACCCGAACATCGAGCGCCGCGCCGTGGCGTCGAACGCGGAAGCGGCGCGCATGGCGGGCGACGATCCGGCCATGGCGGCCATTGCCAGCGAAATCGCCGGCACCCGCTACAAGCTGGGCGTCATCAAGCCGCATATCCAGGACGACCCGCACAACCGCACGCGCTTTGCCATCATCGGCCATTTGCAGACGCTGCCGTCCGGTAAAGACCAGACCTCGATCGTGCTGGCGGTGCCGAACAAGGCCGGCGCCGTGTACCAGTTGCTGGCGCCGCTGGCGAAACACGGCGTGTCGATGACTCGCTTCGAATCGCGCCCGGCGCGCATGGGCACGTGGGAATATTATTTCTATGTCGACGTCGAAGGCCATGTGCACGAAACGTCGGTCGCCAAGGCCATGGCGGAACTGAAGGACCAGGCCGCGTTCTTCAAGCTCCTGGGCTCTTATCCGGTCAGCCTGACTTAATACCGTAGGGCGGTTGCCGCCTTGGCGGAAGCCGCCGTGCCCGCGTTGCCCCCAGCGTTGGCACCGCAGGCCTGAAAGCAATGGCGGCTCGCAAGCGAACCGCCCTACGAAAAATATACTGAGGTTTTAATTATGTCGAAAGAATTCGGTCCCGATTACGTCCGCGCCATCGCTCCTTACCAGGCCGGTAAGCCCATCTCCGAAGTGGCGCGCGAGTTTGGCCTCGATGAAGCCACGATCGTCAAACTGGCCTCCAATGAAAACCCGTTCGGCGTGCCTGATTCCGCCCGCGAAGCCATGGCCGCCGCCGCTGCGGAGCTGGGCCGCTACCCGGACGCCAACGGCTTTGAGCTGAAAAACGCGCTGTCCAAACGCTATGGCGTGCCGGCCGACTGGATCACGCTGGGCAATGGCTCGAATGACATCCTGGAAATCGCCGCCAAGGCGTTTGTGCAGAAGGGCGAAGCGATTGTCTATGCGCAGTACTCGTTCGCCGTGTATGCACTGGCCACGCAGGGCATTGGCGCGCGCCACATCGTGGTGCCGGCCAAGGATCACGGCCACGACCTGGACGCCATGCTGGCGGCGATCGACGTGGACACCCGCCTGGTGTTCATCGCCAACCCGAACAACCCGACCGGCACCTTTATCCCGGGGCCGCAAATCGAAGCCTTCCTGCAAAAGGTGCCGGAAAACGTCGTGGTGGTGCTCGATGAAGCCTATAACGAATACCTGGAAGCCGAAGACCAGTACGATTCCGCCGCATGGGTCAAGCAATACCCGAACCTGCTGGTGTCGCGCACCTTCTCCAAGGCCTATGGCCTGGCGGGCTTGCGCGTGGGCTTCTCGATTGCGCAGCCGAAGCTGACCGACTTGATGAACCGTATCCGCCAGCCGTTCAACGTCAATTCGCTGGCGCAAGCCGCCGCGATCGCCGCGCTGAACGACACCGCGTTCCTGGAAAAAGGTGCGCATAACAACACGGCCGGCTACGAACAGTTCGTCGAAGCGTTCGAGCAGTTGAACCTGGAATACGTGCCATCGTACGGCAACTTCGTGCTGGTGAAAGTCGGCGAAGATCCGCAGGCCGGCGCGCGCATCAACCTGGCGCTGCTCAAGCAGGGCGTGATCGTGCGCCCGGTCGGCAATTATGGCTTGCCTGAATGGCTGCGCATTTCCATCGGCCTGCCGCAGGAAAACGCGGTCTTGATCGCGGCCCTGCAAAAGGCGCTGGCGGCAGCATGACCGGGCACATGTTCGACAAGGTCGTCATTTCCGGCGTTGGCCTGATCGGCGGCTCGTTTGCACGGGCGCTGAAACAGGCGGGCGCGGTGCGTACTGTCGTTGGACTGGGCCGTTCCCGCGCATCGCTGGAACGCGCCAGGGAATTGGGCATTATCGATGCCATTGGCGACGATGTCGCCGAAGCCGTCAAAGGCGCCGACCTGGTGCTGCTGGCGGCGCCGGTGGCGCAGACGGGGCCGATCCTGTCCGCGCTGTTGCCGCACCTGGAACCGCATACCGTGGTGACGGACGCCGGCAGCACCAAGACCGATGTGACGGAAGCCGCCCGCAAAGTGCTGGGCGACCGCATCCACCAGTTCGTGCCGGGCCACCCGATTGCGGGCCGGGAGTCCAACGGGCCCGATGCGGCCATTCCCGACCTGTACCGCGGCAAGAAAGTCGTATTGACCCCGGTGCCGGAAAACAGCGAAGCCGATATCGAGCGCGTCGCCGCGGCGTGGCGTATTTGCGGCGCCATCATCCACCGCTTGTCGCCGCAGGAACACGACAAGGTGTTCGCGTCCGTCAGCCATTTGCCGCATTTGCTGGCCTTTGCGCTGGTCGATGATATCGCCCGCAAACCGCACGCGGATTTGCTGTTCCAGTATGCGGCCAGCGGGTTCCGCGATTTCACCCGGATTGCCGGCTCGTCGCCGGAAATGTGGCGCGACATCAGCCTGGCCAACCAGGACGCCCTGCTGACGGAGCTGGACGCCTACATGGCGCAACTGGCGATCATGCGCAGGCAACTGGCGGCCGGCGACGGCAAGGGCCTGGAAGCCGTGTACAGCAATGCGCGCGAAGCGCGCGAACGGTGGATCGCCGCCATCGAAACGGCCGAAGCGCCGCCACCTAACGAGAAAGACCCAACATGAGTACGCAATACCCGGAACATATTGATTTGCTGCCCGCCGCCCGCGCCCAAGGCACGGTGCGCCTGCCGGGCTCGAAAAGCATTTCCAACCGCATCCTGTTGCTGGCCGCGCTGGCGCAGGGGACCACCCGCGTCATCGACCTGCTGGCGTCGGACGACACCCACGTGATGCTCAACGCGTTGCGCTCGCTGGGCATCGCGTGGGAAGAGACCCGCGATGGCGACCACACCGTGCACACGGTGCAGGGCGGCGCCGGGGCGTTCCCGAACCGCACGGCCGACCTGTTCATGGGCAATGCCGGCACCGCGATCCGCCCGCTGACGGCGGCGCTGGCCGTGATTGGCGGCGAATACACGGTGCACGGCGTACCGCGCATGCACGAGCGCCCGATCGGCGACCTGGTCGATGCGCTGAACGATGTCGGCGCGAAGATCGATTACACCGGCAACAAAGGTTATCCGCCGCTGCATATCCATGCCGGCCAGTTCACGCAGGCGCGCCTGGCGGTGCGCGGCGATGTGTCGAGCCAGTTCCTGACGGCGCTGCTGATGGTGTCGCCGCTGATGGCGCGCACCCAGGATATTACGATCGACGTGGTGGGCGAGCTGATTTCCAAGCCATACATTGAAATCACCCTGAACCTGATGCGCCGCTTTGGCGTCACGGTCGAGCAGGATGGCTGGCAGGCGTTCACCATTAGCAAAGGCCAGCAATACCAAAGCCCGGGCACAATCCACGTCGAAGGCGACGCCTCATCGGCGTCCTACTTCCTGGCCGCCGGCGCGATTTCCGGTGGCCCGGTGCGGGTCGAGGGCGTTGGCCGCCAGTCGATCCAGGGCGACGTGCGCTTTGCCGAAGCACTGGCGGCCATGGGGGCGACCATCACCATGGGCGACAACTGGATCGAGGCGTCCGCCAGCACGCCCCTGAAAGCCATCGACATGGACTTCAACCACATCCCGGATGCGGCGATGACCATCGCGGTGGCCGCGCTGTACGCGGATGGCACCACGACTCTGCGCAACATCGCCAGCTGGCGCGTGAAGGAAACCGACCGCATCGCTGCCATGGCGACGGAATTGCGCAAAGTCGGCGCCATCGTGGAAGAGGGCCCGGATTACCTGACCGTGACGCCGCCGGCGCAAATCGGCACGGCCGCCATCGATACCTATGACGACCACCGCATGGCGATGTGCTTCTCGCTGGCCTCGCTCAACGGTAAGTTGCGAAATGGCAACATCATGCGCATCAACGATCCGAAGTGCGTGGCCAAGACCTTCCCGGAGTATTTCAGCGCCTTCGCCGGCATCGCCAAATAAGCGGTTGGCAGTGCATTCGTAGGGCGGTTTTCGCCAAAGGCGAAAGCCGCCATGCGCGCGTCGCCACCAGCACCAGCAGCAACAATCGGCATGGATGACGGCTTTGCTGTCGCAAAACCGCCCTACGGACTTGGCGCCGGCGATCGGCACGTCGGTTGCCGCCTTGCGGGCTTTGCATTTGCGGTATTCGCCCAAGTCGGGTAAGTTACGCGTTTGCTTTCAGCTTCGCCTTTATGCCGACCCACCCAATCCCAGTCATCACCATCGACGGTCCCACCGCTTCCGGCAAGGGCACCGTGGCCCATAAAGTCGCCGAACACCTCGGTTTTCACCTGCTGGATTCCGGCGCACTGTACCGCCTGACGGCCTTGCAGGCGCTGCGCCGCGAAACGCCGCTCAACGACGAGCATGCGCTGGCCAAGCTGGCCGAACACCTGCATATCAGCTTTACCGGCGATGCCGTGTTCCTCGCGCATGAAAATGTCACGGATGCGATCCGCCAGGAAGAAGTTGGCAATACGGCATCGAAAATCGCCGCGTTCCCGACCGTGCGCCAGGCGCTGTACGGCTTGCAGCTGGGTTTCCGCAAGACGCCGGGCCTGGTGGCCGATGGCCGCGATATGGGGACAGTTATTTTCCCTCATGCAACTTTGAAGGTGTTTTTGACGGCCAGTGTGGCCGCCCGCGCGGAACGCCGTTATAAGCAATTGATAGGTAAGGGAATTCCTGCTAATATGGAAGACCTCCTGATGGATTTGAAGGCGCGTGACGACCGGGATACACACCGGGCCATCGCGCCGCTGGTCCCCGCAGAGGGGGCGCATGTGCTCGATACTTCCGATATGACCGTGGAAAACGCGGTCGCGCAAGTGTTGCAGTGGTATGCGGCCGTCGGGAAATGAATGGTCGCCGGGCACGCTCTGAGTGCCATGGCGAATTTTGATTAACCTTAACCCAGTTGAAGCCGCATCCTGCGGGTCTTACTGGTTAACTTGGAATAAATAAATGGAAAGTTTTGCAGCCCTCTTCGAAGAGTCGTTGTCGCGTCAAGATATGCGCTCTGGCGAGGTGATCTCCGCTGAAGTCGTGCGTTTGGATCACAACTTCGTGATCGTCAACGCCGGCCTGAAATCGGAAGCTTTCATTCCTGTTGAAGAATTCAAAAATGACCAAGGCGAACTGGAAGTCAAAGTAGGCGACTTCGTTTCCGTGGCCATCGAATCGCTGGAAAATGGTTTCGGCGATACCATCCTGTCGCGCGACAAAGCCAAGCGTCTGGCTTCGTGGCTGGCTCTGGAAAAAGCAATGGAATCCGGCGAAATCGTCGTCGGTACCGTCAATGGCAAAGTCAAGGGCGGCCTGACCGTTCTGACCAACGGCATCCGCGCGTTCCTGCCAGGTTCGCTGGTGGACACCCGTCCTGTCAAAGACACCACCCCATTCGAAGGCAAGACCCTCGAATTCAAAGTTATCAAACTGGACCGCAAGCGTAACAACGTCGTTCTGTCCCGCCGCGCCGTCATCGAAGCTTCGATGGGCGAAGAGCGTCAGAAACTGATGGAAACGCTGAAAGAAGGCACCGTGGTGACCGGCGTTGTGAAAAACATCACCGACTACGGCGCGTTCGTGGACCTGGGCGGCATCGACGGCCTGCTGCACATCACCGACCTGGCATGGCGTCGTGTGCGTCACCCATCGGAAGTGCTGACCGTTGGTCAAGAGATCACCGCGAAAGTCCTGAAATACGATCAAGAGAAGAACCGTGTTTCGCTGGGCGTGAAGCAACTGGGCGACGATCCATGGACCGGTCTGTCCCGTCGTTACCCACAAGGCACCCGCCTGTTCGGTAAAGTCACGAACCTGACCGACTACGGCGCGTTCGTTGAAGTGGAACAGGGCATCGAAGGCCTGGTACACGTTTCCGAAATGGACTGGACCAACAAGAACGTCGCTCCAAACAAAGTTGTCCAACTGGGCGACGAAGTTGAAGTGATGGTTCTGGAAATCGACGAAGAGCGTCGTCGTATTTCGCTGGGCATGAAACAGTGCAAAGCCAACCCATGGGACGACTTCGGCGTGACCCATAAGAAAGGTGACAAAGTCAAAGGCGCGATCAAATCGATCACCGACTTCGGCGTGTTCATCGGTCTGGCTGGCAACATCGACGGCCTGGTACACCTGTCCGACCTGTCCTGGACCGAAGCTGGCGAAGAAGCCGTGCGCAAGTTCAAGAAAGGTGACGAACTGGAAGCCGTTGTTCTGGCGATCGACGTTGAGCGTGAGCGCGTTTCCCTGGGCGTTAAGCAACTGGAAGGCGACCCATTCAACAACTTCGCAGCACTGAACGACAAAGGTTCGCTGGTAACCGGCACCGTGAAATCGGTTGAGCCAAAAGGCGCCGTGATCCAACTGTCGGAAGAAGTTGAAGGCTACCTGCGCGCATCCGAAATCTCCCGCGACCGCGTGGAAGATGCCGGCACCCACCTGAAAGTGGGCGACTCCGTGGAAGCCCTGGTGATCAACATCGACCGTAAAGCACGTTCGATCCAACTGTCGATCAAAGCGAAAGACAGCGCTGACACCCAGGAAGCCATGCAGAAGATCGCAGCTGACAACAGCGCCGCTTCGGGCACCACCAGCCTGGGCGCACTGCTGAAAGCCAAGTTCGATAACAAGAACTAATAAACCGGAAGATAGATGACTAAGTCCGAGTTGATCAACCGCCTGGCTGAGCGTTATCCTCAGCTGGTGGCGAAAGATGCGGAATTCGCGGTCAAGACGATCCTCGATGCGATGACCAATGCTCTCTCGAGCGGCCAGCGTATCGAGATCCGCGGTTTCGGCAGCTTTGCTTTAAATAGCAGGCCGCCCCGTATCGGCCGCAATCCGAAGTCCGGCGACAAGGTGATGGTGCCTGAAAAGCGCGTCCCTCACTTCAAGCCGGGCAAGCAGTTGCGCGAGCGGGTCGACGCGATGGTCGGGCAACCGATCATCGAGGACTGAAGCATTTGGAACGGTCGCCGCAGCCCTGCCGGGTTGCGGCACAAAAACGGCGTCCGTGGATGCCGTTTTTTTTTGAATGAGGGAACGTAAGCGCATGAAGATAGTTTCCACTGTGATTGGTTTTATCCTGTTTGTCCTGTTCTTCGGCTTCGCCCTGAAGAACACCCAGGAAGTCGACCTGGTGATGTTCCTGAATTACGAATTGCGCGGCCCGTTGGTGCTGCTGTTGCTGGGCTTCTTTGCCGCCGGCGCGGCGCTGGGTATCCTCGCGCTGACCCCCACCGTCTTCCGCTACCGCCGCGAAGCGAACAAACAAAAAATCACCATTGCCGCACTGCAGTCGACCGCGTTGAAAGTCAATGCGCAGCCGCAGCCAGACAGCATCAACGCACAACAATAGTCTTATGGAATTTGAACTCTGGTGGCTGCTGGGCATGCCCATCTTTTTTGCCCTGGGCTGGGTCGCTGCGCGGGTCGATATCCGCCAGCTGGTTTCCGAGTCGCGCACCTTGCCGAACGGTTACTTCAAGGGCTTGAACCATTTACTGAATGACCAGCCGGACAAGGCCATCGACGCGTTCATTGAAATCGTGCGCCTGGATCCGGAAACCGCGGACATGCACTTCGCGCTGGGCAACCTGTTCCGCCGCCGCGGCGAAACCGAACGCGCCATCCGCGTGCACCAGAATCTGCTGTCCCGCCCCGATTTGCCGCCCGAGCAGAAAGCCCACGCCGGCTATGAACTGGGGATGGATTACCTGAAGGCCGGCTTGCTGGACCGCGCCGAGGAAACGTTCAAAGGGCTGCTCGACAGTACCTATGGCGTGCAGGCGCGGCGCGCCTTGCTGGAAATCTTCCAGCGTGAAAAAGAATGGCAGCGCGCCATCGATGCGGCCAATGGCTTGCAGGAAGCCGGCGCCGGCGTGCGCCAAAAGGAAATCTCGCAGTTTTATTGTGAAATGGCGCAGGATGCGCTGGTGCGCATGCACTATGCCGACGCGCAAAAGCTGCTGGACGACGCGCTGCAGGCCGACCGCACCAGCGTGCGCGCCACCATCCTGGTGGGCGACGTGCAAAACGCGCAGGGCGACGTGGAAGCCGCGCTTGCCACGTGGCGGCGGGTGGAGCAGCAAAGCGTGCCGCACGTGGCGCTGGTTGCGACCCGCCTGATGGATGGCTACCGCAAGGTGGGCCGTCCGCAGGAAGGCGTCGGCTTGCTGAAGTCCTACCTGGAGCAGGCTTCGTCGATCGACCTGCTCGAAGTGGTCTTTAAAGCCGTGATCGAACTCGATGGCGTGGAAGCGGCCAAGCAACTGGTGTCGGAAGAGTTGCGCCGCACGCCGACCTTATTGGGCCTCGACAAATTGCTGGAAGCGCGCATGGTCGATGCGCCTGCCGCGCTGCTGTCGGAACTGTCGATGGTCAAGGGCCTGGTGCACGGCTATACGCAAAAGCTGGCCCGCTACCAGTGCGGCCATTGCGGCTTTAAGGCGCGCCAGTATTACTGGCACTGCCCGGGGTGCAGCAAGTGGGACACGTACCCGCCGCGCCGTACCGAAGAATTGAATGTAATGAATTAACACGGACACGCGGCGGATATTCCGTAGGGCGGTTTCCGCGCTGGCGGAAGCCGCCATGCATGCGTTGCCGCCAGCGCGGATGCAGCAGGTCCGCAAACAATGGCGGCGCGCAAGCGAACCGCCCGACGAATCCCTTATCAGCAAGAGGCCGCCATGACGACTTCGGTAATCCAATATCAAGCCCCAGCACTCGATAAAGTGCGCATCCTCGTGGTCGGCGACGTCATGCTGGACCGTTACTGGTTCGGCGACGTCAACCGCATTTCGCCGGAAGCGCCGGTGCCGATCGTGCGCATCGCCAAGCGCGAAGCGCGCCTGGGCGGCGCCGCCAACGTGGCGCGCAATGCCGGCGCGCTGGGCGTGCAGGCCGGCTTGCTGGGCGTGGTCGGCAACGATGAAGCGGGCAATGAAGTGGAACACTTGCTGCACAGCGGCGGCATCCACAGTTACCTGAAGCGCGATGAAGCGATTTCCACGATTATCAAATTGCGGGTGATCGGCCACCAGCAGCAAATGCTGCGCATCGATTTCGAAGAGCCGCCCAGCGACGCCGTGCTGCACAACAAGCTAATGCAATACAAGGCGCTGCTGGCGGACTACGACGTCATCATCCTGTCCGACTATGCCAAGGGCAGCCTGGTCAATGTGGCCGACATGGTGGCGGCGGGCCGCGCGGCCGGCAAGGTGGTCATGGTCGATCCGAAAGGCGACGATTTCGCCCGTTACACGGGCGCCACTGTCCTCACGCCGAACCGTTCCGAATTCCGCCACATTGCCGGCGGCTGGAGTAACGAAGAACAGTTGACGACGAAAGCGCAAAACCTGCGCGCGGAATTGAAGCTGGACGCCTTGCTGCTGACCCGCTCGGAAGAGGGGATGACCCTGTACACGGAGCAGGCCGTGTTCCATACGCCGGCCGATGCGCGCGAAGTGTTTGACGTGTCCGGCGCGGGCGACACGGTGATTGCCACCATGGCCGCCATGCTGGGCGCGGGTGCAGGCTGGGAAGAAGCCGTGCAGACCGCGAACCGGGCCGGCGGCATCGTGGTCGGCAAGCTGGGCACCGCCACCGTGACGCGCGAAGAATTGTTTGGCTGAGTTCGCTAGAAAATTGATTTGACGCAAGTGAAGCGGCAGGGCGGCATGGTCCAATGCTTACGTGGCGTTCGCGCCGCACCTCCCTCGCAGCGTCAGCTGCATCTCACAACCCGCCTTCCGGCGGGTTCTTTTTAGCCAGTCCCCATCCTCGCTTGAGCGCCCTCAACGTTGCATTGTCATCGCCGCTGGCGTTAATCCGTTTGGTGGAGACAAGGCGCATCCCGGGCCTTGCATCCACGAAAACGGAGGAAGTCATGTTGAAAAAACTGTTGCTGGCGGTCTCGACGATGGTGATGGCGATGGGGGTGGCGTTTGCCGAGGTGGACGTCAATAAGGCCGATGCCGCCGCACTGGACAGTGTGCGCGGCATCGGCCCGGCCAAGTCCAAGCTGATCCTCGACGAGCGCGGCAAGGGTGGTGAATTCAAGGACTGGGCCGATTTCGAGCGCCGCGTCAAAGGCATCGGCGACAAGAATGCGATGAAACTGTCGGAAGCCGGCCTGGTGGTCAATGGCAAATCCAAGGAGGGCGCCGCAGCGAAACCGATGGAAGGTAAACAGACCGCGAAGGCGGCTGCTGCAACGAAAAACAAGTAACTTTCCGCATGAAATGAAAACCGCCGGCGCGTCCGGCGGTTTTTTTTGAACCAAAATCATGCGGCTTGGTATTTACGCATGAATCAGGGGTTTGCGGGAACAATTGCGGTTCCGCAAACGTGAAGATAAGATCAATTCAAACTTGCATATAGGGGATTGCTATGCATGCATTCCGTCGTTGTTCGATGTCCATTTTACTGGTGCTGGCCGCGTGCGGCGGCGACCAGTCCACGCCGGTCAACGGGCAACTCAGTAAGCAGGGCGGCGCCCCCGCCGCCACACAAGGCGCGGCGGTGCGCCAGGGCGCCGCACCGGCGTTCATTACCTTCAGCGGCAACGCCAGCCAGTACAGCATTGCCGCCAACGCGAATGGCTATGCGGTCACCGACATCCTGACCAGCCAGGCCACGCAAGTGGCGACCGGCAGCCGGTTGCGCTTCGCCGACAGCGCCATCGCGCTGGACCTCGAAGGGAATGCGGGCCAGGGTTATCGCATCTACCAGGCAGGCTTCAACCGCAAGCCGGACCTGGCCGGCCTGGGTTATTGGATCAACCAGATGGACAACGGTGTCAGCCAGCGCGATGTGGCGGCCAGCTTTGTTGCCAGCGCTGAATTCGCCACCATCTATGGCGGCGCCAATCCTACCAACCTGGTGTACGTCACCAAGCTGTACAACAACGTGTTGCAGCGCGCCCCCGAACAGGCCGGACTGGATTATTGGGTCGGCGTGATGAACAGTAATGCCGCCAACCGTGGCGAAGTGCTGGCATTTTTCAGTGAAGGCGCGGAAAACAAGTCGCTGGTAGCGCCCGCCGTTGTGAGCGGCATTGAATACCTGCCGTGGGGCAGCAAGCTGCCGGCCAATGCCGTGGCCGACTATGCCGCGCAATATGACGGCAGCCTGCGCGGTGGCGATACCGGCAATATCTCCATCACTGTCAACAGCAGTGGCGCGGTGCAGGCGGGCGGGCGCCTGAACGGATCGAATGCCGATGTCGCCGGCGCCACGCAACTGGCGGAGGGCGGCCGCTTTGAGATGGTGTATGCCGGCAATGGGCAGAGCTTGGCGCTGAAGGGCTCCATCAACGTGGCCACGGGTGTGGCGACAGGAACCTGGACCAATACCACGGCGCAAACCAGCGGCGTGTTCAGCGCGTCAAAACCGGTGGTGCAGCCAAAAATGTTCCCGCAAGTGCAGGCTATCATTGGACAGCGCTGTGTCGCGTGCCACTCGGCGCATACCACCTTCCCCGGGTATAACACGGCGCAGGCTGGCATCAGTTTTGACACGGAAGCGCAAATCCGTGCCCAAGCCGCGTTGATCAAGTCGGTAGCGGTGGATACGCTGCGCATGCCGTTCGGTAATGCGACTGGCATGACTGCCGCCGAGCGCGCGACATTGGCGGCATGGTTTGCTGCCGGGACGCCGCCATGATGGCGCGTCATGCAGTAAATGGCAGGCCTGGTGCGTGCGGTGCGCGCCGCGCGCCGGCGCCCCTGCCGGCGTTGGCGCTGATGACGACATTGATGGTGACGTTGATCTCTGCGGCAATGCCGGCCGCGGCATGGGCCGCGCCCGGGGCCGGCGCGCCGGCCCCGGCGTTTGACTTGCCGGGCGATACGGGCCGTATCAGCCTCGACGCGTACAAGGGCAAGCTGGTGTACGTGGATTTCTGGGCGTCGTGGTGCGGGCCGTGCCGTAAATCATTTCCCTGGATGAGCAGCCTGCAGCAGCGCTATGGCGCCCACGGCCTGCAAGTGGTGGCGATCAACCTCGATGCGAAACGCGATGAAGCCGCCGCGTTCCTGGCCAAGGTGCCGGCCGGGTTCACGGTGGCCTATGATCCGGCCGGCGCCACCGCGCGCGCCTATGGCATCAAAGGCATGCCCAGCAGTGCATTGATCGGACGGGATGGCAAGCTGTTGTGGCTGCATGCCGGGTTCAATGAATCGGATCAGGCCGTGCTGGATGCGCAAATCAAGGCGGCGCTGCAACTTCAATAGATTCAACAGGAGCAAAGATGCATAAAGCAGGCAAGGCCGCACTGGCGGCGGGGACGGTGGCGGCGCTGCTGTCCGGCTGCGGTACTTCCGGCATCGTGACGCCGGTGGCGCCGTGGGAAAAAGGCATGCTGGCGCAGCCGAACATGCGCTTCGAGCGTGGCCGCAATGAAGCCCGCTATGCGGCCCACATTTATGACAGCCGGGAAGCGGCCAGCGGCGCCGGCAGCGTCGGTGGCGGCGGATGCGGGTGTAACTGAACCATGGCGATGACTCCTACTTCGATTCCCTCGCCGGCCCAGGCGTTGATGCTGGCGGCGCTGGCGCTGCCAGGACTGTCCATTGCGGCGGAAACCATCCCTGAAGCCGGTTCGATCAGCATCGATTACCTGCATTACAAAGACAGCCAGCCCGGCATGGACCGCGTCAGCGTCCGTTCACCCTCGGTGCACATGGTGATGCCGATTGCCGGCCAGTGGCTGGTGGAACTGGGTGTGGTGTCGGACCATTTGTCTGGCGCCACGCCGCGCTACCATACGTCGGTATCCGGCGCCTCGCGCATGGAAGACGAGCGCAATGGGGCGGACATCCGGGTTACCCGCTACCTCGGCCGTGCCACCGTCAGTGCCGGCGCGGCGTATTCCGGCGAAAATGATTACCATTCGAAGGCGCTGTCGCTGGCGGGGACCCTGTCCACGGAAGACCGCAACACCACCGGCGGCCTGGCCATCGGCGTTAGCAACGACGTGATTTCGCCTGTCACGAAGACCGTGGTGGGCGAACGCCGCCATACCTTTGAATGGATGGCGACCCTGGAGCAGGTGCTGACGCAGCGCGACGTGGTCAAGTTGGACTTGTCGCGCAGCCGGGGGCGTGGGTATTACTCGGACCCGTATAAATTTGTCGACAACCGGCCGCGCGAACGCAATATCACCAGCGTGCTGCTGCGCTGGAACCATGCTTACACGGACGGTTCCGCGCTGCGCAGCAGCTACCGCTGGTACACCGACACGTTTGGCATCCGCGCCCACACGCTGGGCGCGGAATGGGAAAAGCCGCTGGCGGGTGGCTGGAGCGTGACACCGGCCTTGCGGCTGTATTCGCAATCGAAGGCGGACTTTTATTTTGACCCGGTGTATGACAGTAATTTCGGGGCGCCGTTTCCGTCTGGCTATGTCTTTGGCACCAAGGCCCTGATGTCGGCGGACCAGCGCCTGGCCGCCTTCGGCGCCGCCACCGTGGGACTGAAACTTGGCTATGCCTTCGGCGATGGCTGGAATGTGCACCTGAAAGCGGAACGCTACCGGCAAACGTCAGGCTTGCGCTGGAGCGGCGGCAGCCCGGGCCTGGCCCGGCTCGATGCCCAGACCTGGCAACTGGGGATCAGCAAACAATGGCAGTAGACACGGCAATCGGCACTGGCGCAGGCGGCGCGCGGCAAATGTACACGGTGGAATTCCGCGCCATGGCCAGTCCGTGCCAGGTGCTGCTGCCGGCCGCCAGCGAACAGCAGGCGCTCGCGCTGGCGCAACACGCCATCGATGAAGTGCACCGCATTGAAGCCAAATACTCGCGCTACCGTGCCGACAGCGTGGTTACCGCCATCAACAGCGCGGCGGGCGGCGAGGCGGTTGCGGTCGATGATGAAACCGCGTCGCTGCTGCATTATGCGGGGCAGTTGCATGGCATCAGCGGCGGCCTGTTCGACATCACCACCGGCGTCTTGCGCAAGGCATGGGATTTCAAGGCGGCGCGCATGCCGGCGCCGGGTCAACTGGACACTTTGCTGGCGCTGACCGGCTGGCCGCTGGTGGAACGCCAGCGCAGCGCAGGCGCGCATACCGTGCGACTGCCCAAAGCCGGCATGGAACTGGACTTCGGCGGCTTCGGCAAGGAATACGCGGCCGACCGCGCGGCGGCCAAATTGCTGGAACAGGGCATACGGCACGGCTATGTGAACCTGGGTGGCGACTTCCACGTACTGGGCCCGCAGCTCGACGGGACCCCATGGCGCATCGCGATCCAGGATCCGCGCCAGGATGAGGGCACGATTGCCGCCATCGATGTGGCGGGCGGCGCGCTGTGCACGTCCGGCGACTACGAGCGCTATTTCGAACATGGCGGCCAGCGCTATTGCCATATCCTCGATCCGCGCACTGGCTGGCCTGTCGCGGCATGGCGTTCGGTCAGCGTGCTGGCGCCCCTGACGGCGGCGGCCGGCGCCTGCGCCACCATTGCCATGCTGAAGGGCGGCGATGCTCCGGCGTTCCTTGCGTCGATGGAAGTGGCGTACCTGGCGGTGGATGCGGCGGGTGTATTGCACCGCCATACCGGCAGCGGCGGCAAATAGGGTTCCTGGCGGCGATATCCGCAGCCGTGCTACTTGCTGATACAAATCCGCGCTTCCATCGCGTACTGCCCCCATGCGATTATCGGGGACTGTGCCGCCGGCAGGCGTGGCGGCCTTCACCACAAGGACGACATCATGGCCCTCATCACAAACACGCTGCCGGCGCTCGCCTGCCTCCTGGCGGCAAACTTGGCATGCGCGGCGGCGCCGGCGGCGGGTACTGCGCCCGACACGGCGCGCCGCCAGCCGCACATCGATAAAATCGTCGGCGAGATTTCACCGCAACGGATCGAAGCCACCATCCGCCGGCTGGTCGGCTTCCACACTCGGCACACGATGTCCGAGACGGAATCGGACACGGTCGGCATCGGCGCCGCGCGGCGCTGGATCAAGCGTGAATTCGAGCGCTGCAACGCCGCCAACGGCGGCCGCCTGCAAGTGGCGTTCGACAGCCATATCGCCCCGGTGTCGCGCCGCATCAGCCGGCCGACGGAAATCGTCAACGTGGTGGCGACCCTGCCGGGCACGCAGCCGGGCAGTCTTGATCGCATCTACGTTGTCAGCGGCCACTACGATTCACGCAATACCGACGTGATGGATGAAAAGGGGTATGCACCGGGCGCCAACGATGATGCATCCGGCACGGCGGCGGTGATGGAACTGGCGTGTGTGATGTCGAAGTACAAATTCGACGCCACCATCGTGTTCATGACGGTGGCGGCCGAAGAACAGGGATTGCTGGGCGCCGCGCACTGGGCGGAACAGGCGAAGCAAAAGAATTGGAATGTTGCCGGTATGTTCACCAATGACATCATCGGCAGTTCGCGCGATGAACACGGCAAGATCGACGACAAGCAGGTGCGCCTGTTCGCCGAAGGTATCCCGGTGGAAAAAGACATGAGCGAAGCCGTGCGCGCGCTGGTGTTGACGGGCGGTGAAAACGACACGATTTCACGCCAGCTGGCGCGCCATGTGAAAGAACAGGGCGAGCGCTATGTCAAGGGCTTCAAGGTCAGCGTGATCCAGCGCCGCGACCGCTATCTGCGGGGCGGCGATCACATGCCATTCCTGGAGCGCGGCTATGCGGCGCTGCGCTTCACGGAACCCAACGAAGACTTCAATCACCAGCACCAGAACGTGCGCACGGAAAACGGTGTCACCATCGGCGACCTGCCCGAGTACAACGATTACCAGTACATTGCGAAAGTCGCGCGCGTGAATGCCGCCGCACTGGCCACCCTGGCGCTGGCGCCCGCCGCGCCGCAAAAGGTGCAGATGCGCACCGCGCAGCTGGAAAACGATTCGACCCTGGTGTGGCAGGCCAATGCCGAACCGGACCTGGCCGGCTACCGCGTGGTGTGGCGCGAGACCACGGCCTCCGACTGGCAGGGTTCGAAATGGGTGGGCAATGTGACCGAAGCGAAGGTGCCGCTATCGAAGGACAACTACTTCTTTGGTGTGCAAGCGGTCGACAAGGAGGGCAATGCCAGCCCCGCGAGCTATCCAATCCCGCTGAAATAGACAAGGATTCTTGTTGCGTCTCTTGATCTGTGGTAAAACATGGCATCTTTGCAACTCGCAAACCTGCTATGACTTTGACTGCGGATCAAATCCTCGCGCTGGCGCCGGATGCCAGTTCGGCCAAGGCCGGCAGCCAGCTGGCGCAGCCCGGCAAATGGGGCAACCTGGGCGCCGCCGCCGGGGTGCTGTGGGGGGAATGCCAGGGCAGTGGCAAAGACCCCTACCGCACGCAAATCGATTGTTCCGAACCCGCATTCAAGTGTTCCTGTCCCAGCCGTAAATTCCCGTGCAAGCATGGCTTGGGCCTGTACCTGTTGCATGCCGCACACGCCAGCCTGTTTGGCGGCGCCGAGCCGCCGCAATGGGTCCAGGACTGGCTGGAGGGAAGGCAGCAGCGCGCGGCGAAGAAGGACGAGAAAGCGGTCCGCGCCGCGGAACTGGCGGCGCGCGAACTGACACCGGAAGAAATCGAGGCGGCCGCCGCCCAGGCGCGCAAGCGCGAGGAAAAGCGCGATACCAAGGTCGCGCGCGGTCTCGACGAATTGCAGACCTGGTTGCAAGACCTGGCCAGGGAAGGCTGGGACGGCATGCGCAACCGTGGTCCAGGCGCATGGGAAACCATGGCGGCGCGCATGGTCGATGCCCAGGCGCCCGGCCTGGCGGCGTGGCTGCGGCGCACAGGCGCGCTGGCGTTCCAGTCGGACCTTGCGGGACGCGACGGGCAACTGGCGCGTGAACTGGCCGCGCTCTACCTGTTGACGGGCGCCTACCGCCGCATCGACAGCCTGCCGGCGCCGTTGCAGGCCGATGTGCGGATTTTGGCCGGGTGGACCGTCAGCCGCGACGACGTGCTGGCCCAGCCGGGTATCGCCGATTGCTGGCAAGTGCTGGCGCAAAGCCACACGGACGAAGACCGGGGGCGCAGCCGCGCCACGTGGCTGCGTGGCCTGGAGACAGGGCGCTGGGCGCTGTTGCTGCACTTTGCCGTCAACGGCCAGGGGTATGAACAGCCGCTGACCAGCGGCACCCAGTTCCGGGGCACGCTGCATTTTTACCCCGCTGCCTGGCCCCAGCGCGCGCTGCTGTCGGCACAGCAGGATTTGCAAGCCATCACCGCATTGCCGGCGCAGCCAGCGCTGGACCAGGCGCTGGAATCCTACGCCGATGCGCTGGCCGCCAATCCTTTCCTGGAGCGGTATCCTTTGGTGCTCGATGCCGTCACGCCACAGTTCGACGGCAGGCGGTGCACGCTGCGCAGTGCCGACGGCCGCGTATTGCCGCTGTCCCCCCTGGCAGGCGAACCCTGGCGCCTGCTGGCGTTGAGCGGCGGCCATCCGGTCGCCGTGACCGGTGTGTGGGATGGCCATGCGCTGCTACCGCTCAGCGTCTGGAGCGATGGTGGCTTGTTCACCCTCGAAAGCGAGCCGACCCCATGACCAGTACCTCCAATCTGGCCAGCCAGATCCACCAATTGCTGCAACTTGGCACGTCGCGCGCCGGTGGCGCGGCGTTGCAGGACAGCTGCATCCCCGCGCCGCTGCGCGCCCGGTTGCAAACGATGCCGGTGCAGTCGGAGGAAGAACGGCTGTGGCTGACGCTGGGGGCGCTGGATTTGTGGCAGCGCGCGGGACATGCGCCGGCATCTGCTGCCGGGGCGGCGGAGGCGCCCTGTGGCGGTGAAACGTTGCGCCCGTGTCCACCGGCCGCCGTGCGCGTGCTGGAACAATTGCTGCGCGATGTGCAGCCAGGTACGGCGCTGCGCGCCGAGTGGCTGCAATTGGCGGCCCGCCATGGCTGCCATGTGCCCGCCGCGCATTTGCCTGCCGTACTGGCGCTGGCGACGCGCCACCGCGAATTGCGCGATGCGGCGCTGCCGGTGTTGGGGGAGCGGGGGCAGTGGCTGGCGCGCCGGCATCCGGACTGGGGCTGGGGCGGCGGCGAAGCGCCGGACAGCATGGCCTTGTGGCAGACCGGCGACGCGGCCCAGCGCGTAGCGCTGCTGAAGACATGGCGGCGTAACGATCCGGCCGCGGCGAGGGCGGCGCTACAGGCGGACTGGGTGGCCGAGCCGCCGGAACTGCGGGCCGCCTTGCTGCCTTGCCTGGCCGTGAAGCTGGGCGTGGACGACGTGCCATTCCTGGAAACCGCGCTCGATGACAAGCGCAAGGAAGTGCGCGCGCAGGCCCAGGCGCTGCTGGCCGCGCTGCCGGCATCGCCGCTGGCGCAGCGGGTGCAGGCCCGCTTGACGCCGCTGCTGCGGCTGGAGCCGCATGTGGTCAAAGCCGACCGCCTGCGCATTACCTTGCCCGATAGCTGCGACAAGGCCATGCAGCGCGACGGCGCCGGCATGCTGGCGCATCCCGGCCTCGGGGAGAAGGCTGGATGGCTGGCAGACTTGGTGGCCGCCACGCCGCTGGCATATTGGCAAAACCTGGCCGGCGATCCGCACACCTGCGTGAAGCTGGCCGCCGCCACGGAATTTGAAGTGGCCCTGCTGCGGGGCTGGGCGCTGGCGGTTCGCCGCCAGGGGGCGGTCAACCCGGATGCGGAGTCCACGCAGGCCTGGTTGACCGCGCTGGCGCAGCGCTGGATACAAGGCGACTATACGCTGCGGCAGCACTATCCGCGCGACTTCTTCCAGCTGTTTTCCCTGTTGCCGGCGCAGCACACCCATGCCCTGCTGGCGTCGATGGCCGATGGCGCGCGCTGGGACGCGGCGGCCCTGCCGGTGCTGGAGTTGCTCGATACCGCCGCCGCCGGCATGGCGCCGGGCCACTGGCCCCATGCGTTGTCGGCCACCGTGGTGGCGGGCTTGCGCCAGGGTTTGCCGGCGCTGGCGCCGCACGCGTGGGCAGTGAAGGGCGCACTGCCGTCGCTGGCGATGGTGCTGGACCCGCGCGTGGCGGACAGTTACGCGCATGGCTGGCCGGAACAGGACGCGACGTGGCCCGACTGGGCCGACCACATAGGCCGATGGCTCGATACCTTGCGCTTCCGGCGCCAAATGACCCTTTCTTTCGAGGAGCAGACTTTATGACCGATACCGGCACCATCCTGCGCCAGCATGCCGAAACCCAGTACGCTTCCGAGCTGGAAGCGCTGGCCGCCATAGACCGGCGCCAGCGCCCGCCGCGCTGGAAGTTGTCGCCATGGGCGGTGGCGACTTACCTGCTGGGCGGCACGCTGGAAAACGGCGTGCAGATTTCGCCGAAATACATCGGCAATACGCGCGTGATTGAAATCGCGGTGGCGACCCTGGCGACCGATCGCGCCCTGTTGCTGCTGGGTGTGCCCGGCACCGCCAAGTCGTGGGTGTCGGAACACCTGGCCGCCGCCATCAGCGGCGATTCGGCGCTGATCGTGCAAGGCACGGCCGGCACCAGCGAGGAAGCGGTGCGTTATGGCTGGAACTATGCGCAATTGCTGGCCAAAGGCCCGTCGCTCGATGCCGTGGTGCCCAGCCCCATGATGCGCGCCATGCGCGACGGGAAAATCGCCCGGGTCGAAGAGTTGACGCGCATTCCCGGGGAAGTGCAGGACAGCCTGATCACGATCCTGTCGGAAAAGATGTTGCCGATTCCCGAGCTGGACGATGAAGTGCTGGCGCAAAAGGGCTTCAACGTGATCGCCACCGCCAATGACCGCGACCGTGGCGTCAATGAATTATCGAGCGCCTTGAAACGCCGCTTCAATACCGTGGTGTTGCCACCGCCGCGCACGGCCGACGAGGAAGTGCGCATCGTTGAAACCCGCGTGGCCAGCCTGGGCCGGGCGCTCGAACTGCCTGCCGAAAAGCCGGCGCTGGAAGAAATCCGCCGCATCGTGACCGTGTTCCGTGAATTGCGGGACGGCGTCACGACGGATGGCAAGACCAAGCTGAAAGGGTCGACCGGCAGCATGAGCACGGCGGAAGCGATTTCCGTCATCACCAATGGCATGTCGCTGGCCGCGCACTTTGGCGATGGCGTGCTGCGCGGCGCCGACCTGGCCGCCGGCATGGTGGGCGCGATCATCAAGGACCCGGTGCAGGACCGCGTGGCCATGCTGGAATACCTTGAAACCGTGGTCAAGGAACGGGAAGGGTGGAAAGACCTGTACCGCGCCTGCCGCGAAGTGATGAATTGACGCGGCATGGCAAGCGATAACGGCGTTCACCTGTTCGGCATCCGCCACCACGGGCCGGGTTGCGCGCGCAGCCTGGCGCAGGCGCTGCACGCGCTGCAGCCTGACTGCATCCTGATCGAAGGGCCGCCGGAGGGCGACGAACTGATTCCCTTCGTGGCGGACGAGGCCATGCAGCCGCCGCTGGCGCTGCTGGTGTATCTGCCGTCGGCGCCGCAGCATGCCGTGTTTTATCCGTATGCGGAGTTTTCGCCGGAATGGCAGGCATTGCGCCATGCGTGCGCGCACCAGGTGCCGGTGCGTTTTTGCGACTTGCCGCAGGCGCACCGCCTGCGGCCGGATGACGGCGGCGATGCGGAGCCCGCCGCAGCGGAGGACGCGCCGGCCCCGGCAAGGCGCGCCGACCCGCTGGCGTGGCTGGCGCAGGCAGCGGGGTACAGCGACAGTGAAACGTGGTGGGATCACCTGGTGGAACAGCGTGCGGACAGCCTGGATTTGTTTGCCGCCATTGAAGAAATGATGACGGTGGCGCGCGACGCCGCCGATGAACCGTTGCCGCTGCTGGAAAGCCGGCGCGAAGCGTATATGCGCAATACCATACGGCAGGCGCAAAAACAGGGTTATGAACGCATTGCCGTGGTGTGCGGCGCATGGCACGTGCCCGCGCTGGCCCGCATGCCGAGTGCAAAAAGCGATGCGGATCTGTTGAAAGGCATGCCGAAGGAGAAAACCGCCGCCACCTGGACGCCATGGAGTTATGGCCGGCTGGCGTTCCGCAGCGGGTATGGCGCCGGGGTGGAGGCGCCGGGCTGGTATCGCCATTTATGGACCCACCCGCAACAGGCCGGGCTGCGCTGGCTGACGCAGGTGGCCACCTTGCTGCGCCGGCACGACCTCGATGCATCGCCGGCGCAGGCGATTGAAGCCGCGCGCCTGGCGGATGCGCTGGCGGCGCTGCGTGACCGCCCCCGCGCCGGACTGGCGGAATTGCAGGAAGCCGTGCGCGCGGTCTTTTGCTACGACAGCGATGCACCGTTGCAGTTGATCCACTCCGCGCTGCTGGTCGATGACCGCCTGGGCAGCGTCCCGCCCGGCGTGCCGATGCTGCCGTTGCCGCAAGACGTGGCGGCCCAGCAAAAGCGCCTGCGCATGCCAGTGCGTGCCGACGACACGGCGCTGCAGCTGGATTTGCGGGAAGCGGCGCACCTGGAAAAGAGCGTGCTGTTGCACCGGCTGGCGTTGCTCGGTGTGAACTGGGGGAAGAGCGACCAGGCACGCGGCAAGAGCGGTACCTTCCACGAATGGTGGCGCCTGGCATGGGGGCCGGAATTTGCCGTGCGCCTGATCGAGGCGAACGTGTGGGGCGGCACCGTGCATCAAGCCGCCACCGCCTGTGCGCTGGAGCGCGCCGGGCGCGCCACGGCCTTGCCTGAATTGACAGCGCTGATCGGCCAGGTCTTGCTGGCCGATTTGCAGGGGGCGGTCGATGGCGTCATGGCGCGCGTGCAGGAAGTCAGCGCGCTGACACCGGACCTGGGCTTTATGCTGGAAGCCTTGCCGCCGCTGGCGAATGTGCTGCGCTACGGGAACGTGCGCAGCCATGGCAGCGATGCCACGATGAGCGCCGTGGCTGCCGTGGTCGATGGCCTGGTGGCGCGCATTTGCATCGCGCTGCCGCTGGGCGCGCGCGGACTGGCCGACGATGCGGCAGAGCAGTTGCTCAAGCGCCTGATCCCGGCCGACCAGGCGATCCGGCTGGTGCAGCGCGACGATTACCTGGAACAGTGGTTCGGCGCCCTGGCGCAAGCGGCCGTCGGACCGGCCCATGCGCTGGTGGCGGGGCGCTGCACCCGCATTTTGGCGGAGCAGGGCCATTGGGATATGGCGCGCGCCGCCGATTGCCTGGCGCTGAGCTGTTCGCACGGCGTGGCGCCACTGGCGGCGGCGCACTGGCTGGAAGGTTTCCTGCAAGGCAGCGGCGCGTTGCTGTTGCACCATGACCGCTTGTGGGAACTGGTCAGCGCGTGGCTGGACAGCCTGGCACCGGACGCTTTCATGGAATTGCTGCCGCTGCTGCGCCGTACCTTTGGCACGTTTGCCGCGCCGGAGCGGCGCGCGCTGGGCGAGCGTGCTGCCGGTGAGCGTGATGGCGGCGCGCCGCCGGTGGTTGCCGTGGCGGCCGATGAATCGCGCGCACTGCGCGTCTTGCCCGTGTTGGGCAGCATATTGGGGATCGCGGAGGGAACGCATGGCTGATCGTGGCGAACTGGCGCGCCGCTGGCGCCTCGTGCTGGGCGCCGCGCCCGATGAGGCGGCGGATACGCTGAACCTGGAAGACCTGGCGCTGGACCGCACGCTGGAAGCGCTGTACGGCGGTGAAGAGCGCAAAGGGGGGCTGGGTGGCTCGGCGCCCAGTGTGGCGCGCTGGCTGGGCGACATCCGCCAGTATTTCCCGTCGTCGGTGGTACAGGTGATGCAAAAGGATGCGCTGGACCGGCTGGGGCTACAGCAAATGCTGCTGGAACCGGAAATGCTGAAAGCCGTGGAGGCGGACGTGCACCTGGTGGCGACCCTGCTCAGCCTGAATCGCGTGATGCCCAACAAGACCAAGGCAACGGCGCGGCAAGTGGTGGCCAAAGTCGTGCAGGAACTGGAACGCCGCCTGGCGCAGCCTTTCCGCCAGGCCGTGGCGGGCAGCCTGAACCGCGCCACGCGCAATCACCGTCCCCGTCACAATGAAATCGACTGGCTGCGCACCATCCGCGCCAACCTGCGCCACTACCAGCCCGCGTACCGCACGGTGATCCCGGAAAAACGCATTGGCTTCGGGCGTAAAGGGCAAAGCTTGCGCGACATCGTGCTGTGCATCGACCAGAGCGGGTCGATGGCGCCGTCCGTGGTGTATGCCAGCGTGTTCGCGGCGGTGTTGGCCAGTATCAAGGCGGTCAGCACGTCGGTGGTGGTGTTCGATACGGCGGTGGTGGACTTGACGCCGCTGCTGGCTGATCCCGTTGATGTGCTGTTCGGCACCCAGTTGGGCGGCGGCACCGATATCAACCGCGCACTGGCGTATTGCCAGGGCCTCGTCACGCGGCCGCAGGACACGATTTCCGTGCTGATCAGCGACCTGTATGAAGGCGGCAATAACCGCGAGATGCTGCAGCGTGCGCAGGCGCTGGTGGCCAGCGGCGTGCAGGTCATCGTGCTGCTGGCGCTCGATGACCGGGGGGCGCCGGCCTATGACCACCGCAACGCGGCACAGTTGGCCGCGATGGGCGTGCCTTGCTTTGCCTGCACGCCGGACTTGTTCCCGGATCTGATGGCGGCCGCGATCCGGCGCAATAACCTGGACCAGTGGGCGGCGCAAGCCGGCATTGTGGCCGCCGGCAAGGTGGCATAAGCGGTCAGCGCTCAGCGTTCGCGCGGCAAATTCGCCAGGAACGCGTGGATCTGCGCCACCACCGCCGCCCCTTCACCGACCGCCGCCGCCACCCGCTTGGTGGAATGGGCCCGCACGTCGCCAATCGCAAACACGCCCGGCACCGAGGTTTCCAGCGCGGCCCGCACCGGCAAATCCGGCGGATAGACGCCGCTGTCGAAGTTGGCGCGGCACTGCGCCTTCGCCACGTCAAAGCCGGTGCGGATAAACCCTTTATCGTCGACATCCACGCCGCAATCATGCAGCCAGCCTGTATTCGGATCGGCGCCGATGAACAGGAACACGTGGCGCACCGGGTAATGGCATTCCTCGCCGGTTTCACTGCAGCGTATCGACACGTGCCGCAGGCCGTCTTCGTCATCGCCATCGAGCGCGGTGATTTCACTGTGCGTATGCAATTCGATATTCGACGTGGCTTCGATGCGTTCGATCAGGTAGCTCGACATGGTGGCGGCCAGTCCCGGACCGCGCACCAGCATGTGCACCTTGGCCGCATGGCCGGACAGGAACACGGCGGCCTGGCCGGCGGAATTGCCGCCGCCGACCAGTACGATTTCCTCGGTCTTGCACAGCTTGGCCTCGATCGGCGAGGCCCAGTAATACACGCCGCGTCCCTCAAACTGTTTCAGGTTCGGCAGGCCGGGACGGCGGTAGCGCGCGCCGCAGGACAGCACCACGGTCTTCGCCTGCAGGCGCTGCAGGCTGCCGCACATTTCCACCTGCAGCGGATAGGTGTCGCAGATCAGGCGTCCGGCCGGCGCGGGGATGGCAATCTCGACGCCGAATTTTTGCGATTGCACGTAGGCGCGGCCCGCCAGCGCGCCGCCGGAAATCCCGGTCGGGAAGCCCAGGTAGTTTTCAATCCGCGCGCTGGCCGCCGCCTGGCCGCCAAAGGCCCGCGTCTCCAGCGCCAGCACCGACAAGCCTTCGGAGGCCGCATACACGGCCGTTGCCAGCCCCGCCGGTCCGGCGCCGACGACGATCACGTCCCACACTTTGCTTGATGACAGTTCCGGCAGCATGCCGAGGCAGCGCCCCAGTTCCACATTGGTCGGGTTCTTTTTCACGCTGCCGTCCGGACACACCACCAGCGGCAATTCTTCCGGGCGGGGGCTGTAATGTTCACACAGCGCGGCGGCCTGCTTGTCCGTTTTCGGATCAAGCACCGTGTGCGGATAGCCATTGGACGACAGCCAGCTTTGCAGGTTATGCAGGCAGGAATTGCTCGGGGGACCCACCAGCACGGGACCGCCGGAATTCACTTCGATCAGTCCCACGCGGCGCAGGATCAGCGCCCGCACGATGCGCTCGCCCAGCTCGGCTTCCGCAATCACCAGCGCGCGCAATTGGTCGGAGGGGATGGCCAGCACTTCCACATCGCCCACGGCGTCGCCATTGACGAGGGAAGGGCGGCCCGACAGCTGGCCCACTTCCGCGCCGAATTCGCCGGGGCCGTGCTCCACGATGGGCGAGGTGTTGCCCAGGCCGTCGTAGCGGCTGATCGCGACCTTGCCTTTCAAGACCACCATCATGCCGAAGTTGGTGCGCCCCGCTTCATACAGCCGCTCGCCGTCGCGGAAGTGGCGGATCACGCCGAACCGGTGCAGGCGGCGGATTTCATGCTCATTCAGCTTCGGAAACATCTGGTGCCGGCGTGACGCCAGGTTGCCAAGGGATGCGGCGACGGGGTCGAGCGAAGACTGCTCGGGAGTGAAATCTGTGCTGTCGGTGGCCATGGAATTTCCGTATCGGATGGAGGTGACTGAGTTCACATTTCCCGGACAGTCTAGCGTATTTATCCGGCCCAAGTCCCATTTTCCCGGGGCGCTGCTACAATCAATCGTTACCTTTTATCCCACACTTCCATGCCCGCAGACAGCAGCCACCATCCGTCGATCCGGCCGGTCAGCCCGGATGAATTGCCGGACTTTTTCCGCTACCTGAACGAGCACCTGAAAGACAACGGGATCAATGGCGCGCCGCTGTTCCAGCCGATGCCGCGCGAACGTTCATCGTTCCCGCAAGATAAGGAAACCGCCTTTTCACGCGGCATGCGCACGCCGGTGGGCGACGCGGGCTGGCGCCGCGCCTGGGTGGCGCAGGGCACGGAGACCATCCTGGGTCACGTCGATTTGCGTGCGCGCCCAGAAAGCGGCGCCGCGCACCGCGCGCTGCTGGGCATGGGCGTGCACCGGCTGGCGCGCCGCCGTGGCTTGGGCGGGGTGCTGATCGCGTCCGCGCTGGCCTGGGCGCGCAGCGCCACCACCCTGGAATGGATCGATCTGGAAGTATTGAGCGTGAATGAACCCGCGCTGGGCCTGTACCGCAAGGCCGGCTTCCGCCAGACCGGGGAAATTGCCGACATGTTCCGGATCGATGGCGAACAGCTGGCCTATACGCTGATGTCCCTGAAATTAAGCCGCTAGGTGGCGCCAATGCGCCTGGCGCGCGGGGCGGTCCGGGCATAGTTGGCCGTCTCGGATTACAATGGTCGTTTTGCTTACTAACGACAGAACACGATGGCTTACAAGACTATTGCCGATACGATCGGCAACACGCCGCTGGTTCAACTGGTGCGCATCCCCGGAGCGGATGCAGCGGCGCGTGGCAACATCATCCTTGGCAAACTCGAAGGCAACAATCCGGCTGGTTCCGTCAAGGACCGCGCCGCCATGTCGATGCTGCGCCGCGCGGAAGAACGGGGCGACATCAAGCCGGGCGATACGCTGATCGAAGCGACGTCCGGCAATACCGGCATCGCGCTGGCCATGGCGGCCGCCATCCGTGGCTACAAAATGCTGTTGCTGATGCCGGAAAACCAGAGTGAAGAACGGCGCCAGGCGATGGCGGCCTATGGCGCGCAAATCCTGCTGACGCCGAAGACCGGCGGCATGGAATATGCGCGCGACCTGGCCGAGCAAATGCAAAAGGATGGCAAAGGCATCATCCTCGACCAGTTCGCCAATGGCGACAACCCGCGCGCCCACGTGGAAGGCACGGGCCCGGAAATCTGGCGCGACACCGACGGCAAGATCACGCACTTCGTCAGCGCCATGGGCACCACCGGCACCATCATGGGCGTGTCACAATACCTGAAACAGCAAAACGAACAGATCCGCATCATTGGCGCGCAACCGGAAGAGGGGTCGCAAATCGCCGGCATCCGCAAATGGCCGGAAGCTTACCTGCCGAAGATTTACGACAAGGCGCGGGTGGATCAGATCGAGTATGTGACGCAGGCTGCCGCTGAGCGCATGGCGCGCCGTCTGGCTGCGGAGGAAGGCATCTTCTGCGGGATTTCGGCAGCAGGCGCCTGTGAAATTGCGTTGCGGATTTCGCAGACCGTGGAAAATGCCACGATCGTCTTCGTCGTGTGCGACCGGGGTGACCGTTACCTGTCAACCGGCGTGTTCCCGGCTTGAGTTGCCCGTGCCTGATACCGGTGCCTGATACCGGCGGTGTCAGGTACCGCTGGCTAATGGGATAGCCACATGGTTGGCTTCCCTCCTCGCCAGAGGAGGGATTCAGCCAGTGGCTGACGCATCAACCCTGGTTTTGCGAGCCTGGGTTTTCGCCTTCTTTTGGTTTGAACTGCTTGTCGCTGATGCGGAACTTGTTGCGGCGGTCGCCCATCAGGTAGCGCAGGTCACGGATCGACAGGTCGCTGACTTCGTGCATGCGGATCAGCAGCGAAGCGCCCACCGGCAGGCGGTGGTGGCGGATTTTACTGATGACCGGCGGCGCGACTTCCAATGCGCGCGACAGGGCGGCATCGTTTTTCAGGCGCAGGTTTTCAATCAGCGTGTCGAGCAGGCGATTCGGATTGTATTGCAGCAGGTCATCGCCTTCCGAATCGTTGTTCATATCAATTCCGACTTGGTTTGTCATGATTCGTCTGTTCCTTGTAAAGTTTGTCCTGCAAAGTTGAAACACTCGGAGCCTGCGGCCATGTTCCTCCTTACTTGGGAACGTTTACACACGGACGGAATTCCGAAATAACAAGTTTCATAATATATACACAATTGTACAACATCAAGCAATCTCATACTCACGAGCAATAAAACTAACAGTGTCGCATGTTGTCCGACTGCAACAATGTGTGAGAATTAAGACCGATTGCTTGTGGTAGCATGCCTGCGCAGATCCCGCATCCGCATTTATCTTTTGGATAAAGTTGAGTATACGGCAAAAAGCGTTGTCATTGCCACACGATACGAAGCATGCCGTGTTTCCAAGTATCAACTATACAATAGCTGCCACTGAGCAAGATTTCAAGCCAATTTACGCAAGCTTACATCAACGCAACTTTGTGACACATGGGATCATGAAGCGCCGCCCCGGGCTGTCCGGATCGCGCGGCCCAGTTCCACCACGGACATGGCATAGAAATAGCTGCGGTTATATTGCGTAATTGCATAGAAGTTATTCGTGGCGAGCCAGAATTCCGTTGCCTCGGCGCCGTTTTGCAAGTCCACCAGGCCAAATAACATCCCCGGCGGTAACGACGATGTGGTGACGATTCCGTCCGCCATCAAGTCTTGCTGGCGGAATTTGGCTTCCAGTCCCTGGTTGATATAGCGCGTCCACTGGCCGGTGGACGACACCGTGGCGGGATAGGCCAGCGGTCCCGCATCGTCGCGGCGCCAGCCGTGCGCCACCAGGAAGGCCGCGACGCTGCCGATGGCGTCAATCGCGGAACTGCGCAAATCAATCTTGCCGTCGCCATCGAAGTCCACCGCATATTTCATGATGTTGCTAGGCATAAACTGCGGCAAGCCGACGGCGCCCGCATACGACCCTTGCAGCGAGAACGGATCGATGCCGGCCTGGCGGGCATAGACCAGCGTGCTTTCCAGTTCGTTGCGGAAGAACTCCATGCGGGCGGCGCGCTGCGGCGCCAGCGGGTAGGCAAAGGCCAGGGTGGCCAGCGCATCGACGACACGGAACCGGCCGGTATTGGCGCCATAAATGGTTTCCACGCCAATAATGCCGACAATGATGTCGGCCGGCACGCCATACAGCGCTTCGGCGCGCGCCAGCGCATCGCGGTTGTCATTCCAGAAGCGCACGCCGCCATTGATACGGCTCGATTCGATGAACATTTGCCGGTAGGCTTGCCAATTCTTGGGCTTGCCGGGCGGCGCGGGTTTCATCAATTGCACCGCCGCATCGACATAGCGGGCCTTGGCGATGGTGGCTTCCAGTTCGGCCCGGTCGAAGCCCTGGCGCACGGCCAGGTCATCGAGGAATTGCCGGACTTCTTTCCACTGGCCGAAGTTGACGAATTCCCCGTCGTAATCAATCGGGGCTTTTTTGGGCGCGGGCGGCGACTTGGTTTTCTTCTTGGCCGCCTTGGCCTTGCTGGCCTTGGCGGGTTTGTCCTGGGCCGCGTGGGAGGCGGAGGGGAACGCCAGGCCGGCCAGCGCCAGCGCCAGCGCCAGCAAGCAGGAAGAGGTGCAAGTACGCAGTTTCATCAGTTCAATCAGTTCTTTAACTCGTTCAATAATGCGTTCAGCCTTGCGGCGGACGCGGTCTGCGTGACGTCAGGCCGTCCATATTTGAGCTTGCCATACAATTCAAGAAAGCTGCGCATGGCAGCTTTCTTTGCCTCCGGGAGTGCCAGCTCCTGCAAGCGCAACGCATAGCTGTGCGGCCCTTCATCCGGCAAGCGTTCCCGGCCCCGTTTCGCCATCATGCGGCAAAACACGTCGTACGCGGCGTCGACCGGATCCTGTGCCGCGCGCCCCCGCAGCCTGCGCCACAGCCAAGCCAGCGCTACGATGGCCGCCAGTCCGGCCGCGCCGCGCCAGTTGAAAAAGCCGAAACTTAATTCTTCAAGGAAACTGCGCTGCCTGTCGGGATTGTAATCGAGGACCCACTGGTTCCAGGCATTATTCAATGCATTGATGCTAAAACGGAGTTGCGACAGCCACGAATCGGGGTTGTTGCGCAAGCCGATCAAGCCATCGAGGCCAAAGGGCGCGGTTTGCGGCAAGCTGCGCGCCAGGTTGTGCTCGATGCGCTCCGGCGCCACCGCCGCGGTCGGGTCGATCCGCACCCAGCCCCGCTGGGGCAGCCAGACTTCCGCCCACGCATGGGCATCGGACTGGCGCACCGTCAGGTAGCCATCCACCGGGTTCAATTCGCCGCCCTGGTAGCCATTGACCACGCGGGCGGGAATGCCCATGGCCCGCATCAAGACGGTAAACGCCGCCGCGTAATGTTCGCAAAAGCCGGCCCGGGTACTGAACAGGAAGTCATCGACCGTGTTGCGGCCCAGCGGTGGCGGTTCCAGTGTGTAGCGGAACTGTTCGCGGCGGAACATCGCCAGCACCGCCTGGGCCGACGCGGCGGGATTGCCGGGCCGCTGCAGCGATTGCGCCAGCGCCAGTGCGCGCGGGTTGTAGCCAGGCGGCAGGCGCAGCCACCTGGCCAGGCGCTCCGGCGGCAAGCTTGCCTGCCACTGATGGCGGACCCAGGCGCGCGCACTGTAGCGCAGGCGCTCGTGCACCGGCAGGCGGGCGGTCAATTCCAGTTCGTCGCTGGCGATGAGGCCGCCCGGCAAGTGAAAATCCGGCGCCGTCAGCTCCAGGCTGAACAGCCAGCGCTTGCTGGTCGGCTCCAGCGTGATGTCATGCCTGAGCGC
The DNA here is from genome assembly GCF_058807115.1 of Pseudoduganella sp. GW821-FHT12E03. Taxonomy (NCBI): domain Bacteria; kingdom Pseudomonadati; phylum Pseudomonadota; class Betaproteobacteria; order Burkholderiales; family Oxalobacteraceae; genus Pseudoduganella; species Pseudoduganella sp. GW821-FHT12E03. The sequence goes on along the minus strand of NZ_JBXAQJ010000003.1, from coordinate 160,948 downwards.
GTCGCCTTCGACCTGGATGGTCAGATCTTGCAAGCTTTCGCCCGTGGCGTACAGCGGGCGGCTGCCGCGAGTCCAGGTTTTGCCGTCGAACTCGGACAAGACGATGCCACGCCAGTACAGGCTCGATTGCGGCGGCGGCGCGCCAGCGAAGCGGACGCGGAAAGCGATTTCTTCCGACAGCGCCAGGCTGGACAAGGAGCCGGGCGACATGGTGTCGGACATGCCGCTCTTGCCGCCGCGCGCATCGCCCGGCAAACCCCACAGCGGCCCCTGGAAGCGGGGGAAGGCAATAAACAGGAATACCGCCAGCGGCGTGGCGATCAGGAAGATGCGGCCGGTTTCGCGCAGGCGGCGGCCCAGCGGTGGAACGGTGCCGGTGTACTGGAACGTCATCAGGGTGGCCAGCAGCACCACCACGGTGGCGGCCATCAGCACCGCCATCCAGATCGCCTGCGTATAAAAGAAAGTGGTCAGCAACATGAAGAAGCTGAGGAAAATCACCACGAACAAATCGCGCCGCGCGTGCATTTCCAGCAGCTTGAAGGCCAGCAGCAGCGCCAGCATGGCAACGCCGGCGTCGCGCCCCAGCAAAGTCCGGTAACTGGCGTAGACCCCGGCCATGGCGGCCAGTGAAACCGGCAGCAAGAGCCACAGCGGCGGCATGCGCTTGCCGCGCCACGTGATGGCGGCGCGCCAGGCCAGCGTACCGAGCACCACGGCGCTGGTCCACAACGGCAAATGGCCCATGTGCGGCGCCAGCACCAGCAGCGCCGCCGCCAGCAGCAGCAAGGTGTCGGCCTTGTCGCGCGGCAGCGGCCCGGAGCGCAGGCGGGACAGGGCGCTCACAGTTCCTCCGTGCCATACAGCGCCAGCGCCCGCAGGCAGGCGGCGCGGTGCGCATCGCCCTGGGCGGGGCCGAGGTTGCGCCCGCCGATGCGCAGCGCGTAGGGCAGCGCCCGGGCTTCCGCGTCCAGCACCCAGCGCGTCAGCCGCGCCAGCCGCATGTCCACGTCGAGGCTGGGCGGCAGCGCCGTGAAATCCAGCAAGATGTCGGACACCGCGCCGCCTTCGAAATGCTTGGTGGTCAGTTGCCCGCCCAGCGCCGGATCGAGCCGGGCGATCTGGCGCCACGCCAGGTGGCGCATGGGGTCGCCCGGCTGGTAGCTGCGGATGCCGGCAAAGTTATCCAGGCCCACGGTGCCATGGCCATCTTCGCTGGCCGCGCCGCTCATGGGCAGCGGCGGCGCGTCGGTTTCCGGCGCGGGGTAGACCAGCACGCGCAAGTCCGGCTGCCAGTAACTCCACGCGCGGAACAGGCCCAGTGGAAAGCGCGTGACCAGCCGCACGCGCGGCGCCGCCAGCCAGCCGCGCCCCTCGGTGGCCGCCGCCAGGGTCACGGACGCGCTGGTGCCGGCCCCAGCATCGATCGCATGGCGGGGTTCGCCGTCATGCAAAAAGCCCAGCAGGATGGCATAGCGGTCGCGCGGCGTATCGTTATGGACGTGCAGTTCGAATTGCGCTTCCTGGCCGGAAAACACCGGCTGGGCGCGGCCCGCCGACAGCCGCAGCAGCGCCAGGTTTTTCGCGGTCATGACCATGTCCGCCACGGCGCAGGCCGCCGTGAAAAACGTCAGCGCAAAGCCCAGGCCCAGCGAGTAATTGATGGCCCCGATCAGCATCACCAGCAGCAAGCCCGCAAACGCCAGGCCGGGCCGGGTCGGCACGATGAAGACGCGCCGCATCACCAGCACCACGTGGCCCGGTTCACGGTCTTTCAGCTGGAACAGCATGGAATTGACGAGGCGGCGCAGCGGCAGGGTGAGTGGCGTCGCCAGGCGCTGGAAAGGCCCCAGCCAGCGGTCGATCTTCCTGCGCGCGGAGGCCGCCATCGGCTTACACCGGCACGGATTTCTGCAACTGGAGCACCAGGTCGCGGCTGGCCAGCGCCACGCCGTGCGCCGCCTTCAAAGGCCGCAGGCGGTGCGCGCAGACCGGCACCAGCACCGCCTGCACATCTTCCGGCATCACATGGTCGCGCCCTTCCAGCGCGGCCCAGGCGCGCGCCGCCTGCAGCAGCGCCAGCGCCGCGCGCGGGCTCAAGCCTTCGGCGAACGCGCCGCTCTGGCGCGATGCCTGCGCCAGCGCCTGCACATAGGTGGCCAGCGCGGCCGAGACGTGGATTTCGCGCAGGCTGCGCTGCGCCGCCGCCAGTTCGGCCGGCGTCATCGCGGCCGGCAAGGACTTCAGCAAGCTGCGCCGGTCATCGCCCAGCAACAGGGCGCGCTCGGCCGCCGGGTCCGGGTAACCCAGGGACAGGCACATCAGGAAGCGGTCCAGCTGCGATTCCGGCAGCGGGAAGGTGCCGACCTGGTGGGTCGGGTTTTGCGTGGCGATGACAAAGAACGGTTCCGGCAGCGCCCGCGTGACGCCGTCGGCCGTCACCTGCCGTTCTTCCATGGCTTCGAGCAGGCCGGACTGGGTTTTCGGCGTGGCCCGGTTGATTTCATCGGCCAGCAGCACTTGCGTGAAAATCGGGCCGGGGTGGAACACGAAACCGTTTTTTTCCCGCTCGTAGATGGAGATGCCGGAGACGTCGGCCGGCAGCAAATCGCTGGTGAACTGGACCCGGTTGAAATGCAGGCCCAGTGAAATCGATAGCGCGTGGGCCAAGGTGGTTTTGCCCACGCCGGGAACGTCTTCCACCAGCAGGTGGCCGCCAGCGAGCAGGCAGGTCAGCGCCTGCCTGACCTGCAGATCCTTGCCGACGATAATCTCGCAAACCTGGCGTGCAACTGCATGCAGTTTTGTGTACATGGGTTTATTATCCAGTAAGGAGACGTGCATCAACAATATTTACTATACATGACTACAGCAATTTATAGCCATCCGGAATGCCTGCTCCATGAAATGGGCGCATGGCATCCCGAGTCGCCAGCGCGCCTGCAAGCGATCCAGGACCAGCTGATCAATTCGCGCCTGGACGGCCTGGTCGAGCAGCGCCAGGCCCCGCTGGCGGAGGTGTCGGACATCGCCCGCAACCATAGCGCCAGCGCGATCGCCATCGTGCGCGACAATATTCCCCCGGTGGGTGAGCATTACCCGATCGATGGCGACACGTCGCTCAATGCCCACAGCTGGCGTGCGGCGCTGCGCGCGGCCGGCGCGGCGGTGGCCGCGACCGACGCCGTCATCGATGGGGAGATCGCCAACGCGTTTTGCTCGGTCCGGCCGCCCGGCCACCATGCGCGTCCGTCCGAACCCATGGGCTTTTGCCTGTTCAATAATGTGGCGATCGCGGCCCGCCACGCGCTCGATGTACGCGGACTGGCGCGCGTGGCGATCGTCGATTTCGATGTCCACCACGGCAATGGCACAGAGGAAGCGCTGTTGGACGAGCCCCGCGCGCTGATGGTGAGCTTTTACCAGCACCCGTTTTACCCCTACACGCCGCCGCGCCCGGACTCGCCGAACCGCGTCAATGTGCCGGTGCCGGCGCGCTCGGGGGGCGACGTGGTGCGCCAGCTGGTGACCGATCGATGGTTGCCCGCGCTGCACGCGTTCAAGCCCGACATGATTTTCATCTCGGCCGGTTTCGATGCCCACCGTGAAGACGACCTGGGTGGCATGAGCCTGGTGGAAGCCGATTATGCGTGGATGACGGAGCAGGTGATGGCGGTGGCGAAACAGTATGGGCAGGGCCGTATCGTCAGTTGCCTGGAAGGCGGCTACAACTTGTCGGCGTTGGGACGCAGTGTGGCGGCCCATGTGAAGGCGCTGGCGGAACTTTAAGCGGCATGCGCGCCGCGCAGGGAACATGCATATGGCAATCCAGTTGGACCACTTCATCGTTCCCTGCCGCGACCAGGTGGGGGCGGCCAGGCAACTGGCGGAATTGCTGGGCGTGCCGTGGGCGCCGACAGCACTCGGGCCGTTTTCTCCGGTGTTCATCAATGACGGCCTGACCCTGGACTTCCAGCAGACCGGGGAACTGTACCCGGTGCACCACTTTTGTTTCCGCGTCAGCGATGCGGAGTTCGATGCGATCCTGGCGCGCCTGAAAGCCGCCGACATTGCCTACCGCAGCAATGTCCATGGCCCAGTCGACCGCCAGGTCAACACCATGCTCGGTGGCCGCATGGTGTACTGGAACGTGCCGGAAGGGCATCAGTGGGAAATGTTGACAGTCAGTTATGCGCGGCCGCAGGCGGATACTGCGCCAGCAGCGCCGCCACCGCGCTGACAGCGGAAGGCAGCGCGGCCAGCACGGTGTCGGCCTGTTCGCGCGCACAGTCGCCAATGCCGGGTCCCTGGCCGGCGGTTTCGCGCATGGCTAGTTCCGCATCGCCGGCCAGCAGCGCCAGCCGCTCCGCGCCGACGGTCCCGGCCAACCCTTTCAGCACGTGCAGCGGCGCGCGGGCCGCCTGCGCATCGCCGGCTTCGAGTGCGGTGCGCAATTGCTGCTGCAGCGATTGCGCTTCTTCGCCGAAGCGGCGCAGCGCGATCTGGTAGACCGGCAGCAGCCCGCCCAGCTGGCGCAGCGCGCCTTCGCTGTTGAGCCGCACGGCGGTGTCGTTGGCGGCTGCGCCATTCGTGCCGGTCGTGCGATGCGTGCCGTTTTCAGGCGGGGCAGATACCGTCGCACTCGGAGGCACAGCGTCATGGGCCGGCAGGCCGGCCGCATGGCCTGCGGGCGCCACTGCGCCACTTGCCGCATGCCGCAGGATTACCTGCACCAGCGCCGATAAATCAAACGGCTTGCCCACATGGTCCGCCATGCCCGCAGCCAGCGCGGTCTCGCGGTCCGATTGCATGGCGTTGGCGGTCATGGCAATGATGGGTGGTGGCGTGCGGTGTTGTTCGCGCAGGCCATCGAGGATCATGCGGGTCGCCGCGTAGCCATCCATGTCCGGCATCTGGATGTCCATCAGGATCGCATGCGGCAATGCCGTCGGGGCCAGGACCTGGTCGACCGCATCCCGGCCGCTGCCGGCCACGTCCACCTGCGCGCCTTCATAGCCCAGCAGTTCGCACGCCACTTGCTGGTTGGTGGGGTTGTCTTCCACCAGCAGCAGCCGCAAGCCGTGCAAGCGCAGCAGCGAGGCGGGCTGCTGCGCCTGCTCCGGCAGCGTGGCATTGCCGCGCAGCGCCAGCGCATCGGCAACGGCGTCAAACAGCATCGATGCCGTCACCGGTTTGATCAGGACACCGTCCAGCACCGCGCGCTGCTGGTCTTCATGCTGCGCCTGGCGCAGCGCCAGCGGTTCGCGGTCATGCGCCGTGACCATCAGGATCAGGGGTGTGTGTTCAGCGGGCAGCAATTCGCGCAACTGCACGCTGGTGTCCCAGCCGTCCAGCATGGGCATGCGCCAGTCCACCAGCAGCACGTCATACGGTTTGGCGGCGCTGCGTTCCATCACGCGTTTCAGCGCATCGAGTCCGTTGTCGGCGGTGTCGGCATGCCAGCCGAAGGAGGCCGCCATTCCCGCCAGCGCTTGGCGCGCACCGTCGTGGTCATCGATCACCAGGCATTCCAGGCCGCGCAAATCAGCGGCCTGCGGCGGCGCCGTGGCGGGCGTTGGCGCGTGGCCGAACGCCACCGTGAAGGAAAACCGGCTGCCCGCGCCCGGCGTGCTGGCCACGCTGAGTTCACCGCCCATCAGGCGGACCAGCCGCTGCGAAATCGCCAGGCCCAGTCCGGAGCCGCCAAAGCGCCGCGCGGTGGAGGTTTCCGCCTGGCTGAAACCATCGAAAATACGGCCGCATTGTTCGGCCGAGATGCCGATCCCCGTATCCCGCACGGTAAATGCGACGCGCGTACCCTGTTCACCGGGCTCGCCGTGCTCCACGCGCACCGTCAGCGCGACTTCGCCTTCGGCCGTGAATTTAATGGCATTGCCGCACAGGTTCAGCAGCACTTGCTGCAGCCGCAGCGGATCGCCCCGCAGCCAGTGCGGTAATTGCGGATCCACGTCAAACACGATTTCCACCGGCTTGTTTCCGGTATAGGCCGACAGGATCACGGACAATTCGCGCAGCAGCCGGTCCATGCAGAAGGGCGCGTGTTCCAGTTCCAGCTTGCCGGCTTCGACCTTGGAAAAGTCCAGGATATCGTTGAGCAGGCCCAGCAGGGTGCGGGCCGCCGCTTCCGCCTTTTCCGTGTAATCGCGCTGGCGGGCGTCGAGCGCGGTGTGCTGCATCAATTGCAGCATACCCAACACTGCATTCATCGGAGTACGGATTTCATGGCTCATGTTGGCCACGAAGTCGGACTTGGCGCGGCCGGCCGCCAGCGCCTGGTCTTTCGCTTCCACCAATTGCTCGACCATGCGGTACTGGCGCCTGAGCGACTGGCGCGCCCCCAGCAGCAACACGGCCGACAGCGCGAACAACGCGGACAGGAACAGGGCCGCGCTGAGGGCTTCGGTTTTCCACGGCTCGAGGAAGTCATCGCTGGACAGCGCCACCACCACGTACACGGGATACTGGCCCACCCGTTCCAGGCTGACCACGCGCTGCAGGCCGTCGCGCATGGATTTCACCGCATACGTGGCGCGCGGCGCGCCGGAATCGAGCACCGTGGTGGTGGCCGGGGACATGGGGATGGGGGTGCCGATCGGCAGGTCGGCCACTTCGGGGAAGCGGTGCAGCACGCGGTGCTGGCGGTCGAGCAGGGAAATGGCGCCGTGGCGGCCGACATTCATGGCCGCGACCACGTCTGAAATCGTGGACGTGGTCATGTTGACATACACGGTGCCGCCAAAGCCGCCATCGGGATAGGTCAGCGCATACACCAGCGGCAGCACCATATCGCCGCTGATGCGGGATTTGACGGGGGCGCCGAACACCAGGTCCCGTTCGACCTTGGCGCGCATGAAAAATTCGCGGATACCCAGGTTCTGGATCTTGGCCGGGTCGATATCTTCGCCATAAATCACCTGGCCCCCGGCATCGGAACCACGGATGGCGCGCGCATGGGGGACCCGTTCCTTCAAGGTCCGCACAAAGGCGCTAAAGGCGGCGGGATCGAAACGGTGTTGCGCGTGCAGGGTGCGGAATTCGTCGGCGGCGCGGCGCACCGTCAAATCCACTTCATGGAAGTGTGCGCGCAGGAAGTTTTCCAGCGCGATAGCCAGGTTGCGCGACTGTTCTTCCGCATTGGCGTAATAGCGCGCCCGGCTTTGTTGCAAAGTGTGCAAAACAAAGCCGGATACGACAATGAAACCCACGATCACGGCGGCGGTCAGGCTGGCAAAAAGCCGGCGGGATTGCTGCAGGGTCAGTAGTTTCATCAGGGAAAGTGAGGCAGGCCAGGTAATGAAGACACATTATCATTGCCTGCCTGCACGCCTACACTTGGATTAGGCTTCGACGCGGCGAGCGTTGTTGCCGGACCACTTATACAGGCCCACCACCAGTCCCAGGCCGGTCACCAGCGCGATCAGCATGGTGGTGCCTTCACCCAGGCTGTTGGCAATGGCCAGCGGTTCGCCCTGGCCGGACAGCACGATCAGGCCGGCCAGCGCCACGTTGAACAGGCTCTCGCCGACGATGAAGCCGGACATGATCAGCACGCCAAGGCGCTTGGCGATCTCGCCCCAGCTGTGGTGGTGCACGGCGCGCTCGAACAGCCAGCCCGCCACGGCGCCCACCACCACCGGCGCGGTCACGGCGCTCGGCAAATAAATCGCCAGGCCGACACCGAGCGGCGGCAAGCTGTATTTGTCGTTGCTGAATTTCTTCAGCAGGAAGTTCACCACCACCAGCGCCAGGCCCATGACCGCGCCCCAGCCGATCAGGTGCCATGGCAGGTTGCCGCCAATGACGCCCTTGGCCAGGGTGGAAATCAGGGTCGCTTGCGGTGCGGCCAGCGGTTCGTTGGAAATCGCCTGAAGGTTGGGCGCGCCGGCAAAGCCGTTGGCGCGGTTCAGCAATTCCAGCACCGGCGGCACCACGCAGGAACCAGCGACGACACCGATCAACAGCGCGACCTGCTGTTTCCACGGCGTCGCATCGACCAGCTGGCCGGTCTTCAAATCCTGCAAGTTGTCGTTACCGATCACGGCCACGGCCAGCACCACGGTGGTGACGAACAGCGCAAAGGCGATCAGCGCCTGGCCGGTTTCCGGACCCATGATGTGGCGGCCCACGGCGCCCACCGACAGGGCCGCGCCCAGCACCGTCAAGATCGCAATGCCGGATACCGGCGAATTCGACGAACCGATCAAGCCCGCCATGTAACCGCACACGGCGGCGGCAAACATGCCGGCGATCAGGATGTAGGCCACGCCAACCGCAATCAGCGCCGGCGCCACGGACGCCAGCACGCCGCCCTGCAGGAACGAGGCCAGCAGCCAGCCGGCCGGCACCAGCGCGATCAGCGTGGTCAGGCCGACGAAGAAGATCGGCAAGTCTTGCTCGGTGCGGGGCAAGTCGCCCCCGTTTTCCTTGGCTTTGCGCGACGATTCCATCGCGGACTTCAGGCCGCCGATGACCGGCTTGGCCAGGCCCGCCAGGGTCACGATCGCGGCCGCGCCGATGCAGCCCGCGCCCATCATGCGCACGTCGTTTTTCCAGACACCCAGCGCCAGGTCGGCCGCCGGCATGTCCGACGCGGGCAGGGCCGCCGTCAGGATCGGCACCAGCACGCCCCAGGCGATGACGAGACCGGCCAGCATGGCGATGCCGACCGTGATGCCCATCAGGTGGCCGGCGCCGATCAGCGCCAGCGAACTGGAGGCGCCAATCCCGGTCGCACCATTGCCGGTGCGGAAGTAAATCGCCATTTCACCGGCCATCAGTTTCACCGCGGCGCCGGCGGCGTACAGCGCGGATGCCACGCTGCCCCAGATCACGGCCCACAGGCCGGCCTTGCCTTCGGCCGCGCCGCTGCGCGACTGGGTGCCGACTTTCAGCACTTCCGCCGCCGCCACGCCTTCCGGATAGGGCAAGTCCGACTGCGACACCAGCGCGCGCCGCAGCGGCACTGTGTACATCACGCCCAGCACGCCGCCGATGGCGCACGCGCCAAAGGTGGGCCAGAACGGCACGTTGGCCCACCAGCCGATCATCAGCAAACCGGGCAGCACGAAGATCACCGACGCCAGGGTGCCGGCCGCCGAGGCGATGGTTTGGACGATATTGTTTTCCTGGATGGTGGCGGTCTTGAAAGCGCTCAGCAGCGCCATCGAAATCACCGCCGCCGGAATCGAGGTGGCAAAGGTCAGGCCGACTTTCAGGCCGAGGTACACCTGTGCCGCTGTGAATACGAGGGTAATCAGTATCCCCAGAATGACACCGCGCAGGGTAATTTCCCCAGGCGTGGATGGAGAAGATTTGTGCATCTCTCGCTACTCCAGATAAAAAGTGTTTATAAAATAGAAAAATTGCGGTGCCACATGATAGCCGACCTCCATGCAAACCGGTACCTGAAAGCTGCTTCGCGGTAAAATAGAGGATTTCGCGCACGAAGCAGAAGGCCAGAGCATGTCAATACAGTGGTTCCCCGGACACATGAACGCCGCCAAAAAGAAGGCGGCCGAGCAGATGGAGAATACCGACCTCGTGATCGAGGTGGTGGACGCGCGCCTGCCGGAAGCAAGCTGCAATCCGATGGTGGACGAGTTGCGCAAGTTCCGCCAGCGTCCTTGCCTGAAATTGTTGAACAAGGTGGACCTGGCCGATCCGGTCGCCACCAGCGCGTGGGTCGAGTATTTCAGCCGCCAGGAAGGCGTCACGGCGTTTGCCATGACCACCAAGAAGCCGGGTGACGTGACGCGCGTGCTGGAACTGGCGAAACCGCTGGCGCCACACCGTGGCGTGCCCACCAAGCCGCTGCGCATCATGATCATGGGCATCCCCAACGTGGGCAAGTCCACCCTGATGAATGCGCTGCTGAAAAAGCGCGTGGCCAAGGTCGGCGATGAGCCGGCGGTCACCAAGGCGCAGCAAAAGCTGTACCTCGACAAGAACACGGTGCTGGTCGATACGCCCGGCATGCTGTGGCCGAAGATTGCCATGCCAAGCGACGGCCTGATGCTGGCGGCCAGCCACGCGGTCGGTTCCAATGCGCTGATCGAAGAAGAAGTGGCGGAATTCCTCGCCGGTGAACTGTTGCGCCGCTACCCGCAATTGCTGGTGGCGCGCTACGGCTTCAAGGACATCGGCCAGATGGATGGCATCGGCGTGATCGAAGGGATTGCCACCAAGCGCGGCTTCCGCGCCCGTGGCGGCGACATGGATTATGAAAAAGCCGCGCATACCTTCCTGACCGAATACCGCAGCGGTATTTTGGGCCGCATTTCGCTGGAAACCCCGGAAACCCGCGCGGCCGCGCTGGCGGTGTTTAACGAGGAACAGCGCATCAAGGCGGAAAAGGCGGCGCAAAAGGCTGCCGAGAAAGAAGCCGAGCGCATGAAGGGCAAGCGCGGGACCTGAGGCTATCTGGCCGCGCTAGCCGATCCTGAAACTGGACACGGCCAGCGCCCCCATAAAGGCGTCTTCGTGATAGTGCACGGCCGCCGCATCCTGTTCCGCCGCCCCCAGCGCGACCATCAGCGGCAATAAATGCTCTTCGCGCGGATGCGCCTGCCGTGCGGCCGGGGCTTGCTCCCAGGCCAGCAGCCGGGCGCTGCGTTCGCGTGGCGCGGCCGCCATGGTGTCGCGCAGCCAGGCGTCGAACTGATGCGACGCTTGCGCGCCGGCACCGCCAAACAGGCGCAGGTTGTGATAGCTGAGCCCGCTGCCGACGATCAGCACCCCCTCATTGCGCAGCGGCGCCAATGCCCGGCCGATGGCCAGGTGCCGGGCCGGATCGAGGCCTTGTTGCAGCGACAGTTGCACGATGGGGACGTCGGCTTCCGGATACATCGGCGCCAGCGCGGAAAACGTGCCGTGGTCGTAACCGCGTTCGGCATCGAGGTGGGACACGATGCCCGCATCGCCGAGCAGCGCCTGCACGCGCGACGCCACTGCGGGCGACCCCGGGGCATCGTAGCGGATGCGGTACGTATAGTCGGGAAAGCCGCCATAGTCATAGATCATGCCGGGCGTGGGGCTTGATGAGATGCGGGGATGCGCCGCTTCCCAGTGGGCGGTGATCACCAGCACGGCGCGTGGTTGTGCGCCGAGTTCGACAGGAATGGCTTCCAGCGACGCTTTCAGCGCATCATACCGTCCGCCGGATTGATCCAGCATCCACGGCCACGGGCCACCGCCATGGGAGATGAAATACACGGGCAAGGTTGACATCGGCAAGTCCTTTCAATGGACTTTGACTGTACGCTGTCCCGATTCTTCAATCAATCCGGGTAAATCGAAAGCACTGTTCCAAATTTGGGACAATAATTGGGACATCACCCGCGCGCGACCGTGACCAATGCAAACAGGCGCGCCGCGCGGAACCAGGCCAGCAGCAGGGCGATTGCTTGCGTCAGTACCAAGGCCGCCATATCGCCGCCCAGGCTGCCGACCGGGAAATGCAGGCGACCCAGTCCCAGCAAGCCCGCCACGCCAAACCCGACCAGGCCCAGCACCGCATAGCTGCCCAGCGCCGCCACCGGTTGCCGCCGCAGCAGCGTGATGCCGTCCCACCACGCGCGCACGGCGGACGTGCGGCGGCGGTCGGCGGCCAGTACGGCGCGGCCCGCGTCGGCGGTGACCAGCGCGCTCCACACCAGCAAGCCCATGGCGGCATCGGCGGCGTAACCCGCGATCCGGCCATCGGTGGGAAGCAGCGCTTCATGGGGCGTGGCGAGGCCGTTCAAGAAGCTGCCCAGCCATAGCGCGGCGCCCGTCAGCACGGCCGACCACACCAGCATGCGCAACATGCGCGGATATTCCGCCATGCCGCCTTCCAGCAAGGCGCGCAAGACCAGCGGGGCAGGGCTGCGCGCGGCCGTCACGGTGGCGCCGGCCAGCAGTGGCGACAGCAGCGCGGTGCACGCCAGCGCCGCCAGCAGCGCCAGTTGCACCGCCAGCGCGTGGTGCTGGCCCACGGCCAGCAAGTCCGTGATGGAGGCCAGGTCCAGTTGCCGGGCCAGGGTCGCGGCCTGCACGGAATACGACAATTGCGTGTCCAGCAGCATCCACGCGGGCGCCACCACGATCGCCAGCGGCAGCAGCAGCGCCACGCCATACAGCACGGGCAAGCGCCATTGCAGCGCGCGGCGTGCCGATTGCAGGCACAGGGTTTTCAGCAATACCAAGGTTGTCATGGGGTCAAAGCGAGGCAATCAGGGTCAGGAGCAATTGGACTGCGGCGGCGGCATCGAGGGTCCAGCGGCGCGCGGCCGCCTTGTCGGGTGTGGCGGTGCGGCTGTCGTCGAGCTTGTTCACGTCCAGCAGGTGCTGGCGCTGCGGGTCCAGTTCCGCCGACAGGCCGCGCGCCGTGCGCAGCCACACGAAGCGCTGCCATTGCTCGCCATGCCGCGGGTCCCATTGCATGGTTTCCGCGCTGCCGTCGGCGAAGTGCACCGTCAATGTCTGCGGCACCGCCACGCCGCGCCGGCGCAGCAGCACTTCGGTACGCCACATGGGCGCATGGCGCGCACCGGCCGCCGCCGGCTCCAGTTCGGACTGGAATTCCGCCACGCTGTCGTCGATCCGGCCCGCGCCATAGACTTGCTGCTCAAACACGCGCTCGACCAGCGCGCGCTGGCCGCTGCCATCGGCCAGCGCGTCGCGCAAGTCGGCCACGCTGGGGTGGCGGAAGCGCCAGCGGCGGTAGTATTCGCGCAAGCCCTCTGTAAACGCCGCCTTGCCGAGCTGGGCTTCGAGGTCGCGGAACAGCAGGGCGCCCCGTACATACACCTGGCCGACGCCCTGCAGGCGGGCATAGGCGCTGGCCGCGCCGGCATCGGCCGGGTGGTCCAGCACCGCATCGGCCCGTTCCGTTTCGAACGGATCGAAGGCCGGATTGATGCCCAGCCGCCGCAGCCATGCCGGCGCCAGGCTGGCCTTGCGGCCGCGCTCGGCCTGCATGCGCATGTTGGTGTATTCATTGAGGCCTTCGTCGAGCAGCGGCTCTTCGAATTCATTGGACGCGATGATGCCCTGGAAATAGTTATGCGCGAATTCGTGGATATTCACCACGTCCAGGTCGAAGGCCTGGCGCGATCCGGGGGGCACGCGGGTAAAGCTGTCGGCCGTATACAGGGTCGGATATTCCATGCCCGCCGCGCCGATGCCGTTGTGGGGCGGGATCACGATGGTCAGGGTGTCGTAGGGATAGGGGGCCAGCAGCGCCGCATACCAGCCCAGCGCATCCCTGGCCGCCTGCAGCGACGGCGCCGCGCTGGCCGCGTATTCCGGCGTGTACAGCACGCGGATCTCCACCGGCCGGGCGCCGCGCAGGCCGGCCGGCGGCTGCCATGTGCCCGTCAGTGGCGCGGCGTAGCGCTGGTCGGCGGTCCACGCGAAGTCATGCACGTCGCCTTGCACGTAGTGGTGGGTCAGCATGCCGTTGCGCTCGACCGGCGCGCCCTGCAGCTTGCCGGTAGCGCCCAACGTGTACGCCTTCGGCACGGTCAGCTTGACGTCATACAGGCCGAAGTCCGCGTAAAACTCGGAGTCCACGTGGTATTCATGGGCATTCCAGCGTTCTTCCCGCGCGCCCCGTTCACCCGGCAATTCCAGTACGCCGATTTTCGGGAACCACTGCGCGACAAAATGGAAACTGCCGGTATAGCCGCTGCGCGTGCCCAGTTTCGGCAACTGGCTGGTGAAGCCGATGTCCAGGGTGGTGCTGGCGCCCGGCTCGACCGGGTGCGGCAAGTCCAGTTTCACCACCGTGCGGTCGCTTGCCGGACCGTCATCGGGCTGCACGAACGACCAGGACACATCAAGCTGGCCCTGGCGCACCCGGTTCAGTTTGGTGTAGCCCCAGCCATCGTCCATCGGCTCGCTGCCGAACATCGACTGGCTGCGCCGCTGTTCTGTGTAAAACGTGGTGTCCTTGTGCTCGAACGCATTCAGGTACAGGTGCACATACACCGAGCGCACCACGCGCTTGCTGCGGTTGCGCCAAGTCAGGGCTTCACTGCCGGTGACCACATGGCGCACCGGGTCCAGGGTGGCCTCGATCACATAGCTGGCCACGCGGTCGGACAAGGTGGCTTCATTGCCGCTGCGCGGGCCGCCCCATGCCTCGCTGGCGCTGGCCTCGCGGATCGGCGGCGCATGGGCCGGGGCCAGCGGGATGCCGGTGTCGGTGAAGGGCTGCGGGATCGGATACACCACCGCCTGCGCCAGCAGCACGCTTTGCGCCGCCAAGCCGCCGCACAGCATGGCCGTGATCGCGGCCGAACGCAGTAGTTTGCGGACGTTAAATAGAGTCATGGATAAATGTAAAAAGTTGCCGTCGCAACTATAAACCAACACCGGCCCGCCGTGAGGTTGCCAGCGCCCTTAATTGGGCCTTAAAATCCGCCGCCGTAACGCATTTTTACTGATTCGGCGCAAGCACCGCGGCAAATAATGGTAATCTCGCGGCGTAATTCAACTTGACTGGCGCCTGATACCGCAGGTGTCAGGTACCACTGACTATAGAATGGAAGGGAAGTTATGCGTTTTCTGCGCCTGATCCTCGCCGCCGTCACGCTGTCGTTTGCCGCAGCGGGCGCCTCTGCCGCCGAACCCAAGGAAGGCGTCGACTACAAGCTGCTGACCCCGGCTGTGCCGACCAAGGCCGACAAAAAAGTCGAAGTGGTTGAATTCTTCATGTACACCTGCCCGCACTGCAACGCGATGGATCCGTTGCTGCATGAGTGGGTGAAAAAACAGGGGGACAAGATCGCGTTCCGCCGCGTGCACTTCCCGCAGTCCGGTCCGAATGACCCGTTTGCGCATGCTTACCTGACCCTGGAAGCCATGAACCAGGTGGACGTGGTGCATGACAAGCTGTTCCGCGCCATCCACGTCGAGCGCAACCGCATGCGCACCGATGACCAGCTCACCGACTTCATCACGAAAAACGGTGTCGACAAGGCCAAGTACATGGAATTCTTCAATTCCTTTGGTGTGCAGACTAAAATGAAACAGGCGGGCACCGTGATCGGCGCCTACAAGGTCGAGAGCGCGCCGACCATCGTGGTGGATGGCCGCTACGTGACGTCGCCGTCGATTGCCGGCCGTCCTGGCGAGCCGGAACAGCTGGCCATGCAAAAAGCACTGGCGGTGATGGATGCACTGGTGGCCAAGGCCGCCAAAAAATAAGGTTCCCGATGAGCAGTGACTCCGAAAAGCAAGTGATGGAAATTTACCGCGAGTCAGCGCCGGACGAGCGCGGGCTGGTGGGGCGCCGCACCATCAACCATGTGGCGTGGAGCTTGCTGCTGGTGACCATCACGTTTTCGGCCTGGCTGATGCTGGCGCTGGTCAACGCGGAAAACCAGCGCAATGCGCTGGCCAACCGCAAGTGCGCGGACCGCGTGTTCGCCACGGAAATCGACCATGCCTGTCTGAAGACCGTGAAAACACGGGATCACTGGTGGGAACATGTCGGCTATGCGCTGACGCACCTGAAGCCATGATTTGACGTCCCCCAAGCCCGCTGTCAGCGGGCTTGTTTTTTTAGATCACGTGTTCCAGGTTGTCGAGCTGCCGCTTGAACAGCTGCTCCAGCATCCGGCGTTCGTCGGCGGTATAGCCGTCATACGCCCGCGTGGTGCGCGACCACACTTCAGGCATCACTTGTTCCACCAGCTTGCGGCCGGCATCGGTCAGCGTGATCATCACGCAGCGGCGATCGCCCGGACGGTTGCCGCGCGTAATCAAGCCCTGGCTTTCCAGGTCATTGCACACGCGGGTCAGGTTGGCGGGTTTTTCCATGCACGCTTCCCCCAGGTTGGACGCGGTGGACGTTTCATTATCCGAGCCATACAGCACCGCCAGCACCATGTAGCTGGCGTCCACCAGGTCATACTTGCGCAGCGCCGCGTTCGACAAATCCTTCATGCGCTTTTGGACGTGATAAGTCATGCGCATCAGGCGGATCAGCTCTTCAGGGAAGGCCGGCAGCCGTGCGTGGATGTTTTTCAGGCGCTTGTTGGTGGCTTCGAAATTGCTCATGGGCGCTCTCCTTTCTCTCCACTATGAAAGGTTTGATTGTATATCGCATAGTTGAATATTCAGCAATGTATCTCCGCTTTCATGCCTTCACCGGGACCTGCCATCAGGAATGTGTGGTTTTCCCGCAGCCGTGCCGCCAGTCGTCAGCTCAACAGGGTTTCATACAGCGCCAGGTCGCGTTCGGAAAAGCAGCAGAAAATGATTTCCTCCATGCCGCTGGCCGGCGCCGCGGCACGCACCGCATCGACGGCAATGACGGCGGCATCGGCCACCGGATAACCGTATACGCCGGTGCTGATGCAGGGGAAGGCGATCGAGCGCGCGCCCAGCCTGGCGGCCAAGGCCAGTGAGGTGCGGTAGCACGACGCCAGCAAATCCGCTTCGCCGCAGCTGCCGCCTTGCCAGACGGGACCGACGGTATGGATGATGTGGGCGGCCTGCAGGCGGTAACCCCCGGTCGCCTTGGCCTGGCCGGTATTGCAGCCATCGAGCTGGCGGCACTCTTCCAGCAATTCCGGGCCGGCGGCGCGGTGGATCGCGCCATCGACGCCGCCGCCACCCAGCAGCGAAACATTGGCGGCATTGACGATGGCATCCACCGGCAAGGTCGTGATATCGGCAACGATGGCGCGCAACTGGGGACCGGCCATGATCGTGACTCCGCAAACTGGGCATAGTTCATTGTAGGACATGGCATACCATTCCGGCAGGCACGGTCGCGCCCTGTATCGGGGGGCTTTGTTAGAGTGGGGTGGAAGTCGTATGGCTTTACAGGAGAATGATCATGTCAGGCAACAGTACCCTCGACCCCGATAATTTCCCCGCCACCCTGGACCGCGAGCTCGGGCGCGGCCATGGCACTGGTGCGCTGGGTCCCAGTGACAGTTCCGATTCCGGCAGCGACGTCCAGGGCGGCAGCGGCCTGGCGCGGCAACTCGATACCGGCTTAAGGCAAGGCACCAACGAAGACACGGAAATGGGCACGGCGCATGGTACCGCCGGGCCCGATCTTGGCGACGCCGATCTCGACAGCGATACCGATGCGGGCGGCACCGGCGAACGTGCCGCGGCAGGGCGCGACAGCGTGGTGCGCGATGGCGCCGATATCGGCGTTGACCATATCGAAACGTTGCCAGTGGATGGCGGGATCGCGGACGACGATGAAGCGGACGAGGATGAACGCCGGACCCACGATACGGCCCGGGCGCGCTGACGCCGGCACTGTGGCATCGGCCCGCTGCGCAGCGGGCGGCGGCGGCCTGGCGCGCGACCGCCATCACATCACGTCCCGATGCGCTGCAAGTGTGTCGAATTATTAACATCAGGGGCGAATAACGTGTGACGAAATATGCACTTGTACCAAGGTGCAGGTTACAAATTGAATGTTTCCGGCTAGCATGCCTGATCTATGTCAAGAGAGTCGGGCGCATGGCCATTTTTTCCACGGGGACGGCTGATCCGGCAAGCGCGTCCTCCGAGGCCGGCATGAACCGCTTGCAGCGGCAGGCGCGCCGCCGCATTTCCATTGTCTTCATCGTCAGCACGGCGCTGGCCGCGTTGGTCACGGTGTTACTGGCCGTGTTCGCGATGCTTTCCTACAACGCGGAAAGCAATGAGCGGTGGCGCGCGCTGCACCGCGAACTGGAAGCCAGCGCCGACCAGTTGACGGCGGCGGTGGCGCTGCCGGCCTGGAACTTCGACGACCGCCAGATCATCGCCATCGTGCGCGCCAGCCTCAGCAACCGCGATTTGTACGGTTGCACCGTCACGCTCAGCAATGGCATGCAATTCGTCTTCGTGCGCAATGCGCAGGGCGACATCGAGCGGGTTTCCACGCCGCCCGACATCCCGGCCTTGCGCACGGCGGTGCGCACCATCGAAGTGGCGGGCCGGGCCGTGGGGTCCGTCAAGATGCACGTGACGCCGCAATATGTGCTGCAAACCCTGCGCGACCGCCGGGTGGAACTGACCACGGCCATCGTGGCGCTGGACCTCACGCTGGTGGCCGGCCTGTACCTGCTGCTGTGGTATCTGGTGCTGAAACCCCTGAAGGAAGTGGGCCGCTACGCCGCCGCCGTGAAAGCCGGCGACAAGGCCAGCGGCGCGGCGCCGCGCGACCGCATGTTCTTTGGCGAATTGCAGACCCTGAACGAATCCATCCTGGAAATGGTCGACTTGCTGGACCGCCGCTACAGCGCCATGCAGGCGTCTGAAGAACGGCTGGCGATCGCCACCGACGCCGCCAACATCGGAATCTGGGACTGGGATGCGCGCACCGGGCGGCTGGTGTGGGACCGGGAAATGCACCGCCAGTACGGCGTGCCGCCCGGCGCGTTTGAAAACAACCAGATGGCGTGGGAAAGCCGGCTGTTGCCGGAAGACCTGGACCGCGTCAACCGCCTGATCGACGCGGTGCGCCGGGGCGAACGGGAATACCGCACGGAATTCCGCATCCGCTGGCCCGATGGGCAGATCCGCTACATCAAGGCGGCGGGCCGGCCCTTCCGTGGCGACGATGGCGAATTGCTGCGCATGGTGGGCGTCAATTACGACATCACGGAAATCAAGATGGCGGAACATGAATTGCGCCGCCACCGCAATCACCTGGAAGAGCTGGTCGATGCGCGCACCGAAGCGCTGTCGGTGGCGGTGACGGAAGCCAAGGCCGCCAACCGCGCAAAAAGCGTGTTCCTGGCCACCATGAGCCATGAATTGCGCACGCCGCTGCATTCGGTGATCGGTTTTTCGCGCCTGCTGGCCGATTCGCACACCATGACGGAAGAGGAAAAACGCAACCTCGCCGTGATCAACCGCTCCGGCCAGCATTTGTTGACCCTGATTAACGATTTGCTGGAACTGTCGAAGATCGAGGCCGGCCGCATCACCTTGCAGGCGCAGGTGGTGGATATGGAAGGCTTGCTGCGCGAAGTGATGGATATGCTGGGCGCGCGCGCGCGCCAGGCCGGACTGGCGATGACGCTCGACTGCGCCGGGTTGCCGCGCGCGATCCGCATCGATGGCGCGCGCCTGCGGCAGGTGTTGCTGAACCTGGTGTCGAACGCGGTCAAATTTGCCGAGCAGGGCAGCGTGACCCTGGTGGCGCGCGCCATCCCGCTGCAGGAAAAGCACTATGCGCTGACCCTGGCCGTGCGCGATACGGGGCGGGGCATCGCGCGCGAAGACCAGCAGCGCATTTTTGAACCGTTCGTGCAGACCGACAGTTCCGGCTCCAATGAAGGCACGGGACTGGGCCTGACGATTTCGCGCGAATTCGTGCGCATGATGGGCGGCAAACTGGAAGTGGAGTCTGAACTGGGCAATGGCGCGGAATTCCGCTTCACGATCGAGGTGGAAGCGGCCAGCGCGGCGCCCGGCGAGCTGGCCAGCGTGGTCGAAGCGCTGGAGCCGGCCGAGCGCGGCCGCCGCATCCTGGTGGTCGATGACAATGCCGACAGCCGCCACCTGATCGACAGCCTGCTGTCGCCGCTGGGCTTCATGGTGGAAACCGCCGCCGACGGCGCCAGCGCGCTGGCGGCCATGAAACGCTGCCCGCCCGCGCTGGTCATCATGGACTGGCGCATGCCGGGGCTCGATGGCTTGCAGGTGATGCGCTGTATCCGTTCCGACCTGGAACATGCGCAGCCGCGCGTGGTGATGATGACGGCATCGGCGTTCGCTGAAGAACGCCAGCAGGCGCTCGATGCGGGCGCCGATGAATTCCTGTGCAAGCCGATCGAACAGGACACCCTGTTCCAGGTGCTGGAACACCAGCTGGGCGTGCGCTTCCGGCGCCGCCAGCGGGCCTCGCCGGCGCGCCAGCAGCCGCTGACGGAAGCCGAACTGGCGCAATTGCCGTATGAAGTGCTGATGGGCGTAAAGGAAGCGCTGCACCTGCTGTATACGGCGCGCGCGCTGGAATTGCTGGAATCGTGCCGCGCCACCCACCCGGACATCGTGCAATCGGTGGTGGCCATGCTGGAACAGCACCATTATCCGCAACTGTGCGGCATGATCGACATTGTTTGCGCCGCACCCGAAATGTAGGCTTTCATGATCGACATTGTTTGCGCCGCACCCGAAATGTAGGCTTTCATGATCAACACGGTGTGCGCCGCGCCGGAAATGTAGCCATTCGTCCACATCAGTGGCAATTCGTCGCACTCACCGTTGATTCGTCACCCCGGACTGTTGCTGCGCGCCAGCCTGCCCTACACTGGCGGGCATGGACAAATTCACCACATCCGCCATCCCCGGCACATCGGGTACATCGGGCGCGCCGGGCATACTTGGCATCCTGAGCCGGGCCTGGGCCACTCTCTGGATCCTGAAAAAACACCGCGACGAACCGCTGTGGGCGCGCATCGTGGTCGCCACGGTGGTCGCGCTGGGGGCCGGCACGCTGCTGATGGTCATTTCAGGCGTGCTGACAGGGCGTGAATCGGATCCTGGCTGGTGGCGCGCCTCGTACGGATTCAATATGGTGGTGTCGGTGCAGATTGCCTGGTTCACGTTGGTGCTGACCTGGCTGATCGAGCGTTTCCTGCCGGAGCGCTGGCTGGACCGGATGTCCAATCCCACCGACTGGCGCGCCATGGTGATGTGCAACCTGGCCCTGGCGGCGGGTTTAACGGTGGGCTCGAGCAGCGGCCTGTATCTCACGGCATCGGCCTGGCACTTCCGCGCCGCCGATTTCATCTCCCATCCGCTGGCGCAGGCGCGCTTTTATATCCTGCTGGCGGTGGCATCGGTCATTGCATGGGGCTGGTGGCTGGCCCGGCTGCGCCAGCACCAGCGCCAGCGCGCACTGCAGTTCCTGGCGACCGAGGCGCAGCTGCGTCTGCTGCAAGGCCAGATCGAACCCCACTTTTTGTTCAACACGCTGGCCAACGTGGAAAGCCTGATGGATGCCGACCCGCCCCGGGCGCGCCAGATGCTCGAAGCGTTCACCGATTACCTGCGCGCCGGCCTGACCCAGATGCGCAGCGGCGACAGCCGGTTGGCGGCGGAGCTGGACATGGCGGAGCGCTACCTGGAACTGATGCGCATCCGCATGGGCGGCCGGTTGTCGTACCGTATCGAGGCCGACGCCACGGTGCGCGCCGTGCGCATGCCGACCCTGCTGCTGCAACCGCTGATTGAAAACGCGATCCACCACGGCATCGAAGGCAAGGTCGATGGCGGTACGGTGACGGTATCGGCGCAGGTCGACGGTACCAGGCTGGTGTTGCGGGTCGATGACGACGGCCTGGGACAGGCCGCCGCGAACCGGCCGCACCGGCGCGGCGCCGGCATGGCGCTGTCCAATATCCGCAGCCGCTTGCAGGCGCGCTTTGGCGCGCGCGGTTCGCTGACTCTCACCATTGCGGAAAACGGCGCCAGCGCGGTGCTGGTCTTGCCGCCATCCCCGGAAACCACTGTACAGGAGACTGTTTAATGTCCGCACCAATCACCGCCCTGATCGCCGACGATGAACCGCATCTGGCCAATCACCTCAGGGAACAATTGCTGGCGCTGTGGCCGGAACTGCACATCGTGCACATGGCCGCCAATGGCGCCGATGCGGCCGCCGCGATCGCGGAACTGAGCCCGGACATCGCTTTCCTCGATATCCAGATGCCGGGCCTGAATGGACTGGAAGTGGCGCAGGGCATCGAAGGCGCGACGCGCGTGGTGTTTGTCACGGCCTATGATGAATACGCGGTGCAGGCGTTCGATGAAGCCGCCATCGATTACCTGTTGAAGCCCCTGCGGCGCGAACGGCTGGCGCGGGCGCTGGAAAGAGTCAAGGCCACCCTGGCGCCGGCCGAGGACGACGGCCGCTTGGCGCAAACCGTGCACAAGCTGCTGCAGGCGCAGCTGCGCCACTTGCAAGCGCCGCAGTGGTCCCCGCCGCAGCCGCCATCGCCGGCGCAGCCCGCACCCGCCACACAATCCGCCCCGGCTGGTCCGCGCCTGCACTATATCCGCGCCTCGCAGGGGACAATGACACACCAGGTGCCGGTGGCCGAGGTGTTGTATTTCCAGTCCGATGAAAAATACACGGTGGTGCGCACGCGCGGCGGCGAACATTTGATCCGCACGCCGATCGCGGAATTGTCGGCGCAGCTCGACCCGGAGCGTTTCATGCAAATCCACCGTTCCACCCTGGTCAACCAGGACCACGTGGAAGGCGTGCGGCGCGACGAAAGCAGCCGCATGTTTGTGCGCCTGCGTGGTGTCGAGGGGGAATTGCCGGTCAGCCGCGCATACGTGCACCTGTTCCGCGCCATGTAAATTCCGCCGGGTTCTTGCACGCATATTGCCGTTCGTCGCGCCAGTGTGCTGTTCGTCGCATGCCTCATACAATCTTCAGCCACGGTGGGTAACCTTGCGTTTTCCCCTTGACTGGAGACGGAATGTTCAGGCTGGCCCTCAAAATGGCGTTGCGCGACTGGCGCGCGGGAGAATTGCGGCTGCTGCTGGCGGCGCTGGTGCTGTCGGTGGCGGCGATTTCCGCCGTGGGCTTTTTTGCCGACCGCTTGCGCGCCGGCATGCTGGAAGACAGCTCGGCCCTGCTGGCGGCCGATATCACCGTGTCGTCGGATGTGCCGCTGGCGCCAGCTTGGCGCGATGAAGCCCGTCGGCGCGGCTTGCGGACCGCCGCCACCAGCGCCATGGCCGGCATGGCGTCGGCCGGCGGCCATGCCACGCTGGTCTCGCTGAAAGCCGTGGAACCAGGCTATCCGCTGCGCGGCAGTGTGCAATTGCGCGGCGCCGACGGCGCCCCAATCCTGGCGCAGGGCGGCCCGGCGCGCGGCACCGTGTGGATCGACGCCGCCGCCGCCGCGCGCCTCGATAGCGGTATTGGCCAGGTGCTGCGCATCGGCGCGGCCGATTTTACGATTGCCGGCGTGATTGCGGTGGAGCCGGACCGGCGCCCATCGCCGGTCTCCTTTGCCCCGCGCGCCATGATCGCCGCCGCCGATTTGCCGGCGACGGACGTCATGCAACCCGGCGCGCGGGCACGCCATACGCTGCTGGTGGCCGGTGCGGCGGACGCGGTGGCGGAATTCGGACGCCATGTGAAGGACGCCAAAGCCGCCGGCATCACCGTGCAGACCGCGCAGGATGCGGGGCGCGACCTGGCGGAGATCCTCGACAAGGTGCGCGGTTTCATGTCGCTGGCCAGTGTGCTGGCCGCGATCCTGGCGGCGGTGGCGATTGCCATGGCCACGCGCCGCTACCTGCTGCGCCACCTCGATGCCTGCGCCATGCTGCGCTGCCTGGGCTTGCGCGAAGGGCAGGTGTTGATGTTGCACGTTCTGGAATTTGCACTGGTCGGCCTGGCCGGCGGCGTGCTGGGCGTGGCGCTGGGCTATGCCAGCCACTTGGCGCTGCTGCACTGGCTGGGCGGCATGCTGCCATCCACGCTGCCCGCGCCGGGCTGGCAGCCGGCCGTGCAAGGGTTCGTTGCGGCGCAAGTGGCGCTGGCGGGATTTGCGCTTCCGGCGCTGCTGCAAATGCGGGGCGTGTCGCATGTGCGGCTGTTGCGGCGTGAAACCACGGCGCCGCGTGGCGCCACCGTGGCGGCATTCGCGCTGGGCGGCGCCGCGTTCACCGGGTTGCTGTTGTGGACCGCCGGCGACGCCATGCTCGGTATCGGCGCCGCGCTGGGCGTGTTGCTGGCCGGTGGTGTGTTTGCCACGGTGGCATGGCTGGCGCTGGCGTTGCTGGGACGGCTTGGCCCCGGTTCCGCCGCCACCGCCTGGGGACTGGCGACGGTGTCGCTGCGCCGCCACGGCGGCGCCACCGTGGCGCAGGCGGTGGCGCTGGCGATCGGCTTGATGGCGCTGCTGCTGTTGACCGTGGTGCGCAGCGACTTGCACGCGGCGTGGCGCGCATCGGTGCCGGCCGGCGCCGCCAACCAGTTTGTCTTTAATATCCAGCCGGACCAGCACGATGCGCTCGCGCGGCGCTTGCAGGTCTACGGTGCGCCGCAACTGCATCCGTCGATCCGGGGCCGGCTGCTGGAAATCAATGGCAAGCCCGCGCGCGACGGTGAAGCTGGCGCAGCCGGCGAGGGCAAGGCGCAGGCCGTGGAAGCCGACCTGTCGGCCAGCGCCAGCCTGCCTGCAGCCAGCACCGTGGTGCAGGGGCAGTGGTTTGCCGGCGGTGAGACGGCGCCGCAGGTGTCGGTGGGCGAGCAGGCCGCGCAGCGCTTCAAGCTCAAGCCCGGCGACATGCTGGCGTTCGACATCGGCGGCTTGCCGCTGCAGGCGCAAGTGACCAGTATCCGCAAGATCAACTGGCGCCAGCGCACCCCCAGCTTTGATTTCGTGTTGAATCCCGCCGCCGCCGCGGACATGCCCGCCACCTATGTGACGATGTTCCATGCGCCGGAAGGGGACCGCGCCCTCGGCGCGCTGGCGCGCGAATACCCGAATATCAGCCTGGTCGACATCGGCTATTTCGTGCGGCAAATGCAGCGCGCGCTGGAACAGGCCACGTCCGCCGTAGAGTTCCTGTTCGTGTTCACGCTGGCGGCGGGCGTGCTGGTGCTGTATGCGGCGCTGGCCGGCAGCCAGGATGCCCGTACCGGCCAGGCGGCGCTGCTGCGCGCGCTGGGCGCCACGCGCAGCAAGTTGTCGCGGGCGCAAGCGATCGAACTGGCGCTGACCGGCGCCCTGGCCGGACTGCTGGCGGCGCTGGGCGCCAGTTTCGGCGGCTGGGCGCTTGCACACTGGGTTTTCGACCTCACATGGGGCTGGTCACCCATGGTCTGGCCGGCGGGCATCGCCGCGGGCGTGTTATGCGCGCTGGCAGGCGGCTGGCCGGGCTTGCGCCAAGTATTGAATCAACCGCCGCTACGCTCGCTGCGGCAATGTTAAACAACGAGAGCCGGGCCTTTGGGCCGGGGATCCTCAAGGTTAGCAATGGGTGCCGGGCCTTTGGGCCGGGGATCCTCAAGGTTAGCAACGGGTGCAGGGCCTTCAGGCCGGGCATCCTCAAGGTTGGCAACGGGTGCAGGGCCTTCAGGCCGGGCATCCTCAAGGTTGGCAATGGGTGCAGGGCCTTTAGGCCGGGCATCCTCAAGGTTGGCAATGGGTGCCGGGCCTTCAGGCCGGGCATCCTCAAGGTTGGCAACGGGTGCCGGGCCTTTAGGCCGGGCATCCTCACTATAGGAAGCGATATGCAAAACATCATTGAAGTACGCGAGCTGGGCAAGCGGGTGACGGATGCCACCGGCGAACTGACCATCCTCGACAACGTCGGCTTTTCCGTGGCGGCCGGGGAAACCGTGGCGATTGTGGGTGCTTCCGGTTCCGGCAAATCCACCTTGCTGGGCATCCTGGCCGGCCTCGACACGCCGAGCTCCGGCACCGTGAAACTGGCGCAGACCGATATCTTCGCGCTCGACGAAGATGGCCGCGCCCAGTTCCGCCAGGCGCGCCTGGGCTTTGTGTTCCAGTCGTTCCAGCTATTGCCGCATTTGACGGCGCTGGAAAATGTCATGCTGCCGCTGGAATTGCGCGGCGACAGCGCGGCCCGCGCCAAAGCCGAAGCCATGCTGGAACGGGTGGGACTGGGCAGCCGGCTGAAGCACTATCCGAAATTCCTGTCCGGCGGCGAACAGCAGCGTGTGGCGCTGGCGCGCGCGTTTGTCTCCGAACCGCCGCTGTTGTTTGCCGATGAACCGACCGGCAGCCTCGATGCCGCGACCGGCGAAGCCGTCATGCAACTGATGTTTGCCTTGAACCGCGAGCGCGGTTCGACCCTGGTGCTGGTCACCCATGATCCCGCGATTGCCGCGCGCTGCGGCCGCATCGTGACGATGGCGGCAGGCCGCCTGTCCGGCGAATTGCACCCGGCGGCGGAGGCGTTATGCGCGTGAACCGCTCGGCGCTGCTGGGCGCCACGCTGCTGGGCACGACGTTGCTGGCCGGGACGGCGCATGCCGACGGCCTGGCGGACTTGAAAGGCGCGCTGCAGCGCCTGCATGCCAGCAACCCGGTCAAGGGCGTGCTGAAAGCGGAAACCACGCGCAGGATGGGCGAGGGCAGCGAATCCGATGAATATGCGGGCAGCGCGTCGGTGCAGGTGGAGGATGGCGCGCAGGGCTTGCGGCTGCAATATGGCCGTGATTTGCTGGCGCGGATGGATGCCGACCAGCTGGCGGTGGCGAAAAATCCCAACGCGAAAACCCCGGCCCTGTATGCACTGAAGGAAATGGGCCCCGATGATTTGCGGCCGATGGTGTCGGCGGCGGAAAACCTGGCGCGCGATATCGAGCGCGCCACGTTCAAGGTGGAAAAAAACGTTGAATGGCAGGGCAAGCCGGCGCGCCAGCTGACGTTTGTGGTCCCGTCCAAAGTGCTCAGCGACCGCGAACGCAAGTACGTCAAGGAATTCGATGGCGCCCTGGACGTCTGGATCGGACAGGATGGCACGCCGCTGGCCAGTCACCTGAACTGGCACGGCTCGGGCCGGGCTTATGTCGTGGTGAGCTTTGAATTCCGGCAGGAAGTACGCAGTACCTATGCGCTGGCGGGCGACCGGCTGATGACGGTGCGGCAGGAACGCCGTTTCAGCAATTCCGGCGCGGGGGAAAAGAGCGAAGTCCGGACGGTCAAGACGCTGCAGGCAGGGTAGTGCGTCGTCACAGGACGTAAAAAAAGCCGGCAGTGCCGGCTTTTTTCATATCAGCGCAGAACGATCAGGCGAAGTTCTGTGCTGCGAAGTCCCAGTTTGCCAGCGCGAAGAAGTTTTCAACGTACTTCGGACGCAGGTTGCGGTAGTCGATGTAGTACGCGTGTTCCCACAGGTCGCAGGTGATCAGCGCTTTGGCATCGGTGGTCAGCGGGGTGGCGGCGTTCGAGGTGTTGACGATGTCAACCGAACCGTCGGCCTTTTTCACCAGCCAGGTCCAGGACGAACCGAAGTTGCCAACGCACGACTTGGTGAATTCTTCCTTGAACTTGTCGAACGAACCCCACTTGGCGTTGATGGCGTCAGCCAGCGCGCCGGTTGGAGCGCCGCCGCCGTTTGGCTTCAGGCCGTTCCAGTAGAAGGTGTGGTTCCATACCTGGGCCGCGTTGTTGAAAATGCCGCCGGACGATTTCTTGACGATTTCTTCCAGGGACAGGTTTTCGAACTCGGTGCCCTTGATCAGGTTGTTCAGGTTGGTGACATACGCTTGGTGGTGCTTGGCGTAGTGGTATTCCAGCGTTTCTTTGGAGATGTGTGGCGCCAGGGCGTCCATTTCATACGGCAGGGCCGGCAGGGTATGTTCCATGTGAGTTCCTTATGGTTGAGTCAGAAAGGCATTTTTGCTGAAACGTCCACTATTGTAAACCTTCGCGTGGCGTGGCGCTTGGAATGCCCATTATTGGCGCCAGCGTATGGTTTTCATCCCAGCGATGGTTGCACCGACGCGATGCCGATGTCCGCGCTGCCTTGCGCCAGCCGGACGGAAACGGTGGTGTGGGGCTGCAACTGCCCCGGCGCGCGCACGATCGCGCCGCTGTTGTCGGTGACGATGGCATAGCCGCGCTCCAGTGTGCGCTGGGGATTGAGCAATTCCAGCTGGGCCGCCAGCGCGTTCAGGCTGTCGCGCCGCTGCTCGCGCTGGCGGCCGCTGGCCAGCGCGGCGCGGCGACCCAGCGCATCGAGCTGCGCGCGCAGGTTGGCCGGATCCGGGCGGCAGGCTGACCAGCGCGCCTGGAGTTTGTCAAACGCCACGCGGGCCTGGCGCACCGGGGCGCGGTTGGCATGGGTCAGCGCCATCGCGTGCGCTTGCAGGCGGGTGCGTTGCTGGCGGATTTGCGCGGCAGGACTCAGCAAGCGGCGCGCCTGGCCATCGAGCGTTTGCTGCGCATCGTCCAGCCGGCGCCGCATCGCGCGTTTCAAGTCCGTGGCATCGGTGCGCAGCGACGCCAGCCAGTCGGCGCGCGGCGTGGCGGCCAGTTCGGCGGCCGCGGTGGGCGTGGCGGCCCGCAAGTCCGCCGCAAAGTCGGCAATGGTGAAATCGGTCTCGTGGCCGACACCGGAAACCACCGGCACGGCGCAATTGGCGATCGCATACGCCACCGCTTCATCATTGAAACACCATAAATCTTCAATACTGCCGCCGCCCCGGCAGACCAGCAGGACGTCGCATTCGGCGCGGCGCGAGGCGGTATTGATGGCGGCGGCAATCTGCTCCGCCGCCAACTGACCCTGTACCAGCGTCGGGTAAACAATCACCGACACGTGGGGCGCGCGCCGCGCAAGCGCTGTCAGCACATCGCGCAGGGCGGCCGCTTGCGCACTGGTGACGATGCCGATGGTGCGGGCGAACATGGGCAGCGCCCGTTTGCGTTCCTGGTCGAACAGGCCGGCCGCGCCCAGTTTTTCCTTGAGCCGCAGGAACGCTTCAAACAATTGCCCGACACCCGCGCGGCGGATGGCTTCCACATTGATCTGGTAATCGCCCCGTGGCGCATACAAGGTCACCAGCGCCCGCACCTCGACCTTGTCGCCTTCGCGTGGCACAAAGCCGGCATATTGCGCCCGGCCCCGGAACATGACCGCGCGCACCTGGGCCGCGTCATCTTTCAGGGTGAAATACCAGTGGCCGGAACTGGCGCGGGTAAAGTTCGAGATTTCCCCGGATATCCACGTCAGGGGAAACGAGCGCTCGAGCATGCGGCCAACCGCCTGGTTGAGGGCGGAAACCGTGATGACGCCGCTGACGGCGGCCTGGTTATCGGGATAAGTCATGGTTCGGGGAAAGAAAGCTGTCCACAAATTTTTTCTGGGGTCATGCTTATGTCATATATGACTTACTCTGGCAAGTCTTTTTTCTAACCACTTGATTATTAAAGCGAATTATCGATGCTTCATTCGTGAGCATTTCAGGAAAATCCTTATAGATCAAGTACTTTACGGTAACGTCAGGTGGTTACGCACAAAGTTATCCACATAAATTGTGTGGAACTTTCCTGGGCCATGTTGCACTGCGGGGCGGATAAGTATAGTCGTGCTGAAAATTTACTCATGGAAATTTTATCGTTTTAAATCAATTACTTGCATGGTGGAAGTGGTGTTTGCTCACAATTTTATCCACAGAAGATGTGCAGAACTTTGCGCGGTACGGGCAGTTCCCGGCACTGCTTAAATTTTGTGCGCAACAATAAAAACATTACAAATCAATGGCATAGGGTGCAGTTCCGGGCATTGCTCACAATTTTATCCACACAATGTGTGCAGAAGTGCACCAGCGCGACAGCGGTGGAGCGGATCTCTTTTTGATTAATTTTTGAGCATGTGATAAATATCATTTAAAATCAATGGCTTATGCTTTAATCTTGGCCTTGCTAACAATCTTGTCCACAGTTTCTGTGCAGAATGCGGAACTTGTCCCCATTCGTCGCCGGAGCCATGGCGGAAACAGGGAAAAGCCGCTATTTCGGTGGGGAAAACATGCCTGTGCAAAATTTTTGTGCGTGGATAGAAAACGCTTATGAATCAAGGGGTTTTCTGTGCAACAAGGCTATTGCTCACAATCTTATCAACAGAATGTGGGGAGAACTGCACAGTTGCCGCGAGCCCGGTAGAGCGGGTTTGCTGCCTGTTTTTTAATCGACGGAATTAAACCATTTAAAATCAATGGCTTAACATGGTGTTCCGGTGCTTGTGCACATTTTTCTCCACAGAAAATGTGCAGAATGCACAGTTTCATGAATGACAGGACCTTGGATCACTTGCCGACAGGGCGGCAACACGCTACATTGCGCGTTTAGGCAACTTGCCGCTGCAACCGCTGCAACTAATCCCCAGGAGTTTCATTTGCTCGCAATCATCCAAGCCGCAGGCTGGCCCATCTGGCCGCTGCTGATCGCTTCCATCGTCGCCACCGCCCTGATTATTGAACGCCTGATGTACTTGCGCCGCACGCGCATCCTGCCCCGCCAACTGTTTGACGAAGTGGTGGGCGTGTACCGTGGCGGCAAGATCACGCCGGACGTGATCCAGAAACTGGAACAGAGTTCGCCGCTGGGTGTGGTGTTGTCGGCCGCGCTGCGCAACGTGGATGCGCCGCGCGACGTGATGAAGGAAGCGATAGAAGAATCCGGCAGCGGCGTGGCCCATACGCTGGAGCGGTTCCTGACCACGCTGGGCACGATCGCGTCGCTGGCGCCGCTGATGGGCTTGTTCGGCACCGTGGTCGGCATGATTGAAATCTTTGGTTCGCAAACTGCGGCGGGCACCAATCCCGCGCAACTGGCGCATGGTATTTCCGTGGCGCTGTATAACACCGGTTTTGGCCTGGCGATCGCCATGCCGACCCTGGTGTTTTACCGCCACTTCCGCGCGCTGGTCGACAGTTTCGTCATCGAGATGGAGCAGCAAGCCGTGAAATTCGTCGATGTGGTCCACTTTTCGCGCAAGAACTGACCCATGGCCATGAACTTCCGCCGTGGGCGCTTGCGCGAAGATCCGGAAATCAACCTGATTCCGTTTATCGACGTGTTGCTGGTGATCCTGATCTTCCTGATGGTGACCACCACCTATAGCAAATTTACGGAATTGAATATCACGCTGCCAACCGCCGACGCGGAAAAGGCCGCGGAACGCCCCAATGAAATCAATGTCACCATCGATGCCAAGGGTAATTACACGGTCAATAACGTGCCAGTGTCGTTCCAGAACGTGGCGGGCCTGGCGGCCTCGCTGAAAGCGGCGGCCCATGATCCGGCGAAAGCGCCGGTGGTCATCATCAATGCCGACCAGTTCGCCATGCACCAGATGGTGGTCAACGTGATGGAAGCGGCCCGCCTGGCGGGCTTCGACAAGCTGACGTTTGCCGCCCAGACCGGCACGGCGAAATAACCGCACACCTTCGCAACCTTTTCATCCCAGTGCACCCGGGTGCCAGGCCCTTGCGGCTTGCCTCCCGGGTGCGCGGCGATCCGCTGATCCGCTGATGCGGCACTACCCTTATGTCTGAACCGTCCAAGCTGGAATCGATCCTGACCCGCAACTGGCTGCGCCGTGGCCCCCTGGCCTGCGCGCTGTGGCCGGTGTCCGTGCTGTTTGGCGGGATCGCCGGCGTGCGCGCGCAACTGTTCCGCGCCGGCATGTTGAAATCCGAACGCTTGCCGGTCCCGGTGGTGGTGGTGGGCAATATTTATATCGGCGGCACCGGCAAGACGCCGCTGACGATCTGGCTGGTCCAGGCGCTGCGCGACGCCGGCTTCACGCCGGGCGTGATTTCACGCGGCTTTGGCAGCGAGGCGTCGGGGCCCCGCCCGGTGACGGCGGCGTCGTCGCCGCGCGAGGTGGGCGACGAACCGGTGCTGATTGCCGCCCGCACCGGGTGTCCTGTGATGGTGGGGCGGCAGCGGGTGGCGGCGGGCAGGGCGCTGCTGGCGGCCCATCCGGACGTCGATATCCTGGTGGCGGACGATGGTTTGCAGCATTACGCCATGCAGCGCGACGTGGAAATCATCTTGTTTGACAGCCGTGGTGTGGGGAATGGCTGGCTGTTGCCGGCCGGCCCGCTGCGCGAAAAACCGTCGCGGCGGCGCGATGTCACGGTGGTCAATGCGCCGCAGTTGGGGCCGGACCTGGCTGCGCAAGTGCGGGGCAGGGGCCGCCGGCACAACACGGTGACCGTACCGTTGCAGATGGTGCTGGAAGCGGGCCAAGCGGAGCGCCTGTCCGGCACGGCGGCGATGCCGCTGGCGGCCCTGGCCGAGCGGGCCCGGCAGCAGGGCTGGACCGTGGCCGCTGCGGCCGGAATCGGCAATCCGGCGCGGTTTTTCACGATGTTGAAGGGCGTTGGCTTTGATTTGGTGGAGATTCCATTGCCCGATCACCATGATTTCCTCGATCGCCCATTCGACGGCGTGACCGCCGATGTGATCTTGATGACCGAGAAGGATGCAGTAAAATGTCGCCAACTTGAAGAATTCAGGGACGATCCACGCCTGTGGGTGGTGCCCGTGTCCGCGCGCATCGATGCCGCGCTGGCAAAACAATTAGTGGAGAAATGTCGTGGATGCTCGACTGCTTGATATCCTGGTCTGCCCTGTCTGCAAAGGGCCTTTGGAATACGATAAGAAAGCCCAGGAACTGATCTGCCGCGGCGACCGCCTGGCTTACCCGATCCGTGACGGGATTCCGATCATGTGGGCGGATGAAGCCCGTACCTTGCAAGATCCGGCGGAATAATGGCATTTACAGTTATTATCCCGGCCCGCCTGGCGTCCACGCGGCTGCCGAACAAGCCGCTGGCCGACCTCGGCGGCAAGCCGATGGTGGTGCGCGTGGCGGAGCGCGCGGCGCTGTCCGGCGCCACCCGCATCATCGTGGCGACCGACCATGAATCGATCCGCGCCGCCTGTGAAGCGCATGGCGTGGAAGTGTGCATGACCCGCAGCGACCATCCGTCCGGCACCGACCGCATTGCCGAAGTGGCGCGCGCGCTGGCGCTGGGACCGGATGAGGTCGTGGTCAACCTGCAGGGCGATGAACCGCTGATCGAGCCAGCGCTGCTGGCCGCCGCCGCCGCCCGCATCAATGCCGGCGTGCCAATGTCCACTTGCGCCCACCCTCTGCACGACGTGGCCGAGGTCTTCAATCCCAACGTGGTGAAAGTCGTGCTCGACAAGCAAGGCCGTGCGCTGTACTTCTCGCGCGCCACCATTCCGTGGGCGCGCGATGCATTCGCCGTGGACAAGGCCTCATTGCCGGCCGGCTATGTGCCGCTGCGCCATATCGGCCTGTATGCCTACCGCAATGATTTCCTGCAGGCGTACCCCACGCTGGCAGTGTCGCCGCTGGAAACCATCGAAGCGCTCGAGCAGTTGCGCGTGCTGTGGCACGGTTATCCGATTGCCGTGCACGTGACCGACGAGGCGCCCGCCGCCGGGGTCGATACACCGGAAGACCTGCTGCGCGTACAGCGCCTGTTCCAAGGCTGAGTTAAAGCAGATTGCATGCTGATCACGGCCGGATTCCGGCCGGATCACGGCTGTTTTAGCGACGATGCGGGGACGTGATAAGCCATGCCGAAGCGATTGTCTTACACCATCCTTACCTGCGCGCCATTTCGTCATTCTTCGTGCAAATTTGGCCACGAACTGGCGTAGAAGCTGCTTTTTGTGGTAAGTTTCGTGGCGAAGGTAGACAGACCGGCAGCATTTGCAGCATTTGCACACATACCACCGAATTCTCAATTCATTATCCAGGAATTTTCATGCGTCTCATTCTGTTAGGAGCACCCGGCGCCGGTAAGGGCACCCAAGCTAATTACATCAAGGAAAAATACAACATTCCTCAGATCTCCACCGGCGACATGCTGCGTGCCGCCATCAAGGCCGGCACGGAAATGGGTCTGGCAGCGAAGAAAGTCATGGATGCGGGCCAACTGGTGTCGGATGACATCATCATCGGCCTGGTCAAGGATCGCCTGAAAGAAGCGGATTGCGCCAACGGTTACCTGTTCGACGGCTTCCCGCGCACCATCGCGCAAGCGGACGCCATGAAAGACGCCGGCGTGGCAGTGGACTATGTGCTGGAAATCGCGGTGCCGGACGAAGCCATCGTCGAGCGCATGAGCGGCCGCCGTTCGCACCCGGCCTCCGGCCGCGTGTACCACGTGAAGTTCAATCCGCCGAAAGTCGAAGGCAAGGATGACGTGACCGGTGAAGAGCTGGTGCAGCGCGACGACGACCAGGAAGAAACCGTCAAGAAGCGCCTGGACGTCTATCACAACCAGACTGAAGTGCTGCTGGGTTACTACAACAAGTGGGCCGAATCCGGCACGCCGGGCGCACCGAAGTACCGCAAGATCGAAGGCCTGGGCCCGGTCGAAGAAATCCGCGACCGCGCGTTTGCCGCACTGGCGAGCTGATCACTGACGATCGATCCTTGCATCATCCAAAACGGCGCTGCGGCGCCGTTTTTTGCTTTCTGATCTGGCGCAAAACGTCACGTGGTTTGAATAAAACGCAACGCAAATTGCTTATTTTTCCACCTTTGCGGTAGACTCAGAACAACTTCGGTTTTCAGCATGTGCAGTACGCAGCCTGGTGGGCCTGTGCATCTGTCGGCATAGGCCCTTACGTGTGACGTAGTGGTCGAGCTTGATTACAAAACGAAGGGGAAACTATGACGGCAAGCCTATGGTTCGCAGTGGCGTGCGGCGTGATCGCCGTGGTGTATGGCTTATGGGCGCGCAGTTGGATCTTGCGCCAGGACGCCGGTAATGCGCGCATGCAGGAAATCGCAACAGCGATCCAACAAGGGGCGGCCGCCTACCTTGCAAGACAATACAAAACCATTGGCATCGTCGGCGTCGTCTTGCTGATTGCCATTGCCGTGCTGCTCGATATGCAGACGGCGCTGGGTTTCCTGATCGGCGCCGTGCTGTCCGGCGCCTGTGGTTTCATCGGCATGAACGTGTCGGTGCGCGCCAATGTGCGCACCGCGCAAGCCGCTTCCAAAGGCATGAATGAAGCGCTCGACGTCGCCTTCAAAGGCGGCGCCATCACCGGTATGCTGGTGGTGGGACTGGGCCTGCTGGGCGTGGTGCTGTTCTATATGATGCTGATGAGCCTGGCCGGCAGCGGCGGCCCGAACCCGGCCCGGACGCCGCATGACATCATCAAGCCGTTGATCGGCCTGGCCTTTGGCGCTTCGCTGATTTCCATTTTTGCCCGCCTCGGTGGCGGCATCTTCACCAAGGGCGCCGACGTCGGCGCCGACCTGGTTGGTAAAGTCGAAGCCGGTATCCCGGAAGACGACCCGCGCAATCCCGCCGTGATTGCCGACAACGTGGGCGACAACGTCGGCGATTGCGCCGGCATGGCGGCCGACCTGTTTGAAACCTATGTGGTGACCCTGATCGCCACCATGCTGCTGGGGGCGCTGATGTTTACCACGGCGTCGGCGCAGGCCATGGTGTATCCACTGCTGCTGGGCGCGGTGTCGATCCTCGGTTCCATCGTCGGTTGCGGCATGGTCAAGGCCAAGCCCGGCAAGAAAATCATGTCCGCGCTGTACACCGGCCTGTGGTGGGCGGCCGGCCTGTCGCTGATCGGCTTTGCCGTCGTGACATGGCAAGTGTGGCCGGACGACGCGATGCGCATGAAAATGATGGGCTGCGCGCTGGTCGGTATCGTGCTGACGGGCCTGATGGTGTACATCACCGAGTATTACACCGGCACCGACTTTCATCCGGTGCGCCATATCGCGGAAGCCTCGACCACGGGCCATGGCACCAACATCATTGCGGGTTTGGGCGTATCGATGAAATCCACCGCCTGGCCGGTGGTGGCCGTGTGCGCCGCCATCCTCGTGTCGTACCAGCTGGGCCAACTGTATGGCATCGCAATTGCCGCCACCTCGATGCTGTCGATGGCCGGCATCGTGGTGGCGCTCGACGCCTACGGTCCGATCACCGACAATGCTGGCGGCATTGCGGAAATGTCCGGCATGCCGGAATCCGTGCGCGCCATTACCGACCCGCTCGATGCGGTCGGCAACACCACCAAGGCCGTCACCAAGGGCTACGCCATCGGTTCGGCCGGCCTGGCGGCGCTGGTACTGTTTGCCGATTACACGCACGCGCTGGAATCGGTCGGCAAGAGCGTGACGTTTGACTTGTCGAACCCGATGGTGATCGTCGGCCTTATCCTCGGCGGCCTGATTCCTTACCTGTTTGGCGCCATGGCGATGGAAGCCGTGGGCCGCGCCGCCGGCGCCGTGGTGGTGGAAGTGCGCCGCCAGTTCCGCGACATCAAGGGCATCATGGATGGCACTGGCAAGCCGCAATATGACAAGGCGGTCGATATGCTGACCGCGTCGGCCATCCGCGAAATGATCCTGCCCTCGCTGTTGCCGGTGCTGGTGCCGGTGGCGGTGGGGATGTTGCTGGGCTCGGCCGCGCTGGGCGGCCTGTTGATGGGCACCATCATTACCGGCCTGTTCGTGGCGATTTCCATGACGACCGGCGGCGGCGCGTGGGATAACGCAAAAAAATACATCGAAGATGGCAATTTCGGCGGCAAGGGCTCCGATGCGCACAAGGCGGCCGTCACGGGCGATACCGTGGGCGACCCGTACAAGGACACCGCCGGTCCGGCCGTCAATCCGCTGATCAAGATCATCAACATCGTGGCGCTGCTGATCGTGCCGCTGTTGCCGGCGGCCGGCTGGCTGTCGGTAACGGTGCCGATGCATGCGTCCGCCCCGGTGCACGCACCGGGGCCGGTACCGATGCCGCCACAGACCGTGCTGGCGCCGGCCGAACCCGTACAATCTGCCCCGGGTGATGCGGCTGCGGTACCTGCGCCAGCGGCGCTGCCCGCAACCGTAGCTTCGGCGTCCGTACCGGCGGCGCAGCCGGCCAAGTAAGTGTATGGCTGATGCGCAGTTGCGCGCTGTGCATCAGCACAATCGCATCAGCGTTGCTTGCGGCGGCGGGTCAGGGCTGCGCCCAGCAAGCCGATGGCGAGCAGGCCGGCCGTGGCCGGCTCCGGCACCTGCTGGCGGTTTTCAGGATTTAACTCGATCAGCGCCAGATGGTTGGTATAAATGCGCGTCATGAAATATCCCACCGTGTAATTCCACTCAAGGGCCTGACTAACAATGTCACCAGGAGCAAAGCTGACGGTGCTGGTGAGCAAGTCATCTGCGCCTAAAAAAGCGTTGGTGTACGTTGTTGCGCCAAAGTGGGCCTCGACCCTGCCACCCGTTTCCGCGGTCTCGCCATAGGCGGCGGCATGCAAGGTATCCCCGTTGAGGTAGCCGGTAGTTAACCCTTTCCATAGGGTGAGGAACCAAGAACCGTTTCCATTGACAGCTTGGGTGGCGGTCAATCCGTTGATCGTGGTCGAGATGACCATCGGGTTGTCCGCATCGGTTTCGTATGCATAATCCGATTCCCGGTCGATATGACGCTGCGTCTTATCGAGGTCGATGCTGAACGTTTGCGTGAAGGTCTTGCCGGTCAATTCGCTGCCGGCGGTGCCGAACAGGCCGAGCTGGTCGAAGCCATATTCCACGGCGCCGGTGGCGCGCATGCTGACGACGGCGGCATTGGCCGCTGGCGCGGCCGCAGCGAAGAAGATGACACTTGCAAGCAGGGACTTCAAATTCATGCAAAACAACCTTTCTATGTAAATTGGAAATGTTTATTTCCATGAAATAATATTATTCTTTTGAAAAGTTGTCTAGGGGAATTACGGGCCCGACTGTACGGCGCCATGATACGGGCGGCGTATCATAGAGCCGTGTATCGGGAGCCCGACATGTTCAAATACCTGTTGCTGGGAAGTTGGCTGCTGGCAGCTGCTTCGGCGGCGCAGTCCGATCCTGCCGCCATCGAGGCATACCGGCGTTTGCCCTACTGCCGCTTGGCGCCGGACGGGCAGCGGTTGGTGCAGCAGCCATGCCGGAGGCCGCCTACCCGCAATTTTGCCCAGCGGCGCGCGCAGCCGGCGGTCCCGCAGTCGCCATTGGCGCCATCGCAGCCGCAGCGGCGTGAGCCCGGCCCTGAATGGCGTCCAACCCTGACGCCGCGCGTCGCGCCGTCCCTGCCGATGGCCGCCTTGCCATCGGCAGGGACGGCGACACCGGCGCCACCAGGTGTGCCGCCCGCAGTGCAGCCACTGAACCAGTGCGGCATCGCCGGTTGCCGGGGCGCGGATGGAACCTTGTACCAGCCGGGCGCCGGCGACATCGTGCTGGACCCGTCCGGCCGGATGTGCACGCGGCAAGGGCAGTGGGTGCATTGCCAATAATTGCGGCAACGTCAATGGCATGCCATTCACGTATTTTGCGAACGATCGTCCCAATTTTTGCAGTCGTCGCAAGAAATTCGCTACAATTAGAGATTACGTTTACGTAAACGTAAATAAGCATCAATTCTGCAAACCGGATTTTTAATGGAGGGGAGTTCGCATGCAAATCAAGGACAACGTATTTATCATCACCGGTGGCGCCTCGGGCCTGGGCGCCGCCACGGCGCGCATGATCGTGGAAGCGGGCGGTAAAGTAGTGCTGGCGGACGTGCAGGTGGAAGCCGGCCAGGCGCTGGCGGCGGAACTGGGCGGTGTGTTCGTCAAATGCGACGTGACGTCGGAAGCCGATGGCAAAGCCGTGGTGGACGCCGCGACCGCCATGGGTACCTTGCGTGGCCTGGTCAATTGCGCCGGCGTGGCGCCGGCCGTGAAAACCGTGGGCAAGGATGGTCCGCACCCGCTGGACCTGTTCCAGCGCACCATCAACATCAACCTGGTGGGCACCTTCAATATGTGCCGCCTGGCGGCGGACGCGATGAGCAAGACCGAAGGCGCCGAACACGGCGAGCGCGGCATCTTGATCAACACCGCGTCGGTGGCGGCATTCGATGGCCAGATCGGCCAGGCCGCTTACGGCGCCTCGAAAGCTGCGGTGGCCGGCATGACCCTGCCGATGGCGCGCGACCTGTCGCGCAACGGCATCCGCGTGATGACGATTGCACCGGGCATTTTCGAAACCCCGATGCTGCTGGGCATGCCAGCGGAAGTGCAAGATGCGCTGGGCAAGATGGTGCCGTTCCCGCCGCGCCTCGGCAAACCGGTGGAATACGCGATGCTGGCCAAGGCCATCATTGAAAACGTCATGATGAATGGTGAAACCATCCGCCTGGATGGCGCCATCCGCATGCAGCCAAAATAAAGCGCGGGACCGCGTCCCGCAGGACGGTTCCCATTTCCCGGGCGCGGGATTTGGGGTAGGATGCCGGAGCTATCGGGCGCGCGGTCCTGGCCGCGCGCCTGTTTTTATTTGTGCGACGGGTGCGGGGCCTTCAGGCCGGGCATCCTCATTAATCGATGGTGTCCGCATGTTCAAGTTGCATCCGCTGGCGCAGCCCGCTGTTTTGGCTGCCGTGTTGTCCGCCGCCCTGGCCGCCCCGATTTGTTACGCACAGGACGCGCGCGGGCCCGAACGGGCGCCGGAAATCGCCACCGGCTACGCCGACCGGCAAGGCGTCATCGCGGAAAAAACCATGGTGGCCGCCGCCAATCCCCATGCGACCGACGCCGGCTACCAGATGCTCAAAGCCGGCGGCGCGGCGATTGACGCCGCCATTGCCACCCAGCTGGTGCTGACCCTGGTCGAACCGCAATCGTCCGGCATCGGCGGCGGCGCCTTCCTGATGTACTTCGACGGCAAGAAAGTGCGCGCTTACGATGGCCGCGAAACCGCGCCGGCCGCCGCCACGGAAAAACTGTTCCAGGATGCGAACGGCAAGGCCGTCTCGCGTGAATCCGGCATTATCGGCGGCCGTTCGACCGGCGCGCCCGGCGTGCTGCGCATGCTGGAGATGGCGCACAAGGAACACGGCAAGCTGCCGTGGGCCAAATTGTTCGAACCGGCGATCCGGCTGGCATCGAACGGCTTTGCCGTCAGCCCGCGCCTGCATGCGCTGCTGTCTTACGACAGATACCTGGCGCGCGACCCGGTCGCCGCGGCGTATTTCTATGACAAGGACAAAAAGCCGTGGCCGGTCGGCCATGTGCTGAAAAACCCGGAACTGGCGCGCACGCTGAAAGAGATCGCGGCCGGCGGCGCGGACGCCTTCTATGGTGGGCGTATCGCGCGCGACATTGCCGCCAAGGTGCAGTCGCACGCCACCAATCCCGGCCTGTTGACGGTGCAGGATATCGCTTCGTACCAGGCCAAAGAGCGCGACCCGGTGTGCAGCGATTACAAGGCGTACACCGTGTGCGGCATGCCGCCGCCATCGTCGGGCGGCATCGCGATTGCCCAGATGCTGGGGGTGCTGGAACACCAGGGCATCGACAAATTCGCGCCGGTCGACGGCAAGGTCGGCGCCGATGCCGTGCACCTGTTTGCCGAAGCGGGGCGCCTGGCCTATGCCGACCGCAATCGCTACCTGGCCGATACGGACTTTGTGCCGCTGCCGGGCAAGGGCATCGCCTCGCTGATCGACAAGCGCTACCTGGCGCAGCGCGCCGCCCTGATTTCCAGCCGCTCGATGGGCCGCGCGAAATACGGCGTGCCGGACGGACTGGCCGTGGCGTGGGGCGCCGATACCGCGCCGGAGCGGCCCTCGACGTCGCACCTGTCCGTGGCCGACGCCAGTGGCGCCGTGCTGTCGATGACGACGTCGGTGGAAGATGCCTTTGGCTCGCGCCAGATGGTCGATGGTTTCCTGCTCAATAACCAGCTGACCGACTTTTCGTTTGATGCGCAGGATGAGAACGGCCCGATCGCCAACCGGGTGCAGCCGGGCAAGCGTCCGCGCAGCGCCATGTCACCGACCCTGGTATTCGACAAGGCGACGCGCAAGCTGTTGCTGTCCACCGGTTCGCCGGGCGGCACCGCCATCATTAATTACGTGGCCAAAGTGCTGGTCGGCACCCTGGACTGGAAGCTCGACGTGCAGCAAGCCATAAGCCTGCCCAATTTTGGCAGCCGCAATGGCCCGACCGAACTGGAAGCGGGCCGCTTCGCGCCGGCCGTGGTGGATGAATTGAAGGCGAGGGGACACGACGTGCGCCAGTTCGACCAGACTTCCGGTCTGCAGGGCATCATGCGTGTCAAAAAAGAGGGCAAGGAAGTGTGGTTTGGCGGCGCCGATCCCCGCCGCGAAGGGGCGGTGAAAGGGGACTGAGAGGGGACTGAGGCGCCTGAAAGATACTGCGGGTAACAAAAGTTGCCTTTGTGGCCATGCTGCCATTGCCCAAACAAAGTTGAGCCTGATACTCTGTCCGTATGGGAATGAAAAAGAAAACTGGCCTGATCCTCACCGGCGGCGGCGCGCGCGCCGCCTATCAGGTCGGCGTTCTGCAAGCGATCTCGGAAATCCTGTGGGAAGAGGGCTGGCCGCCGTCGCGCTGCCCGTTCAACATCATTTGCGGCACCTCGGCCGGCGCCATCAACGGCACCGCGCTGGCCTGCCGCGCCGACAATTTCGGCGAAGGGGTGCAAAAGCTGCTGGACGTCTGGACCGAGATGGAAGTGGCGCAGGTGTACCGCGCCGATTCGCTCGGCGTGATCCGGTCCGGCGCGCGCTGGCTGTCGCTGCTGTCCTTTGGCTGGCTGCTGCGCAAATGGCGCGCGGCGCCGCCGCAATCGCTGCTCGATAACACGCCATTGGTGGGCCTGCTGCACCGCATGCTCGATTTGCCGCGGCTGGACACGGTGATGCAGGAAGGCTTGCTGCATGCGCTGGCCGTCACCGCCTCGTCTTACACCTCCGGCCAGCACATCACGTTTTACCAGACCACGGCGGAAGTGGCGCCGTGGGTGCGGATGCAGCGCATCGCGCTGCAAGACCAGATCGGTGTCGAACATCTGCTGGCATCGTCGGCGATCCCGTTTATTTTCCCCGCCACGCCGCTGTACCTGGGCGGACAGCAAGAGTACTGCGGCGACGGTTCGATGCGCCAACTGGCGCCGATTTCACCGGCGATCCACCTGGGATCGGACAAGGTGCTGGTGGTGGGGGCGGGCCGCCTGACGGAACCTGCAATGCAGCGCACCGAAGCGCCACGTTATCCCAGCCTGGCGCAAATCGCCGGCCATGCGCTGTCGTCGATCTTTCTCGACAGCCTGGCGGTGGACATCGAGCGCCTCACGCGCGTCAACAAGACCTTGTCGCTGCTGCCGCCGGAATACCTGTCGCAGACGCCGCTGCGGCCGGTGGAGTTGCTGGTGATCGCGCCGTCCGAGCGGCTTGACGACATCGCCACCCGCCATATCGGCAGCCTGCCGGCGCCAATCCGCACCATGCTGTCCGGGATCGGCGCGACGGAAACACGCGGCGCGGCACTGGCGTCGTACCTGTTGTTCGAATCGACGTATACTTGCGAGTTAATCCAGCTCGGCCAGCGCGACACCCATGCGCGCAAGGAAGACGTGCTGGCCTTTTTCAATTCATGACGCCTGTACGCCGCCTCTGCCGCCGATTGCTGATGTCCGCCGCGCTTGCGCTGGCGGCAGTCGCCGCCTTGCCGGTGGCGCCGGCCCATGGCGCGGCGCCGCCGCGCACCTTGCGCTTCGAACAACTGGCGGTCGATGACGGCCTGGCGCAGGAATCCGTGCTGGCCGTGGCGCAGGACCGGCAGGGGTTCATGTGGTTCGGCAGCCAGGCCGGCCTGTCGCGCTATGACGGCGCGCGCATCATCACGTTCCGCAATATCGTGTCGGACCCGCGCAGCCTGACCGACAACTGGGTGCGCGTGCTGCACGTCGACCGCGAAGGGCGCATGTGGATCGGCACCGACGGTGGCCTGGACCGCTACGACCCGCTGACGCAGACCTTCATCCACTATCCGCCCACGGAGCCGGCCAAGCGCGGCAACGGCAACCGCCACGTGCGCGCGATTGTCGATGACGGCGAGGGCGGGCTGTGGATCGGCACCTCGGACGGCTTGCAGCACCTCGATCCGCTGACGGGGCGCTACCAGTTCTGGCACCACGACGCCGGCTTGCCGGGCAGCCTGGGTAATGACCAGATCAATGCGCTGGCGCGCGATGCCGATGGCCGCCTGTGGATCGGCACCGCCAGCGGGCTCGATGTGCTGGAGCCGGGCGCGCAAAGTTTCCGCCATTTCCGCGTTGAAGCGGCGCCGGATACCCGCTTTGAAGCCGTGCTGTCGCTGCACGTGGACCAGCAGCGCACCTTGTGGGTCGGCACCATGGGCAGTATCGAGCAATGGAAGCTGGCGCCGGGGGCGGACCAGCCGCAGCGGGTCCGGCTGGGCGAAGCCGATGGCCTGAAACCGGGCGTGATCACCGCGATTTACCAGGACATGGAAGGCACGGTATGGGCCGGCAGCCAGACCGAAGGCCTGTTCCGCTGGCGTCCCGATGCGCGCCGCTTCGTGCAATACCGCCACCAGCTGTCGGACCCGCACAGCCTGGCCGATAATTACGTCTCGTCGCTGTACCGCGACCGCTTCGGCACCCTGTGGGTCGGCACCTGGTATAACGGCGTGTCGCGCGTGGACCTGGGCAGCGGCGGCTTTGCGCGCCTGGTGCACGATCCGGAGCGGGGGCATTCGCTGTCCGACAACAAGGTGCGCGCCATTGTCGACGCCGGCAATGGCAAGCTTTGGCTGGGCAGCAATGACGGCCTGACCCTGTTCGACCCGCAGACCGGTGAAGGCCAGATATTCCGCGACGCCGGCGCCTCGCTCGATGCCCGCGATCCGCAGGTGATGGCGCTGTGGCGCGACAAATCCAATACCCTGTGGGTCGGCGGGCGCAATGGCTTGCGCCGCTTCGATCCGGCCACGAAGAAATTCACCCGCGTCCAGCCATGGCATGGCGATCCGGACAGCAACAGCCTGCGCGGCATTTATGGCGACAGCAAGGGCGTGCTGTGGATCGCCTCGCGCGGCGGCCTGCACCGCTATGACCCGAAGACCGGGGCTGTGCGCACGTTCCGGCACGACCCGCTCGATCCCGCCAGCCTGGCCGACAATGTGGTGCGTCCGGTCCTGGAAGACAGCAAGGGCCGGCTGTGGGTCGGTACCTTCAACGGCCTGGGATTGCTGGACCGCGACACCGGCAAATTCCGCCACTTCCGCCACGATCCGCGCGACCCGGCCAGCCTGTCGCACGATGAGGTGCACTACCTGTATGAGGACAAGACCGGCGTGCTGTGGGTCGGCACGGCGGCGGGCCTGAACCGCATGGAATTCCAGCCGGATGGCAGCGCGCGCTTCAAGCGCTACCTGCGCCGCGATGGCATGGCCGATGACGCGGTGGCGGCGATCCTGGAAGATGACGCCAGCCGCCTGTGGATCAGCACCAACGCCGGCATCACGCGCCTGAAAGTGCACTCCGGGCATTTGCGCAATTACGGCGGCGCGGATGGCACCATCGAGGGCGCGTACTTCGACAATTCCGCGTTGCGCACGCCCGATGGCACCATGTATTTCGGCGGTTTCAATGGCGTGACGGCGTTTGCGCCGGACGATATCCGGGAAAACAGCGCCGCCCCGTCTGTCGTGATCACGGACTTCCAGATCTTTAACCGTTCGATCCGCGCCGGGCAGGATGGCGGCAATATCCTCAAGCATGCGATCGAGCATACCCAGGCAATTACCCTGCGTGAGCAGGATTCCGTGTTTTCCCTGGAATTCGCCGCGCTGCACTTTGCCGGGCCGCAGCGCAACCGCTACGCGTACCAGTTGCAGGGTTTCGACAAGGATTGGGTGGTGACCGATGCGGGCAAGCGTTTCGCCACCTATACCAACCTTGACCCGGGCCATTACGTTTTCCGCGTCAAGGCCGCCAATAAGGACGGGGTGTGGAACGACAATGCCGCCACCCTGGCCATCACGATCCTGCCGCCGGTGTGGAAAACCTGGTGGTTCCGCGCCGGCATCGCCGCGCTGCTGCTGGGCAGCGCCTATGGCATTTACCGGGTGCGCATGCGCCAGTTGCAGTGGCAAAAGGAAAACCTCGAACGCGAAGTCAATTTCCGCACCGCCGAAGTGGAGTTGAAAAACTCGCTGCTGCAACAGCAAAAGACCGAACTGGAACGGCGCCGCGTGGAAGCCGAAGGCCAGCGCGCGGAAGCGGAAGAACGCCGCATGGACGCCGAGCGCCAGAAGCAGGAAGTGGAATCGCAAAAAGAAGCGGTGGAGCAGGCGCACCGCAATATTTCCGTGCTGTCGGAAATCGGCCGGGAAATGGCGGCCACGCTGGACATCGAAAAGGCCATGCGCAC
This sequence comes from Pseudoduganella sp. GW821-FHT12E03, assembly GCF_058807115.1. NCBI lineage: Bacteria > Pseudomonadati > Pseudomonadota > Betaproteobacteria > Burkholderiales > Oxalobacteraceae > Pseudoduganella > Pseudoduganella sp. GW821-FHT12E03. The sequence continues at coordinate 116,160 of NZ_JBXAQJ010000003.1, read as the reverse complement.
CCTGTACCGCCACGTGCGCCACCTGATGGACACCGACATGTTCGGCGTCGGGTTTTACCGTGAAGAGACCGGCACCATCGATTTCCCGTTCTCGATGGAGCGCGGCATGCGCAGCCTGCCATACAGCCGCCGCGTCGACGACCCGGACCAGCTGGCCGTGTGGTGCCTGTTCCACCGCCACGATATCTTCATCAACGATTTTTACGCGGAGTACAGCCGCTATATGGGGCCGGCGGGGCTCGACAAGCTGAAGCCTGCGCTGCTGGCCGACGGTTCCGATCCGGAATACGCGCAATCGATGCTGTACACGCCGCTGGTGGTCAACGACCGCGTGGTGGGCGTGCTGTCGGTGCAGAGCCGCAACAAGCACGCCTACCGCCAGGTGCACCTGGACATGCTGCAAACCCTGGCGGCGTATGCCGCCGTGTCGCTGGATAATGCGATGGCCTACCAGCGGCTGGAAGAAACCCTGCGCGAATTGCGCGACACGCAGGAACAGCTGATGCAGCAGCAGGCGCAGGTGCGCCTGCACACGGATGAACTGGCGCAAGCGAACCGCGCGCTGCAGGACAATGAAGAGCGGCTACGCTACGCCAAGCAAAAGGCGGAAGATGCGACGCGCCAGAAATCCGAATTCCTGGCCAACATGAGCCATGAAATGCGCACGCCGCTGGCCGGCGTGATCGGCATGCAGGGCTTCGCGCTGCGCGACCAGAAGCTGCACGACGTCACCCGTGAACAGATCGAACGGGCGCAGGCCAACGCACAGGCGCTGCTGGCCATCATCAACGACTTGCTGGACTTTTCCAAGATCGAGGCCGGCAAGCTGACGATTGAAAACATCGACTTTGCGCTGGCCGGCATGGTGGAAAACGTGGCCAGCCTGTTCGAGGAGCAAGCCGCCGCCTATTCGGTCGGTTTTTCGGTGGACTTCTCGGACGGCTTGCCGACCTTCGTGCTGGGCGACCCGACGCGCCTGCGCCAGGTGCTGGTCAACCTGGTGGGCAATGCCTTCAAGTTCACGCAGCGCGGCGAAGTGCGGCTGAAAGTCGAAAAGATGGCGCGCGACGCCAACCTGGACGAGGATTGCCATTTGATCCGCTTCACGGTGCAGGATACCGGCATCGGCATCGAGCCGGACGCCATGCCGCGCCTGTTCCAGAAGTTCGAGCAGGCCGACAGCACCACCACGCGGCGCTATGGCGGCACCGGCCTGGGCCTGGCGATTTGCCGCCAGCTGGTGGAATTGATGGGCGGCGAGATCAGTGTGGCGAGCACGCCCGGCGTCGGCAGCATCTTCACCTTTGAAATCCCGCTCAAGGAAGGCGTGGCGCCGCCGGTGGTGCCGCACCTGCCGCGCGAACCGCACAGCCATCAATTGCGCGTGCTGTGCGCGGAAGACTTCCCGACCAACCAGATCATCATCCGCATGATGCTCGAAGACCTGGGCCACAAGGCCGACATCGCGGCCAATGGCTTGCTGGCGGTGGCGGCCTGCGCGCGCACCCGCTATGACCTGATCCTGATGGATGGGCGCATGCCGGAAATGGACGGTCCGAGCGCCACGCGCCTGATCCGCGCCGGCGGCCCGGATGGCGCGCCGGTGCGTGACCAGGAATTGATGATCATTGCGCTGACGGCGAACGCCAGCGAAGAAGACCGCAGCCGCTACCTGGCGGCCGGCATGGACGATTTCCTGACCAAACCGATCGATGAAGCGGCGCTGCATTACCAGCTCTCGCGCGCCATCGAGCGCCAGTTGCAGCGCGGCATAGCCTTGCCGCCGATGCCGCAGCGCGAACCATCGCAGCCGACGCTGGAAGACCTGGACACCATGTTTGGCGTGGCGCCGGTGGCGCTGCCGTCGCCATCGCTGACACCACGTCCGCAGCCGGGCCAGTATGACGATCCGTTGAAAGCGCGGCTGCGGGCCGCGTTCCTGGCCGACTTGCCGGCGCGCCTGGCGGAACTCGATGAAGCCATTGCCGCGGTGGACAGCGATGCCGCGGGACGCCTGTTCCACGGCATGAAGGGCAGCGCCGCCTACCTGGAAGAACCAGACTTGCGCTCCCTGTGCGGCGAGCTGGAAAAAGCCGCCGATTGCGCCGACTGGGCCGCCATTGCGGCGGGCCTGCCCGGCTTGCGCGCCATGTTGGCCAGCATTGCGCAAACCGTGCAGCCGGAGTAACCCGTGTAATCCGAGAAACCAATCATGCAATCCTGAAAGCGCATGCATCCGTTATCGGTTAAACTTGGCACGGCGCCGTGCGGACGGCGTGGAGAGTAACAAATGAAAGTATTGGTGGTAGACGACGACGTCGTGTCGCGCATGGTGCTGATGCACCTGATCGACAGTTGCGGCAAATTCGATATTGTGGAAGCGGAAGACGGCGCCGACGCCTGGCAACAGCTGGAAAACGGGTTACGGCCCGCAATCGTGTTTTGTGATTTGCGCATGCCGCGCCTGTCCGGCATGGAATTGCTGCAGCGCGTAAAAGGCGATGCCGGGCTGAGTGCCTTGCCGTTTGTCCTGGTGTCGTCCGCCACCGACAAGGAAACCGTCCAGCAAGCCACCAAGGCCGGCGCCGCCGGCTACATTGTCAAGCCATTCCAGGCCGACCAGGTGCGCGTGCACCTGACCGCGTTCCTGGACCAGGCGGCCAGCGGCTATGAACACCTGGCCGAAGCGCCATCGGCCACCCAGCTGCGGCTGGGCATCAACGCCGACCGCTTGCTGGTGTACCTGACCGGCTTCCAGAACCAGCTGACCGCCGCCAGCGGCGAACTCGATGCGCTGTTTGCGCGCGGCGAGCAGCAGGAAGCGCAATCGCGCATCGACCGCCTGCACGCGGGCTGCGTCACCCTCGGCCTCTCTGGCGCCGCCAGTGCGCTGAAAAGCTTCGCGCCGGGCTTCCTGTCCAGCGATGCGGTGCAAGCCGTGCTGGCCGACGTGATCCGCGCTGTGATCCATCAATCGGCGCTGGTCAGAAAATCCATTGGCGGTAATTAAACAGGGCGGCTTACCGGGGGCGCCAAGCCCCTAGTGGGTCACTTGGCAACGGCTCGTGCCATAAAAGCGCGTCTTTCTGTGCCATGCCGCGTTGCAAATCCTCGCGATAGCCCGCTATCGCTGCGGTTTGCGCCTTGCCTGGCGCAGAAAGCCATCGCTTTTATTTGGCACTCCTGTTGCCAAGTGACCCACTAGCGGAAGCCGCCGGCCCTGCCGATACCCTTGCCCAAAAAATAGTTTAGGTTTAAAGTAAAAGTCTGCAGGCTGACTTTTACCGACCAAACACCCAAGGGCGACCAAGATGACAGCAATTGCCGCACCCCTATCCGGGCACGAAGATCCGTTTACCCGTGACCATTTGCCGCCGCGCGGCTTGTGGCCGGAACTGTGTTTCGATTTGCCCGAACTGCATTACCCGGACCGCCTCAATTGCGCGGCAGAATTGCTGGACCGTGCGATTGAGCGCGGCTGGGGCGACCGGATCGCCATCCATAGCGCCGCTGGCGCGTGGACCTACGCACAATTGCAACAGCAGGTCGACCGCATCGCGCACGTGCTGCGCGGGCCGCTCGGCCTGAAAACCGGCAACCGCGTGCTGCTGCGCGGCGCCAACCACCCGATGATGGCCGCTTGCGTGCTGGCGGTGCTGAAAGCCGGGCTGGTGGCGGTGCCGACCATGCCGCTGCTGCGCGCCCGCGAACTGGGCGCGATCCTTGGCAAGGCGCAAGTCAATGCCGTCCTGTGCGCCGATGCGCTGCGCGGCGAACTCGATGCGGCCGACCAATTGCCCGCCACCGTGGTGGTGTTCAATGGCGATGGCGGACCCGGTTCGCTGGAAATGCTGATGCGCGATGTGCCGGCCGCCGGCTTTGACCCTTGCGACACCAGCGCCGACGATGTCTGCCTGATCAGCTTCACGTCCGGCACCACCGGGATCCCGAAAGGCACCATGCACTTCCACCGCGACGTGCTGGCCATTTGCGATTGCTTCCCCCGGTCCACCCTGAAGTCGCGGCACGACGACATCTTTATCGGCACGCCGCCGCTTGCGTTCACCTTCGGCCTGGGCGGCTTGCTGCTGTTCCCGTTGCGGGTGGGCGCGTCCACCGTGCTGCTGGAAAAGCTCACGCCGGAAACCCTGCTTGCCGCCATCGCCCAATACAAGGCGACCATCTGCTTTACCGCACCCACGTTTTACCGGCAAATGGCGCCGCTGGCGCCGAAAGTCGACTTGTCGGCGCTGCGCAAATCCGTCTCGGCCGGCGAAGCGCTGCCGCTGGCCACGCGCGAAGCATGGCAGCAGGCGACCGGCCTGCGCATGATCGACGGTATCGGCGCCACGGAAATGCTGCACATCTTTATTTCGGCCGCCGATGACGACATCCGCCCCGGCGCCACCGGCAAGCCGATTCCCGGCTACCAGGCGTGCCTGCTGGACGCCGATGGCAAGCCTGTCGGTCCCGGCGTGATCGGCCGCCTGGCGGTCAAAGGGCCGACCGGCTGCCGCTACCTGGCCGACGAGCGCCAGCGCGAGTACGTCGTCAACGGCTGGAACCTGACCGGTGACGCGTATGAAATGGATGCGGATGGCTATTTCTTTTACCGTTCGCGCACCGACGACATGATCATCTCCGCCGGCTACAACATCGCGGGACCGGAAGTGGAAGACGCATTGCTGCGCCATCCGGCCGTGGCCGAATGCGGCGTGGTCGGCAAACCGGACGAGGAACGCGGCCAGATCGTGGAAGCGTTCGTGGTGCTCAAGGCTGGATTCGAGGCCAGCGACGCGCTGGCCGTGGCGTTGCAGGAATTCGTCAAGGGACAGATCGCACCCTACAAATACCCGCGCGCGCTGCGCTTCATGCCGGCGCTGCCACGCACGGAAACCGGCAAATTGCAGCGATTCAAGCTGCGCCAGGAGTAATCAATGAATATTGTCTGCATAGGCGGCGGCCCGGCCGGCCTGTATTTTGCGCTGCTGATGAAGAAACAGAACGCGGCGCACAACATCACCGTCATCGAACGCAATCGCCCGTATGACACCTTTGGCTGGGGCGTGGTGTTTTCCGACCAGACTCTGGGCAACCTGGCGCAGGCCGACGAGCCGACCGCGAAAGCCATCCTGCAAGCGTTCAACCACTGGGACGATATCGACATTTTCTTCAAAGGAGAGAAAGTCACCTCCGGCGGCCATGGTTTTTGCGGCATCGGCCGCAAGCGCCTGTTGAATATCCTGCAGCAGCGCTGCGAGCAGCTGGGCGTGCAACTGGTGTTTGAAACCGACGTGGCGGACGACCAGGCGCTGGCAGCGCAATACAACGCCGACCTGGTGATCGCGTCCGATGGCTTGAACAGCCGGATCCGCGCGCGCTACGCCGCCACCTACCAGCCGCAAATTGAAACGCGCCAGTGCCGCTTCGTGTGGCTGGGCACGAAAAAGAAGTTCGACGCGTTCACGTTCGCCTTCAAGGAAACAGAGCACGGCTGGTTCCAGGCCCACATTTACCAGTACGACGGCGACACCTCGACGTTTATCGTGGAAACGCCGGAAACCGTGTGGCGCGCGGCGGGGCTGGAAGACATGACGCAGGAACAGGCGACGGCGTTTTGTGAAGACCTGTTTGCCGAGCAGCTCGATGGCCATGCGCTGATGTCGAACGCGGCGCATTTGCGCGGATCGAATGTGTGGATCAAGTTCCCGCGCGTGGTCTGTGAGCGCTGGGTGCACTGGCATGGCAGCGTTCCGGTGGTGCTGATGGGTGACGCGGCCCATTCCGCCCACTATTCAATCGGTTCCGGCACCAAGCTGGCGCTGGAAGATGCGATCGAGCTGGCGTCGTGCTTTGGCAAAGGCGGTGAACTCCGCCCGACCCTGGAACAGTATGAAGCCGTGCGGGCCATTGAAGTGCTGAAGATTCAGAGCGCGGCGCGCAATTCCATGGAGTGGTTTGAAAACGTGCGCCGCTATACCAAGCTGGAAGCGCCGCAATTCGCTTATTCGATGCTGACGCGCAGCCAGCGCCTGTCGCATGAAAACCTGCGGTTGCGCGATCCCGCCTACGTGGCGGAGTATGAGCGGTGGCTGGCCGGCCAGGCGCGGGCGCAATGCGGCCTGCCGCCGCAGGCAGAGAACGCGAAGCCGGTACCGCCAATGTTCACCCCGTACAAGGTGCGCGATCTGGTGCTGAAGAACCGCATCGTGGTCTCGCCGATGGCGCAATACAGCGCGGTCGACGGCACGGTGGGCGATTACCACCTGGTGCACCTGGGCGCGCGCGCGATGGGCGGCGCGGCCATGGTGATGGCGGAAATGACGTGCGTGTCCAGCGACGCGCGCATCACGCCGTACTGTCCCGGCATGTATGCGCCGGAACACACGGCGGCGTGGAAGCGCATCGTCGACTACGTGCACGCCCACAGCGATGCGAAGATCGCGCTGCAGCTGGGCCATGCCGGCGCCAAGGGATCGACCCGCGCCATGTGGGACGGCATTGACCTGCCATTGCCGAAGAGCGCGGACAACTGGCCGCTGGTGTCGGCCTCGAGCCAGCAATATTTGCCGGGCGTGTCGCAGGTGGCGCGCACCGCCACGGTCGATGACATGCGCCGCATCGAGAGCGACTTCGTGCGCGCCACGGTGGCGGCCGAACAGGCGGGCTTCGACTGGCTGGAGTTGCACTGCGCGCACGGCTATCTGCTGTCCTCGTTCATTTCGCCATTGACCAACCAGCGCGGCGATGAATATGGCGGCAGCCTGGAAAACCGCTGCCGCTTCCCGCTGCGCGTGTTCGCCGCCATGCGCGCCGCATGGCCTGCGCACAAACCGATGAGCGTGCGGATTTCCGCGCATGACTGGGTCGAAGGCGGCATCACGCCGGACGACGCGGTGGCCATTGCGCGCCTGTTCAAGCAGGCCGGCGCGGACATGATCGACTGTTCGTCGGGCCAGGTCAGCAAGCTGGAAAAGCCGGTCTATGGCCGCATGTTCCAGGCGCCGTTCGCCGACCGCGTGCGCAACGAAGCCGGCATTGCCGCGATGGCGGTCGGATCGATCTTCGAAGCGGACCACGCCAACGGCATCATTGCCGCCGGCCGCGCCGACCTGTGCGCCGTGGGCCGTCCCCACCTGGCCAATCCGGCATGGACCCTGCATGAAGCGGCGAAGCTGGGCTACCAGCCGGTCGCGTGGCCGAAGCAATACATGCCGGGCAAGCAGCAGATGGAACGCAACCTGGAACGCGAACGGCAAATGGCGGCCGCCGCGGCGGGCCTGAGCCCGCAGGAAGTCGCCGCGAAATTGCTGGAGGGATGACATGCACAATACACTGGGGACATTGCAGGACAAGCACGCGCTGGTGACCGGCGGCGGACGCGGTATCGGACTGGCGTGCGCCCGCGCCTTGCTGTTGCGGGGCGCCAAGGTCACCCTGGCGGGGCGGGATTTTTCCACCCTGGTGCAGGCGCAGCAGGAATTGCGGGCACTGGGCGACGTGGCGGTGCAGACCATGGACGTGGCCGATGAAACCTCCGTCAATGAAGGCTTCGCGGCGGCGGCCGAACGCTTTGGCCGCATCGATATCCTGGTCAACAATGCGGGCCAGGCCAAACCCGCGCCATTCCTGAAAACCGACACCGCGCACTGGCAGCAAATGCTGGCGGTGAATTTGTCCGGCGTGTTCCACTGCTGCCAGGCGGCGCTGCCGGCCATGCTGGACGCCGGGTGGGGCCGCATCGTCAACGTCGCGTCCACGGCTGGATTGACCGGCTACCGTTACGTCGCCGGGTATGTGGCGGCCAAGCACGGCGTGGTGGGCCTGACGCGCGCGCTGGCGCTGGAAGTGGCGGCCAAGGGCGTCACGGTCAACGCGGTCTGTCCCGGCTATACCGAGACCGAGATCGTCAAGGATGCGATTGCCAACATCATGGCCAAGACCGGCCGCACGGAAGGGGAGGCGCGGGCCGAACTGGCGGCAGCCAATCCGCAAAAGCGCCTGGTGCAAAGCGAGGAAGTGGCCAACGCGGTGGCGTGGCTGTGCCAGCCGGATTCCGCCGCCATGAATGGCCAGGCGATCGCCGTCGCCGGCGGGGAAGTGATGTAGGAGCGCTCATGGCACTGGAACCTGATGTGGAACCCAATCTGGACAATAAACCCGACCCGGGCCAGGCGCTGGACCTGGCCAGCCGCCTGACGCAAGACCACCACCAGTCGCTGAAACTGTGGCTGCGGATGTTGTCATGCACGGTCAAGATTGAAAATGAAATCCGCTCGCGGCTGCGCGCCACGTTCGGCATCACCTTGCCGCGCTTTGACTTGATGGCGCAGCTGGAACGGTATCCCGATGGCTTGCGCATGGGCGAACTGTCGAAACGCATGATGGTCACGGGCGGCAATATCACCGGCATCACCGACCAGCTGGAACAGGAAGGGCTGGTGATGCGAGTCCCGGATCCAAGGGATGGCCGCGCCTACAGCGTCAAGCTGACGCAGGAAGGCCGCAAAGCCTTTGCCATCATGGCGGAAACCCACGAAGCATGGGTGGCGGAATTGCTGGCGCCGATCGCGCAGGACGACAAGGCACAACTGATTAACCTGCTGTCGCAAATGAAGCGGCATCTGAACGAGGGAACCTGATGAAATACTTACCCGGCGAACCGCAGCACTTGCCCGGCAACCGCAGCCAATTGGCCGGTTACCAGGCGCGCCACTTCCTTTTCACAGTGGACAACGGCGTGGCCACGGTGGCACTGAACCGGCCCGAGCGCAAGAACCCGCTGACCTTTGATTCGTATGCGGAGTTGCGCGACCTGTTCCGCGCGCTGGCCTACGCCGACGATATTCACGCCATCGTGGTGCAGGGCGAGGGCGGCAATTTCTGTTCCGGTGGCGATGTGCACGACATCATCGGTCCGCTGACCAAACTCGATATGCCGGGCTTGCTGTCGTTTACGCGCATGACGGGTGACCTGGTCAAAGCCATGCGCGCCTGCCCGCAACCGGTTGTCGCCGCCATCGATGGTATCTGCGCCGGCGCCGGCGCGATGATGGCGCTGGCGTCCGATATCCGCCTCGGCACGGAGCGCAGCAAGACCGCGTTCTTGTTCACCCGCGTTGGCCTGGCCGGCTGCGACATGGGCGCCTGTGCCTTGCTGCCGCGCATGATCGGCCAGGGCCGGGCGTCGGAATTGCTGTACACGGGCCGTTCACTGGGGGGCGCGGAAGGTGAACGGTGGGGCTGGTTCAACAGCCTGCATGCGCCGGAAGACTTGCTCAATGCGGCGCAGGCGTTTGCGCGCGGCCTGGCCGATGGCCCCACGTTCGCGCATGGTATGACCAAGAAAATGCTGCAGCAGGAGTGGAACATGGGCGTCGATGAAGCCATCGAAGCGGAAGCGCAGGCGCAGGCCATCTGCATGGCCACCAATGATTTCCACCGCGCCTACCACGCGTTCGTGGCGAAGCAAAAACCGCAGTTCGAAGGGGATTGAAGCAATGAGCGATAAAAGCTACCTGGCATGGCCATTTTTTGAGGCGCGCCATGCGGAGCTCGAGCGGCAGCTCGATGCCTGGGCCGCCAGCCATTTGCAGGATGCGCATGGCGCCGACGTCGATGACAGTTGCCGCAAGCTGGTGAAATTGCTGGGCGACGGCGGCTGGCTGCGCCATGCCGTGGGCGGTACCGCTTATGGCGGCGCGGGCGACACCATCGATACGCGCGCCATCTGCCTCGTGCGCGAAACGCTGGCGCGCCACGAAGGCCTGGCCGACTTCGCGTTTGCCATGCAGGGACTGGGTTCCGGCGCCATCAGCCTGTTCGGCAGCGGGGCGCAAAAGCAGGCGTATCTGCCGAAGGTTGCGCGCGGCGAGGCGATAGCCGCGTTTGCGCTGTCGGAGCCGCAGGCCGGTTCCGACGTGGCGGCGATGGCGTGCGCGGCGGCGCGCGATGGTGATCACTACGTGCTCGATGGCGAAAAGACGTGGATTTCCAATGGCGGCATCGCGGACTTTTACGTGGTGTTTGCCCGTACCGGGGAACAACCGGGGGCGCGCGGCATCAGCGCTTTTATTGTCGATGCCGATACGCCGGGCTTCACGATTGCCGAGCGCATCGACGTGATCGCGCCGCACCCGCTGGCGCGTTTGAAATTCGACGGTTGCCGCATTCCCGCGTCGCAGCGGATCGGTGACGGCGGCCAGGGCTTTAAAGTCGCGATGGCGACCCTGGACGTGTTCCGCACGTCGGTGGCGGCGGCCGCGCTGGGCTTTGCCCGCCGCGCGCTCGATGAAGCGCTGCGGCGCGCCACCACGCGCCAGATGTTTGGCCAGGTCTTGGCGGACTTCCAGCTGACGCAGGCGAAGCTGGCGCAGATGGCGACCGGGATCGACAGCAGCGCCTTGCTGACCTACCGCGCCGCGTGGCAGCGCGACCAGGGCAATAACGTCACGAAGGAAGCGGCCATGGCGAAAATGACGGCCACGGAAACCGCGCAGCAAGTGATCGACGCGGCGGTGCAAATGTTTGGCGGCCTCGGTGTCGTCAGCGAGGTGCCGGTCGAGCGCTTGTACCGTGAAATCCGCGCGCTGCGGATTTATGAGGGCGCGACCGAAGTGCAGCAACTGATCATTGCACGCGAATTGTTAAAGGGGATGAAATGAAATTCCTGCAACCACCAGGATGGGTCCGGCCGCGCGGCTATTCCAACGGGGTCGCGGCCAGCGGTACCACGGTCTGTGTCAGTGGCATGATCGGCTGGGATGCGCAAGGGGTGTTCCACACGGACGACTTCGCCGGCCAGGTCCGCCAATGCATGGAAAATATCGTGGCCGTGCTGGCCGAAGCCAACGCCCGTCCCGAACACATCGTGCGCATGACGTGGTATGTGGTCGACAAACATGAATACATGGGCGCCTACAAGGAAATCGGTGCGATTTACCGCGAGCTCATCGGCCAGCATTATCCGGCCATGACGGCGGTGCAGGTGGCGGGATTGCTGGAAGAGCGGGCACGGGTCGAGATCGAAGTCACCGCCATCGTGCCCTGACCTGGCCGCCGCGTCATATTGCGCGCCAGGGTTTTGGTGAATCACTGACAATATGGTCCAAACGACAATATTGTGAGTGAACGACAGCATGGCTACCTGGGATCGACTGAAGGCGGACACGTTCCGCCAGTATGGCCGCTATGGCGCGGCGTCATTGCTGAAGGGTTTCCTGACGCGGCGGACTTTCCGCCCGGTGGTGACCATGCGGCTGTGCCAGCGCGCGCGCGATGGCGGGGCGGCGGGGCGGCTGGTGCTGCCGCTGCTGAAAATCCTGCACCGCGTTGCCACCCACCAGGCGGCCATGGATTTCCCTTGGACCGCGCATTTTGGCCCGGGGCTGGCGCTGACCCATGGCTGGGGACTGGTGGTCAGCCAGGGTGTCCGCATCGGGCGCAACGTGACACTGTTCCACGGCGTCACGCTGGGCCGGCGCGACCGCATCGGCGCCGATGGCCAGCGCGACATTGGCTATCCCGTGCTGGAAGATGAAGTGTGGATCGGACCGCACGCAGTGATCGTGGGCGGCGTGACGATCGGGCGCGGCAGCCGTATCGGCGCCGGCGCTTTTGTGACGTCCGACGTGCCGCCCTATTCCGTGGTGGCCGGTAATCCTTCCGTTATCGTCAAGAGCAACTGCGTACCGGATGTGATGAATCCGGTGCCGGCCGAGCTCGACTCAACCGTGGAGCAGCCATGCATTTCCGTTCAAGAATCGTTATAAGCGCGCTGGCCTTGCTGGCCGCGCTGCCGGCACATGCCACGCTGCTCAGCGCGGCGGACCATGCGCAATTGTCGTCGTGGCTGGGCGAGGGGTCGCTGGGCCTGAACCTGTTGTTTGCCAAGGCGCCCGGCAAGACCGCGGCCGACTTCCATGCGGCGGCCGATGGCAAGGGCCGTACCTTCACCGTCATGCAAGCCTATGGTGTGGATGGCCGTTCCTGGCTGGTGGGCGGCTATAACCCGCAAAGCTGGTCATCCAAAGGGGGCTTCAACATGACGCCCGATGCGGCGGACCGCACCGCATTCCTGTTTAACCTGACCAGCGGCTTGCACTTCCAGCAATTGCCGGTGCTGGCGGGCGACGACTATGGCGCCATGCAGACCGTCAATGATGCGGCCAAGGGCCCCACCTTTGGCGCGGGCTTTGATTTATCGGTGCCGTTTGATTTGACCACCGGCGGCGTCTCTGCGCTGCTCAGCTATAACGATGGCGCGCACCACCAGAACCCGTTCACCAGCTTGCTGGACAATACGCCGTACCAGAACATCGCCAATGTGCGCTTTGGCCAGATCGAAGTCTATACCGTCAACCTGGTGCCGGAACCCGGCGCCGGCTGGCTGACCGGCGCCGGGCTGGCTGTCCTGGCGCTGGTGCTGCGGCGCCGTAAAACAGCGGCCTGACGCGGCGAGATAGCGCCGCAGCTTAGAACGGCAGGCGCAGCAAGTCGACCGTCATGCGGATCAGCTTGTTGCGGCCTTGCGTATACGGTGGGAAGAACAGTTTCACCAGGTGCAGCCAGGAGCCGCGCAGCACGGCGCGTTCATGGGAAAACGCCTTGAAGCCATAGTTGCCGTGCGCATTGCCGATGCCGGAGTTGTTGACACCGCCAAATGGCAAGTTGCCGTGCGCAAAATGCGCAACGCAATGGTTGACGCAGGCGCCGCCGGAACTGGTGTGCGACAACACCCGCTTGATCGCGCGCCGGTCGGTGCTCCACAGATACAGCGCCAGCGGTTTCGGCTGGCGGTTGATGTCATGGATGACTTGGTCCAGGTCGGTGTATTCGATAATCGGCAGCAGCGGGCCAAAGATTTCTTCCGACAGGATGGCGGCGCCCTCCGGCACCCGTTCCAGCAAGGTCGGGGCGATATAGCACTGTGCGGTATCGACGTCGCCGCCGGCCAGCACTTTCGCGCCACGGTCCACCGCATCGTTCAGTAAATGCGCCACGCGCTGCGTGTGGCGCTGGTTCACCACCCGGGTCAGGTCGGCGCTGGCTTTTTGCGCGGCCGCGCCGGCGCCATAGCGCTGCTGCAGCACGGAGCGGCAGGCGTCGACAAACGCCTGCTTGACGGAGGCGTGCACATAGGCGGTATCGGGGGCGACGCAGGTTTGTCCATTGTTGAGGAATTTGCCCCACATCAGGGTTTCCGCCGCCATTTGCACATTGGCGCTGGCGTCGACAATCACCGGCGATTTGCCGCCCAGTTCCAGGGTGACGCTGGCCAGGTGTTTGGCGGCGGCGGCCATCACGACCTTGCCGACCGCGGGCGACCCCGTGAAGAAGATATGGTCGAACGGCAGTTCCAGCAGCGCTTGCGACGTCGGCAGGCTGCCTTCGAACAGCGCCACTTCGTCCGCCGGAAACACATCGGCAACGATGCGGCCCATCAGCGCGGACACGGCCGGCGTCATTTCCGAAGGTTTGATGATGGCGGTGTTGCCGGCCGCCAGCGCGGACACCAGCGGGCCGAAGCACAGGCTCAGCGGGTAGTTCCACGGCGCGATGATCAGTACGCGGCCGCGCGGCTGGTATTGCACGTGGGCCCGGGTCCCCAGCATGGTCTTGGTCGGCCACACGCGCTTTGGTTTCATCCAGCGCCGCAGGCTGCCGATGGCCTGGTGGATTTCATCCATCACCGGCAGGAATTCCGATACTTCGACTTCCGCTTCCGGCTTGCGGTAGTCCTGCGCAAAGGCCTGGTGGAAGGCCGCGCGGTGCGCCAGCATGGCGTCGCGCAGTTTTTCGATGCGGCCGATACGCTCGCCGGCGGTCGATTCGCGCCAGCGCAGCGCGGTCGCTCGCTGCACATCGAACACCGCGCGCATGCGGTGCGGATCGGCTTCGCCGGCGGCGGTTTGCAACGAAAGGGAAGAAGGGGTGTCGTTCATCTGCACTGCATCCGTCCAGGTTGGGCAAACTTCGACACTAGCATGCGCGATGAGCCATGGTTGACATGTTTACTCTAATGCCGGCCTGGTGGTTTCGTTGTATTCCTGCTGCAACAGAGTCATTTGACACCCAGGCATTCCGGCGGCATGCTGGTCCGATCACACCTTGCCCGGAGCGTGCCTGTGAACATTATCCTTCGTGTAACAGTCAGCATGGCCTTGTCGTGCGCGTCATGGGCCGCTTATTGCCAGGAACCGATGGTGCTGTGTGTGGAAGACCAGGCTGCGTCGCCCTACACCTTTCCCACCCGCGACGGCACCATGCAGGTGCTGGTGAAGATGGCGGCGAAGCAGGCCGATATCCCGGTGACGCTGAAGGTGCAGCCCTGGAAGCGCTGCATCGACGAGGTGCGCGCCGGCACCTTGTCGGGCATGCTCAACGCCGGCTATACGCCGTTCCATGCGGAATACGCGGCGTTTCCCATGCAAGGGGGCAAACCCAACACGGCGCTGTCGCTGGCGAAAATGGACGTGGTGGCATTCCGCGTCAAGGGCGGCAAGGCCGACTGGGATGGCGCGAAATTTACCAATGTCAGCAAGCCGGTGCTGATACCCGCCGGATTCGCCACGCTCTCGGACCAGTTAAAGGGAATGAATATTCCGTTCGATGACAATACCAAGGAACCTGCGCGGAACTTTTACAAGCTGATCGCCGGGCAGGGCGACATCCTGCTGGGCTTTGACGGCGAAATGCAGGCGCTGATCGCGGCGCGCAAGGACGTGCAGGACAAGGTGGAAATGCTGCCCGTGAAATTCATGACGGCGGATTTTTACCTGGCGGTGTCGAAAGCGTATTACAGCGCCAACAAGGATAAAGTCGAGGCGCTGTGGGCCGCCATCGGCAAGGTACGCAAGTCCCGGGAATACCAGGACGCCATCCGCGACATCCGCTAGGCGCCGCCGCTCTCAGAACGCGGCGCCGGAAGCGGTGCCGCCGGCCATTATTTCAAAACCATGCACGGTCAGCACCGTGACGGCAACGGTCCACACGCAAATCCCGGCCACCAGCAGCGGCATCCAGACCCGGCGCGACAGGCCCAGGCTGGAGGCCAGCGCGGCGGAAATCGTCGCCCCCAGCAGCAGTGGCCCCAGCAAACCAATCGCCCACGGCCCTTTTTGCGCCAGCCAGCCGGCCGTGCCTTTGGTCGGATCCTTGGTGCGCATGCGCAGCAGCTTGTGGACCAGGCCACCGGCAAAGGCCGCCACCACGGTGCCGGCAATGGCGCCGGTGATGGTCAGGGCGGCGACCGCGTAAGGATCGATGTCCATCTTGATCCCGAGTGGCACGGCGGCCCACAACTCAATCATGGCGAGGGCGAAGATGCTGAAGGCTTTGGCGAGCATGGACATTCCGGAACATTAAAAGGAATGCAATTGTAACTGTCTGCTTGCTAAAAAGTTAGTGGAAATAGTGTCGGTGGCCGGCAAGGCCACCGGCGTTGCCGGGTTGGCGGGAGGGCGCGGCGCTGTCTTGTGCCACGCCGTCGTTACACCGCGTTGAGGGGGATTTTCAGATAGCGGATGCCGTTCTCTTCGGGTGGCGGCAGTTCCCCGGCCCGGATATTGACCTGTACCGCAGGCAGGATCAGGGTCGGCATCGCCAGCGTCGCGTCGCGGGCGTTCCTTAACGCGACAAACTGCTCCTCGGAGACGCCCTCGTGCACATGGATATTGTGCCGGCGCTGCTGGTCGACAGTGCATTCCCAGGCCGGAGCACGCCCTTCGGGCGGATAGTCGTGGCACATCATCAAGCGCGTCTGGCCGGGCAGGTCCAGCAGCTTGCGGATGGAACGGTACAACTCGTGCGCATTTCCACCGGGGAAGTCGCAACGGGCGGTGCCGACATCCGGCATGAATAGCGTATCGCCGACAAACACCGCATCGCCAATCCGGTATGCCATGTCGGCCGGCGTATGGCCAGGCACGTGCAGCGCGATGCCGGTCATGGCGCCGATGGTGAACGTTTCATTGTCCTCGAACAAGTGGTCGAACTGGGTCCCGTCTGGCTGGAATCCTGGCTCCAGGTTGAACAGGCCTTTGAATACGCCCTGTACACGGCGAATCTGGCGGCCTATGGCAATCCGGCCACCCAGCTGCCGCTTGAGATAAGGCGCCGCGGACAGGTGGTCGGCATGCGCGTGCGTTTCCAGTATCCATTCCACGTGCAGTCCGTGTTCGAGCACGAAGGCGATGACCTGATCCGCGCTGGCGGTGGCTGTCCGGCCGGCCTTGTGGTCGTAGTCCAGCACGGAGTCGATGATGGCGCATTCGGGGCGCCCCTCCTGGTAGACCACATAAGTGACGGTCCAGGTTGCCGCGTCGAAGAATGCATGTATCGCTGGTCGCATGATGTTCCTCCTTAGGTTAAATCATTATACGCAAAAACATTTTATTTTGTTATATAATGTGTTCATGTATATCGTAGGGCGTCACCAGATGAAAATATTCCACCCCACCATCGACCTTGAATCCATGCAAGCGGCGGCGGCAAATGCATGTGCGCTGCTTAAGGTGCTGGCCAACCCGGACCGTTTGCTGCTGATGTGTCAGCTGTCCCAGGGCGAGATGTCCGTCGGCGCACTGGAAGCGCAGCTGGGCATCCGGCAGCCAACGTTGTCCCAGCAACTGACCATCCTGCGCGAAAACGAGCTGGTGACCACGCGCCGGGATGGCAAGAACGTGTTCTATGCGGTGGCGAGCCCGCAGGCGCTTGCCGTCATGGCAGTCCTGTATCAACAGTTTTGCGGTATCACCACCACCAACCAGGAGGCGACATGCTGATTGATTTTGCTCACTTCACCCCCGGGCTGTCTTTCACCGGCGGCTTGATGATCGGCGCGGCGGCGGCCGTGCTGGTCCTGTTTAACGGCCGGATTGCCGGCATCAGCGGCATCCTGGGCGGCTTGTTGAGCCTGCCGAAGCGCGATATCGCCTGGCGCGTGGCCTTCCTCGCCGGCCTGGTTGGCGCGCCGCTCGTGGCAAGCCTGCTCGGCCGGCCAGCCATGGCGGACATCCAGGCAGGCTGGGGCGAAATTCTGGCCGCCGGCTTCCTGGTGGGGCTGGGCACCCGCTACGCCAGCGGCTGCACCAGTGGCCACGGGGTGTGCGGCATTTCGCGCGGCGCCATCCGTTCGCTGGCCGCCACCCTGACGTTCATGGCGGCGGGTTTCGTGACTGTGTTCGTGCAACGGCACTTGATTGGGGGATGAGATGACCACACTGACTTCCTTGTTCGCAGGCCTGCTCTTCGGCGTCGGCCTGATGGTTTCCGGCATGGCCAATCCGGCCAAGGTCCAGAATTTTCTCGACCTCGCGGGCCGCTGGGATCCGTCCCTGGCCCTGGTGATGGCCGGGGCGATTGCCGTTGGCGCGGTGGCTTTCCTGGCGGCCAGACGCCGGGAGCGGTCGCTGCTCGGGTTGCCCATGCAGTTGCCGGCAAGCACTGCTGTCACACCGAGGCTGTTGCTGGGCAGCGCGGCATTCGGTATCGGATGGGGACTGGCCGGTTTTTGTCCGGGGCCCGCACTGGTTGCACTGGGGGCCGGCTATCCGAAAGCCTGGGGCTTCGTCGCGGCGATGTTGGCCGGCATGGCGGTTTTTGAACTGGCTGAGCGGCTGGGTTCACCGGCAACGTCGAGCACCCGTTAAGCGTGGGGAGGGTGGCTGAAATGGACAGTATTTTGACGGGCAGCGTGGTCCTGGGCGCCGTTGTCGGCCTGATCCTGGCGCTGACGGGGGCTGGTGGCGCGATCCTCGCTGTTCCTCTGCTGCTTTTCCTGCTGCATCTGGGCGTGGCGCAGGCGGCGCCGGTTGCGCTGCTGGCCGTCGGCCTGTCCGCGGCGGTGGGCGCCGTCATCGGACTGCGCACGGGGATCGTCCGGTATCGCGCCGCCATACTCATGGCCGGGGCCGGCATGCTTTTTTCTCCGCTGGGCTTATGGTTGGCGCATCAGATTCCGAATGGGCCGTTGACCTTGCTCTTCGCCGCCATACTGGCGTATGTGGCGTGGCGCATGTTCCGCCAGGCGGCCGCGCCGCAATCCCCGCCGGTGTCGCCCCTGCCTTTGCAGCCCTGCCAGCTCAACACGGACAGCGGCCGGTTTATCTGGACCGCAGCCTGTACGCGCGCGCTGGCAGTCTCGGGGATCGGCGCCGGCTTCCTGTCCGGCCTGCTTGGCGTCGGCGGCGGCTTTGTCATTGTCCCGGCGCTGCGGCGTGCGACGAACGCCCCGATGCAGTCCGTCGTCGCCACCTCGCTGGCGGTCATTACACTGGTCTCCATCACGGGTGTCCTGTCGAGCGCCATCGCGGGCGCCATGAACTGGCGGGTGGGCTTGCCGTTCGCCGCCGGCGCCATCATGGGGATGCTGTCCGGACGGCTGGTGGCCAGCCGACTGAGCGGTCCCAGGCTGCAGCAAGGTTTTGCGCTGGTGGCCGGCCTGATTGCCATCGGCATGGTGGCGAAGGTCTTACTGACTGCCTGAATGCAGGCAATCCACATCAAGGAGAGCATTGTGAACAGCATGAAAACCGGCGCCATGGCGCTTGCATTACTGGCGGTGACGGGCATGGCGGCGTTTGCCCAGCAGGCAACGGGAACCATGCCCGTGCCTGCCGAGGCATCGATCCCCAAGGGCCCGATGGGGGACGCCATCAGGCGCGGCAAGATCCTGTTGACGGACACCCACAAGCAGTTGCCGGGTAACGTTGGCAACGGCTTGAACTGCACCAGTTGTCACCTCAATGGCGGCACTACTGCCTATGCTTCGCCGTGGGTTGGACTGGCCGGCGCCTTTCCGGAATATCGATCGCGCAGCGGAAAAGTGATTTCGCTCCAGGAGCGGGTGAATGACTGTTTCCAGCGCTCGATGAATGGCAAGCCGCTTGCCTTCGAATCGGACGAAATGAATGCCATCCTGTCGTACATGAAATGGCTATCCACCGGGGTGCCGGCGGGCGCCAGCATCAGCGGCAGAGGCTTTGTGAAAATCGATACCGCGCTCAAGCCCAACCTTGCGCATGGCAAGACCGTCTACGCGGCGCAATGTGCATCCTGCCACGGAGCGGAAGGACAGGGCATCCCCAATCCGCAAGGCGGTTATCTCTTCCCGCCACTGTGGGGCAAGGATTCGTTCAATGTGGGGGCGGGGATGGCGCGCACGTATACGGCGGCGGCCTTTGTCAAACATAATATGCCGCTCGGCCAGGGCGAAACCCTTTCCGCGCAGGACGCGGTTGACGTTGCCGCTTATTTCACCGGGCAGCCACGGCCTGAATTCGCCGGCCGGGTCAACGACTGGCCCAAAGGCGACAAACCGATCGATGCGCGCCAATGAATTCACTATGAATTCCACGGGCGAGGGGGCATTGCCTAGCCGGCGTTGCGCAGGGCGACGCCGATGCGGTGGTTGGCTCCACCAGGGCCGCGTTGCGCCGCGTGTTCGTGTCCGATTTGGTCACGGCGGCTCTTTTTAAGTGCTGCCCAATGGTGAATCAAGGCGTTCATTCATCGGCCCGGCAGGGCAATACAACTGGTAAAGCAGCGTCAGTATTTGCAGCAATTCCGGCGATGCCACGCTGTAATAGATATTTTTGCCATCCCGCCGTGGCGCAATCACCCCCTCCTTGCGCAGCACGCCCAATTGCTGGGATAGCGTCGGTTGCCGGATATTGAGCAGCGTCTCAAGCTCGCTGACGCATTTCTCGCCTTGCGATAGCTGACAAAGCAGTAGCAAACGGTCTTCATTGGCAAGCAGCTTCAAGGCGCCCACCGCGTGCTGCGCGCCGACGCGCAGCACATTCAGATCAAGCTGTACAGGAAAATCGGGAGCATTCATCATGAAAATATAATATGTGTGAGCATATTATAAGCAAAGCGGGTGAGTCGAATGCCGTAGCGGGAATAATGGTCCATGGGAATAAGTGTTGCCCGCCAAGATAGGTAATTGGATGGGCTCGACAACACCGGTCATGGCAGGTGTGAACTTGGCGGGATGCCCGCAGGAGAGGGCGCGGGAGCGGTGGTGGTCCCCCCGACAGGAATCGAACCTGTATCCCACGCTTAGGAGGCATGTGTACTATCCATTGTACTACGGGGAGGACGCGGCGCAATTATAGCCGACTGGCACGAAAAAGCTAAATCACGCGCCGTCGTCGCCCCGCCGCCGGAACGCCAGCCACCCCGCGATCAAGGTAAACGCTGCCACGATTCCCACCACCACGGCAAAGCCGTGCGGCGCATCGGCCAGCGGAATGCCGCCCACGTTCATACCCAGCAAGCCGGCGATGATGTTGATCGGCAGCGCCAGCACGGTGACAATGGTCAGCACGTACAGGCTCTGGTTATTGCTTTCATTGACCAGCGCCGCCAATTCTTCCTGCAGTAATTTAATGCGTTCCTGCAGGGCCGACATGTCGTTCAGCACCACGGCGAATTCCTCACTGGCCTGGCGCAATTCTTCGGTGTCGACATCGGCAATCCAGGCCGGCGGCTTTTGCAGCAGGCGGAACAGGGCGGCCGGTTCCGGCGCCAGCAGGCGGCGCAGCCGTACCAGGACGCGGCGCAAGGTGCCCAGGTTGGCGCGCTTGTATTTGAGTTTGCCGGCCAGCAGGTGGTCTTCGATGTTATCGACCCGGGTGGTGGCGTCGCGTACGATTTTCACCAGCGCGTCGGCCTGGTCGCGCAGCAGGTGCGCCAGCAACTCCACCGGCGAGCGCAGCGGCTCGCCCGCCTGCACCGCCAGCCGCAGGCTGTCGACCGCCTTCAATTGCTGACGGCGCGCGCTGATGACGCTGCGCCGGTCCACGCTGAGCCACAGGGTGGCGATGTCGGACGGATCGAATGAAAAGTCGTGAACCACATCGTTGACGATGGCGATCAGCGCATTGTCGGCCACTTCGATCCGGGTCGAACGCTGGCCGTCATGCAGGCTTTCATAGAATTCTTCGGCCAGCGCGGTGTGTTCGTGCAGCCATTTTTCACTGGCGGTATTGGCCAGGTTGAAATGCAGCCAGACAAAGGCGCCATCCGCCTGCGATGCTCCCTGCAGCCACGCCGCGGCCTGCGCCGCGCCCACGGTTTGCGGCGCCTGGCCGGGCAGGAACAGATAGCCGCATACCAGGCCATTCTGGTCCGATCCATAGGCGGGAGGCAGTGTCGCCATAAAAACTCCGGAGGGTGAAGAGCCGCAAGGATAGCAAAGCCGCCATGCCTGCGGCAATGCGCGGCCAATAATTCGCGGCCAATGTTCTGCGGCTGACATTTCACGGCCAATGCCAGCCACTGCCAGGCAATTCCCGCTGAAATCGGCTGATTTCGGCCAGTTTCCGGCTGATGGGCCCCGCTGCCGGTACAATGCTGGTTTCCTTCTTCAATGCAACCGCCTGCCACGCAGGACACGACAATATGGCAGTTATTTCTCTCACCAATGCGCAACTGGCGTTCGGCCACTTCGCGCTGCTCGACCAAGCGGAGTTTTCGCTGGAAACGGGCGAACGGGTCGGCTTGATCGGCCGTAACGGCACGGGCAAATCGTCCCTGCTGAAAATCATTTCGGGCCGCTTCAAGCTCGACGACGGCTTGCTGGTGATGCAGCAGGGCCTCAAGATCGCTTATGTCGAACAGGAACCGGAATTCGATCCGGAAATGACCGTGTTCGACGCGGTGGCGTCCGGCATGGGCGACTTGCAGGCGCTGTTGAAGGAATATGACGCGCTGACAGGCCAGTTCGGCCAGGGCGACGATGACGCGCTGATGGAACGCATGCACGATATCCAGGTCATCCTCGACGCGGCCGATGCGTGGAACCTGAAAAACAAGGTCGAACAAACCCTGGACCGCCTGAACCTGGGCCCGGATGCGCAAATGCAGACGCTGTCGGGCGGGATGAAAAAGCGCGTGGCGCTGGCGCGCGCGCTGGTGTCGGCGCCGGACGTGCTGCTGCTCGACGAACCGACCAACCACCTGGACTTCACGTCGATCCAGTGGCTGGAAGGCTTGTTGCGCGACTTTAAGGGCAGCGTGCTGTTCATCACCCACGACCGCTCCTTCCTCGACAATGTCGCCACCCGCATCATCGAACTGGACCGGGGCCGGCTGCTGTCGTATCCGGGCAATTTCAGCCAATACCAGACCCGCAAGGCGGAGCAGCTGGAAATCGAAGAAGTGGAGAACGCCAAGTTCGACAAATTCCTGGCGCAGGAAGAAGTGTGGATCCGCAAGGGCGTCAAGGCCCGCCGCACGCGTGATGAAGGCCGCGTGCGCCGCCTGGAGCGCTTGCGCGAACAGCGCGCCGTGCGCCGCGAACAGCAGGGCCAGGTGACCTTGCAAGTGTCGTCGGGCGAACGCTCCGGCAAGATCGTGGCGGAACTGGAGAACGTGTCGAAAGCCTATGGCGAAAAAACCATCGTGCGGGACTTCAGCGCCACCATCCTGCGCGGCGACAAGGTCGGCCTGATCGGCGCCAATGGCGCCGGCAAGACCACCTTGCTGAAGCTGATCCTCGGCGAAGAAAGCGCCGACGGCGGCACCATCAAGCAGGGCACCAAGCTGCAAGTGGCGTATTTCGACCAGATGCGCGCCCAGCTCAATGAAGAAGCCAGCCTGCTGGAAACCATTGCACCCGGCAGCGACTGGGTCGAAGTCAATGGCCAGCGCAAGCATGCGATGAGTTACCTGAGCGACTTCCTGTTTGCGCCGGAACGCGCCCGTTCGCCGGTGAAATCGCTGTCCGGCGGCGAGCGCAACCGCCTGCTGCTGGCGCGTTTGTTCGCCAAGCCGGCCAACGTGCTGGTGCTGGACGAACCCACCAACGACCTCGATATCGATACGCTGGAATTGCTGGAAGAATTGTTGGAAGACTATGAGGGCACGGTGTTCCTCGTCAGCCACGACCGCATGTTCCTCGATAACGTCGTGACGCAGGTGATCGTGGCCGAAGGGCAGGGCAAGTGGCGCGAATTTGTTGGCGGCTATAGCGACTGGGAGCGCGTGCGCGACACGGTGGCGCCGCCGCCGGCGCCGATCAAGGGCGCGCCGAAAGTGGAGCAGCCGGCTGCTGCGGCGGCGCCCGCCGCGCCGGCCGCGGCCAAGCAAAAAAAGCTCAGCTACAAGGAACAGCGCGAACTGGAAGAATTGCCGGTCAAGATCGCCGCGCTGGAGGATGAGCAGACCGCGTTGAACCTGCAATTGTCCGACCCGGACTTTTACAAGAAAAACGCGGCCGAGGCGCGCCGCGTGCAGGAACGTATCGAGCAGATCGAACTGGAATTGATGCAGGCGCTGGAGCGGTGGGAAACCATCGAGTCGCGCAACTGACGAGGCGCCATGCGAAGCTTGAATATCGAATCATTGCGGTTGCGGGATTATCGGTGCTTTGACGCTCTCGATATCGATTTCCATCCGAGATTGACTGTGCTGATTGCATCGAACGGCGCCGGCAAAACATCGATACTCGATGCGATAGCGGTCGCGTTTGGTCCCTATGTCGGGGCGTTCGATGAGGGCACCGGGGCGCATTTCGGGCCCAACGATATCAGGCTTTCGCGGGTACGGGAAACCGCCAGCAGCGAAATGGAATTTGC
Source organism: Pseudoduganella sp. GW821-FHT12E03 (assembly GCF_058807115.1). Classification (NCBI taxonomy): domain Bacteria; kingdom Pseudomonadati; phylum Pseudomonadota; class Betaproteobacteria; order Burkholderiales; family Oxalobacteraceae; genus Pseudoduganella; species Pseudoduganella sp. GW821-FHT12E03. The sequence continues at coordinate 92,575 of NZ_JBXAQJ010000003.1, read as the reverse complement.
TCCTCAAGGTGTGCGCCTGGAAGCAACCGGTTATATACCCGGGAGTTTGGATGACTCGTTGTCAGATGACCGGCTTACAACCTCGTGGCGTCGTAGCCTGGCCGGGCCTGTGAAGGCCAAGACCACGATCAAGGATGCGAAGGAACTGAGTGAGTATGGCAAGCGTCAACAGGAAGCCGTGCGTACGCAGGGGACCGATACGGTTCTTCCTTTGCTGGCCTACTACGGCACGGGCCGATTATGGCAGCAAAAAAAATTAACGGATGCCAAGCTGCCGCGTACATCACGTACAGTCGGCTATTCGGACTGCCTTGATCCAGGTTCCAGCTACAAGGCGTTCGTTGCGTGGTTCCGCTATTGGAACTTAAATTCCAAAGAGGCGAAAATCGCAGCCCAAGAGCAGGGCAAGCCGTTTTCGCCGACAGAATTTGACGGGTACATCCAATCTGTCTCCGATGCGGTGAATACGTGCCTGGCAGTTGCCGATTGGCGGAACATCAGTTACTCATTTTCGCGTGATGCGCTGGTGGCACATCACGACATCCATGGCGAATTGCCGGTGGAGCTGTTGAGTGATGGCATCCGCAATATGATCGGCATGGTAGCCGACATTGCGTTTCGCGCGACAAAACTGAATCCTCAACTGGGGGCTGCCGCAGCTCGTGAAACGCCTGGTGTTGTATTGATAGATGAAGTGGACATGCACTTGCATCCGGAATGGCAGCAAGTCGTGTTGCAAAGCCTGACCAGTGCTTTCCCCAATGTGCAATTTATCGTTACTACCCATAGTCCGCAGGTACTGACGACTGTTCCTCGTGAAAATATCCGGAAGATCGAATTCGACGCTTCCGGATACACAGCAAGTATGCCGAATTTCAGTCCGCTGGCGCATGAAGCCGGCGATGCCTTGGCCAAGGTGATGGGAACCCATCGTGAACCGCCATTGCCGTTGCAGGACAGCATACGCCAATTTGAGCAACTGGTACGGGCCGGTCTGGAACGCAGTTCTGACGCAGTGCGGCTTAAAGCTGTACTTGATGAGGCTGGCTATCAGATCCATGAGAGTGATTTGGCGACCTGGCGCTTCCTTGCGGAACGCAAAGCAGCAAAGGTCAGGTAGCCATGGTTGAATTACAACACCGTGCGGTGCCCACACCAGCACTGACGTATTTTGTCGCGACACATCCAGGCATTTTGGTGCAGGACTTTGACAGCTCGCCATTTTTGCCGGTTAAGACCGCCGTCAAGGCTGACCTCAATGCCGACCAGGGTGGGTTGTGCGTCTATTGTGAGCGCAAGTTGCAGCCTGGTGCGGGACAAGTTGAGCACATTAAGCCCAAAGGAGGTCCCAATGCGCATCCAGGTCTGTGCTTTACCTACACTAACTACGCTCATAGCTGCATTAACACCAAAACATGCGGCCAACAAAAGAAAAATGGACTATTGCCGATTGAGCCTGGCCCAGGCTGCAACGTCCGATGGAGTGTGTCGACGGATGGCACCATTGAGCCTGTCACCGGCTTGACGCGAGCGCAGCAGCATACTGTTCGCCAGACGCGGGATATGCTGGGACTCAACAAGGATTCGGACCTTGTCGATGAACGACAGCGGTGGCTGAAAAGCGCACTGGCGGTTTTACAGCAAAGGCCTGCTGAAATCCAGCGGTTTCTCCAAGATGCGCCTTACCGGCATATTCTGGAAACGGCGCTATGAAGTAGCAACACTCTGACCATCCCTGAAGCGGCCCGCTCATCCATGTGAGCGGGCCGTTTTCATTGGGTTTCCCAGCCGTGCGCTCCTGTTGAGTTGAAAGTTATATTATTCGCAAACTTGACAAGATTGCTCTGGTGCATGAAACCCTATTCTCCCACTGTTGGCGCCGTACCCGGCCATGCTTCCGCGCGCATCCTGCCGTTTGCCGCGTATATGGCCTTCATCGTGCTGGCCGACCTGTGGCCGGCGCTGGGCGCGCCTGCGGTCTCACCGGCCGACCTGCGCTGGCTGTATGCCGCCAAGATCGCGGCGGTGGTGGCGCTGCTGTGGGCTTACCGCCGCCACTACGTGGAACTGGCGCGGTTTGACGTCACGGCGCGCGGCGCGGCTGCCGCCACGGCGGTCGGACTGCTGGTGTTTGTCCTGTGGATCAACCTCGACGCCGGCTGGATGCAGTTCGGTGTTTCGGCCGGTTTTGATCCGCGCAATGACGCGGGCGCGATCGAATGGCGCCTGGCCTTGATCCGGATCGTGGGCGCCGCGCTGGTCGTGCCCATCATGGAAGAACTGTTCTGGCGTTCGTTGGTGTTGCGCTGGCTGGCGTCTGCTGATTTCCTCAGTGTGGCGCCGGCGCGGGTCGGCATCCGGGCGCTGGCCATTACCGCGCTGCTGTTTGGCGTCGAACATCAATTATGGTTTGCCGGCATCGTCGCAGGCCTTGCCTACAGCTTGCTGTACATGCGCAGCGGCAGCCTGTGGGCCGCCATCCTGGCGCACGGCGTCACCAATGGCGCGCTGGGCATCTGGGTGCTGGCCACCGGCAACTGGCATTACTGGTAAGGAGCCGCCATGCCTTCATATAAAAATTCGTTACTGGTGGCGCTGGGCGCATGGGCGGCGTTGCCGCTGGCGCCGGCCCACGCCATGCTGAGCGACACCATCCACCCCTACCTGGCCGTGGCGCGCAGCCATGACAGCAATTTGTTTCGCCTCGATGAACGGGCCGTGATTGCGCAGCGCGGCGATGATTTCACGCGCACGCAAATCGGCGTGCTGGTGGATATGCCACTCAGCCGCCAGCGCCTGACCGCGCAAATCAAGCGCTCGAAAGTCAAATTCAGCCGCTATACCCAGCTCGACTATGACGGCAAGGATTACGCGGCCGACCTCGAGTGGCACATCGGCAATCACCTGGAAGGCCACCTGGGCGGCACCTATGCGCAAACGCTGACGTCCTTCAACGATTTCCATACGGCTGAGCGCAACTTGCGGGTGCAGCGCCGCGAGTATGCCGATGGCGCGTGGCGTTTTCATCCCAGCTACCGCGTGCGCGCGGCGGCCAGCCGCAACAAGTCGACTTACGATTTGCCGGTCCAGCGGTACAACAACCGCACCGAAGACCAGCTCGATGCGGGCTTCGATTATTTGCCGCCCAGCGGCAGCCGCTTTGGCCTGCAGGCGTCGCGGATCGAAGGCAAGTATCCGAACCACCGCGCACTGGGGGGCATGCTGGTCGACGACAGTTATACCCAGCATGAATTGAAGGCCAACGTGTACTGGCTGTTTTCCGCCACCTCGCAATTCCAGATGCTGGCCGGCTGGGCGGAACGCAAGCACAGCCTGTTTGCGGAGCGCGATACCAGCGGCCTGAATGGCCGCGCCACGATGAACTGGTCGATGCTGCGCAAGCTGAAAATGTCGGCCTCGGCCTGGCGCGATTTTGCCGCAGTGGAAAGCAACTTGATCAACAACAGCGTCAACAAGGGCGCCAGTTTCAATACCACGTGGGACGTCACCAGCAAGGTGGCGGCGACCGCAATGGTGCGGCGCGAAAAACGCGATTTCAGTACGCTGGAGGGACGTCTTGCGGCGCCCAACCTGTCCGATAAAACCCGCATTGCAACATTGGGACTGACCTGGGCGCCGACGCTGTCCTCGCAGTTATCAGTCAATGCTTTCCATGAGGTGCGAAGCGGCAATGCTTCCACCAATTACCGTGCCAACGGCGCCGCAGCCAGCGCCAGCATACAGTTCTGAGCTTTCGAGAAAAACCATGACGGTTAACGACATACCACTGATTTCCTTCTTCCAGCGTGTACTGGACCCCCTCATCATCATGGGTACGCTGTACCTGTTTTCACTGATGTTTGCCGAACCGTTTACCGGCTATTCGCTGGTACTGATGATCCTGGCGTTCTTCATTTCCACTTCGGTCTATCAATACGTCGATCCTTACCAGACCTGGCGCAGCGGCCGCATGCTGGCCTATGCGCGCGACATCTTCATCGGCTGGATCGTCACCGCCGCCATCCTGGTGTTCCTCGGTTCCGTCAGCGGCCTGTCGTACCACTATGATGAGCACGTGGTGCTGGTGTGGTTTGCCGCCACGCCCTTTGCCCTGCTGGCCAGCCACACGGCGGCGCGCAAGCTGGGCTCCGATCCGGAGCGCGAGACCCAGGAACGTTCGGCGCTGATCATCGGCGCCAACGATGTGGGCGTGCGCTTTGCCAATACTATCGACCGCTTGCCGAACCTGTTCATGACGGTGCAAGGCTTCTTTGACGACCGCGCGCGCGACCGCATGCCGGGCAACATGAGTCACCCGGTGCTGGGCAGCATGGACGACATCGCGGCCTTCGTGCGGGAAAACCATATCAAGATGATTTTCATCAGCCAGCCGATTTCCGCCCAGCCCCGCATCCGCCGCCTGCTCGACGAATTGCAGGACACCACGGCCTCCGTGTATTTCCTGCCTGATATCTATGTGTTCGACCTGATGCAGGCGCGCTTCGATAACGTGGGCGGGATGCCGGTGATCGCGATTTGCGAAAGCCCGTTCACCGGATTCAACAGCCTGATCAAGCGCACTTCCGACATGGTGCTGGGCGGCCTGATCACGCTGATGCTGCTGCCGGTCATGGCTGCCGTGGCGCTGGCGGTGAAGCTCGATTCGCCCGGCCCGGCCATCTTCAAGCAGCGCCGCTACGGGCTGTATGGCGAGGAAATCATCGTCTATAAATTCCGTTCGATGTCGGTGTCGGAAGATGGCGCCAAAGTCACGCAGGCGAAGAAAAATGACCAGCGGGTGACCAAGGTCGGGGCGTTCCTGCGCAAGACCTCGCTCGATGAAATTCCGCAATTCATCAATGTGCTGCAAGGCCGCATGAGTATCGTCGGACCGCGCCCCCATGCGGTGGCGCACAACGAGCAATACCGCAAGCTGATCAAGGGCTACATGCTGCGCCACAAGGTCAAGCCGGGCATCACCGGTTGGGCGCAAGTCAATGGCTTGCGGGGGGAAACCGAAACCCTGGACAAGATGGAGGCGCGGATCCGCTACGACCTCGATTACCTGCGCAAGTGGTCGCTGTGGCTGGATCTGTGGATTGTGCTGCGCACCATGAAAGTGGTGACCGGCCATGAGAATGCGCACTGAGCATTGGATTGAACACTGCAAGTGACTGAGCCATTCGTGCGCGCCGAAAAACCGCGCTGGGCTAAAATCTTTGCACATTATTAATGTTGCAAATAAATATTTACACAAAGGACATATCTTGGACACTACCGCTTATCTTAGCCGCGATGTCAGCCGCGATGTCCTCCGCCACCGCGCCGCCGCTACCGTGATCCTGGCCGCCACGCTGGCGCTGTCGGCCTGTGGCAACAAGGAACCCAAGGCCGGGCAGGCGCTGGCCAGCGTCAATGGCGCGGAAATCACGGTATTGCAACTGAATGAAGAATTGCAGCGCTCCGGCGCCACCGCCCAGCCGGACGCCGTGCGCAAGCAATTGCTGGAATCGCTGATCGACCGCCAACTGCTGCAAAACGAAGCGGCCAAGGACAAGCTGGACCGCGATCCGAAAGTCATGCAGGCGATCGAGCGCGCCAAGGCCATGATCATTGCCCAGGCTTACCTGCAAAAACGCATCGGCAGCCAGGCCAAGCCGACCCGCGCGGAAGTCGAAGCGTATTTCAACCAGCATCCGGAATTCTTCACCAGCCGCAAACAGTTCGACATGCGCGAACTGGTGGTGGCCAGCAAGGATGTGACGGAGCCGCTGAAATCGCTGATGGATTCCACCCGGTCGCTGGACGATGTCGCGGCCTGGCTGGACAGCAATAAAGTCAAGTATGGCCGCACGCAAGTGTCGCGCACCAGCGCCGACATGCCGCCTGAACTGAGCAGCAAGCTGTTGACGATGCCCAAGGGCCAGCTGTTCATCATCCGCGAAGGCGAGCGCAGCCTGCTGATGCAAATTGCCGAGGTCAAGGACAGTCCCGCCACGCTCGACAATTCCGTCGCACAGATCGAGCAATTCCTGCTGAACAAGAAAAACAAGGATGCGGCCGAAGCGGAGCTCAAACGCTTGCGCGCGGACGCGAAGATCGACTACTTCAACAAGACCGATACCGTGGCGGGCGCGCAGCCGGTACCGCAGCAGGCGGCGGCGGATGCGCGCGGCGTCGCCGGCTTGAAATAAGGAGAAGGCACCATGAAAAAAATCACCCTGTGGCTGGCCATGCTGACGATGGCGCTGGCGGCGGCAACTTCTATGCGCGCAGCCAGTGCGGCGGACACGGCCAAGTCAGCCACGCCAGCCAACGCGGTTAATGCGGCCAACCTGGCCAACCTGGCCAACGCGGCCGCCATCGTGCTCGGTTCCGGCGATGTCTTGCGCATTACCGTCTATGGCAGTCCCGACCTGGCCACGGAAACCCGGGTGGCGGAAACCGGTACGGTCACGGTGCCGCTGGTGGGGCAGGTGCCGGTGGCGGGCCTGACCGTGCCGGCCGCCGAGAAAAAAATTGCCAGCCTGCTCGACAGCGGCGGCTATGTGAAAAAGGCGCAAGTCAACATCCTGGTCACCACGATCCAGAGTGCGCAGGTGTCGGTGCTGGGCCAGGTCAACCGTCCCGGCCGCTATCCGATGGATGGCAAACGCACCTTGATGGAAGCGCTGGCGCAGGCTGGCGGCATTGGCGTGGAAGGGGGCGACAGCGTGACCCTGATCCGCACCCGCGATGGCAAGACCACCAGTGAAACCATCGATATCATCAAGATGGTGCAGTCGGGCGACTTTGGCCACGACTATCCGCTGGCGCCGAATGACGTGGTGTACGTCGAGCGCGCGCCGCGCTTTTACATCTATGGCGAAGTACAGCGTCCCGGCCCGGCGCGCCTCGAGCGCGGCATGACGGTGGTGCAGGCGCTGGCGGCCGGCGGCGGCCTGACGCCGCGCGGCACCGAGCGCGGCCTGCGCGTCAAGCGCCGCGACGCCAGCGGCCAGATGCAAGTCATCAGCGTCAAGCAGGAGGATTTGCTGCAGGTCGATGATGTGGTGTACGTAAAAGAAAGCCTGTTTTAAGGAAGTCCCATGAATTTCTCCCAGTTCCTGCTGATCTTGCGCGCACGCCGCAAGATCGTGCTGCTGACCTTGCTGGCCACCGTCTTGGTGACCGTCGTGGTCAGCGCCTTGCTGCCCAAGACGTATAAAGCCACGTCCACCGTGCTGTTGAACTACAAGGGCGTGGATCCCGTCACCGGCATGGCCGCACCCGGCCAGCTGATGCCCGGCTATGTCGCGACCCAGATCGACATCATCACCAGCAAGAATGTGGCGCTGCGCGTGGTGGACCAGTTGAAGCTGGCGCAAAACACCGATGTCATTGCGCAATTCCGCCAAGCCACGGATGGCAGGGGCACGGTGCGCGACTGGCTGGCCGAGCTGTTGCTGAAAAAGCTCGATGCCGTGCCGTCGCGTGAAAGCAGCGTGGTGGAAATCAGTTTCAAGGGTGCGGAACCGCAGTTCGTGGCGGCCGTGGCCAATGCGTTTGCCGATGAATACCAGAAGCTGACCGTGCAACTGAAAGTCGAGCCGATGAAAAAAGCGGCCAGCTACTTCAGCGACCAGACCAAGCAGCAGCGCGATGCGCTGGAGGCGGCGCAAAGCCGCTTGTCGAAATACCAGCAGGAATATGGCATTGTCAGCCTCGATGGCCGTCTCGACGTGGAAAGCAACCGCCTTAACGACTTGTCCGCGCAGCTGGTGATGGCGCAGGCCCAGCAAATGGAAGCGGCGTCGCGCCAGCGCATGGCGGCCGGCAAGGCCGGCGAAGCGCCCGACGTGGCCAACAGCCCGCTGATCCAGAACTTGCGCGCCAGCGTCAGTGCCGCGGACAGCAAGGTGGCGGAAATCGGCCAGCGCCTGGGCCAGAACCATCCGCAATACCTGGCGGCCCGCGCCGAAGCGAACCAGCTGCGCGCCAGTCTGAATGCGCACATCCAGTCCACCGCGAACAGTGTCGGCAACAATGCCCAAGTGCTGGCGCAGCGCGAAGGCGCGTTGCGCACCTCCCTGGCGGAACAAAAAACCCGTGTGCTGGAATTGAACCGGACCCGCGATGAATTGAACGTGCTGCAAAAAGATGTGGAAAGCGCCCAGCGCGCCTTTGACGCGACCACGCAGCGCCTGTCGCAAACGCGGATGGAAGGGCAGGCCGAGCAATCGGAAGTGGCGATCCTGAATCCGGCCGTGGCGCCGATCGATCCCGCCACGCCGCGCATGCTGCTGAACACGGTGCTGGCCTTCATGCTGGGCGGCGTGCTGGGTATGGGGTTTGGCCTGGTGGTGGAATTGATGGACCGCCGCGTGCGTTCCACGGGCGACCTGACCAATGTGGCCGACATCCCAGTGCTGGGCAATATTTCGTGGGCGCCGCCGAAACCGCGTTCGCGCCTGGCGAACCTGCTGGCGCCGCGCCGCCTGCGCTTGACGTGAGATTGGACCTGACATGACTGCAACACTATCCTCCGCCCACATGAAACCCTCGCCCGATTCCAGTATCGGCACCATGCTGGTCGCTGCGGGCAAGATCAGCCCGGACAATTCCGAGCGCGTGCTGCGCATGCAAAAGGAATTGGGCATCCGTTATGGCGAGGCGGCACAGCGCCTGGGCCTGGTCAATGAAACGGATATCCAGCAAGTGCTGGCGCGCCAGTTCGACTATCCCTACCTGCAGCAGGGCGATGGCGATTATTCGCCGCTGCTGGCTGCCGCGTTCCAGCCATTCAGCCCGCAAGTGGAAGTGCTGCGCGCGGTGCGCAGCCAGTTGATGCTGCGCTGGTTTTCCCGTGGCCACAAGGCGCTGGTGGTGGCCGGTGTGGCCAGCGGCGATGGCGCCAGCGTGTTCACCGCCAACCTGGCGGTGGTGTTTTCCCAGTTGGGCGAACAGACTTTGCTGGTCGATGCGAATTTGCGTACGCCGCGCCAGCACGACATTTTCGGCGTCAAGCGGCGCCAGGGCCTGTCCGATATTTTGGCGGGCAGGGCGGACATGTCCTCCGTGGCGCGTTTTGATGATTTCCTGGATTTATCCGTGCTGTGCGCCGGCACCTTGCCGCCCAATCCGCAGGAATTGCTGAGCCGTTCGAGCTTTGCCACCTTGAATGCGCAACTGTCGGCGCGCTATGACGCCGTGCTGTATGACGTGCCGGCGTTCGAACGCGGTTCCGATGCGCTGGCGCTGGCGGCGCGGGCGGGCGGGGTCTTGCTGGTGGCCCGTAAGAACCATACGCCGCTCGACGAAGTGCAGGCGCTGGTGGCGCAGGTGCGCCATACGGGGGCGGAAGTGGTGGGCGCGGTGATGGTGGAATTTTGATTGACGCCATGACAGCATACTTGTCCTGAAAAGTAATCTTTCGGGAAAGAACATTATCTCGGTGGAAATCAATATTTGCCTAATCTTATGTGGTGTAGTTTACATCTCGTGAAATAAAATGTGGAATTGTTGGCTCATGGCAACGGAAAAAAGCTTTCTGCGTGCTATCTTCCTGCCCATGTAATTGCAATGTTTTGGGAGATCCAAATGAATTTCACGAGGCACCTGTGCCTGTCCATTGGCGTCGTGCCAGCCTTGCTGGCCGCCGCCGCCCACGCGCAAGTCGATACGGCCATCGGCGGCACGGTGGACGCAACGAAGTTTTCCACCCGCTATGGCCTGTCCAGCGCCAGCGCGGCCAACCTGAGCTTTATCACCGACCCGGCCGGCAGCGGCCGCGTCGTACTGATGAGCAAGGTGAAAAGCACGGACGCCAATGTCGGCGCCATCAAGCGCACGGATTTTTATCCGCTCGGCGAATCGCGCAGCACGGGGTTGCGCTGGTATGGCATCAGCGTCTACATCCCGTCCACCTGGGTGGTGCATCCCAACCCCACGGTGATCGCGCAAATCGATACCGGCACCACCGCCACCAACCTGGCGGCGCCGCTGTCGCTGCTGGTGCGGGGTAATACACTGGAGTTGAACTTAAATTCGAATTACCGGGCGACCACCTCCGCCACCGCCACCAATTCGGCCAGCGAAGTCATCAAGCTGGGGCCGCTGGTGACCAACCGCTGGTATTGCCTGGTGGTGCGCTCCGACTGGCAGCCGACCCTGGGCGCCGGCGCCGTCACGATGTGGATGAATGGGGAGAAAGTGTACAGCGCGACGAATTCCACCAATTCGTATTTCGGCGCCGCGCATACGCCGCGGACCGGGTTGATGTTTCCCGGCCTGATGGGCGTTGCCGAGCGCACGCTGTATACCGATTTCATCCGCCTGGGCGGCGCGTCGACGACCGTCAACCAGATGTACTTCGTCAGTCCATGCGGCGGCTACATCAGCGGCGGCAACATCCAGTGGTAATCCGGAGAACTTCATGTCCTATTTTCCCCAAAAATTCGTGCCGGCGCTGATGCTGGCGGCAACCTGCGTCCCGGCGCTGGCCCAGATCGACCTGTCGCGCAGCGGCCGTGTGGATACCTTGGCGTCCAACCCCAAAAAGCTGATGTATGTCAGCGAAAACCTGGCGCGCAACGCCACCGCGACGTACCGTTACCTCGATGACGTGTATGCGGTTCATACCGGCAATGCCGCCGGCAACTTGCAATTGGTGGACGATCCCAGGGGAAGCGGCCGCAAGGTGCTGTTCCTGAAAACGCTGAAGACCGACCCGCTGGTTTCCGGGGCCTCGCGTACCGAACTGTCGGCCAAGTATGAATATGTGATCGAAGGCATGCGCTGGTATGCGTTTGCCATGATGTTTCCTTCTGACTGGCAATTCCACGCCACGCCGACCGTGGTGGCGCAATTGCACACCAGCCAGAAAACCCTGACGGTGCCGCCGCCGGTGGCCGTGGTGGCCTATGGCCAGGACTTGAACCTGGAACTCCACTACAACTTCCGCAAGACCGATGGCACCGGCACCGATCCGGCCACGCGCGCCAACACCGGCGAGCAGCTGGCGCGGCTGGCCAAGATCCAGACCAACAAGTGGTATTGCTTCGTGGTGCGCGCCGACTGGTCGGCCAAGCCGGGTATCGGGTCCCTGAAAGTCTGGATGAATGGCAACCTCGCCTACGATGTCAAGAATGCCTACAACTCGTATGAAACCTGGCTCGGGAATTATCCCAAGGTCGGGTTGTACATGCCCGGCGTGATGGGCGTGGCGTCGCGCTCGCTGTACACCGACTTCATCTATGTCGGCGGCGCCAGCAGCACCTATGACTTGATGGCGGCGCAGCTGCCATGCGGCGCCACGGTGTCGCCGACGCCGACCGTGATCAAGTAAAGCAGTATCCGCTTCCCCTTGAAAGGCCGCCTTGTGCGGCCTTTTTTGCTGCTGAGTTCTATCGGGCGTCGCGAAATGGGCTGGACTGATAAGATTCAAAATTGAAATTATGGCACTGTTGCTGTAAAGGCACTATTTTGGATCGTTCATGAAATCTACCGCCTCCCCGGGACGCTGGACCGGCCTGCTGGTGTCCGGTTTGCTGCTGCTGACCGCGGTCTTCCTTGGCCTGCTGATTGGTGCGGAACAGCACGTGCTGGTTGTGTTGTTCATGCTGCTGCTGCTGTCGCTGCCGATGTTTTACCTGGCCGTGTTCGGTTATGCCGACCAGCGCGCGATGTTGCTGTGCGCCGGTTTCCTGCTGATGTTTTTTGCACAGACGCTGCAGAGCCGGGGCGTGCCTGCCGGCTACCTGTTGGAAATGGTGATTTTCCTGTTCATGCTGTCGTCGCTGCGTGAAGTGCTGCGGGTGGCCGGGGCAGACGCCACGTTGCGCTGGGTGGTGGCCTTTTTCCTGATGTATTTCGCGCTGGCGCTGGCCAGTACCCTGCTGGGACGTTCCGGCTGGCGCGGCGCGGCCTGGCAATTGCAGTACAACCTCAAATTGCCGCTGATGTTTGCGCTGGGCATGCTGCTGGTGGCGCCCGAACATGCGCAATCGATGCTTCGCCGCTTTGTCGCCTGGACCTGGGTATTTTTCCTGCCCTTCCTGCTGTTCGAACTGGTCGCGTATGGCGCCTTCATGAAAGTATTCGGCCACTCGCCGAGCTACCACGTCAATGTGCTGTTGCCGTTCATGCGCGGCTTGCGCGGCCCGTTCATCCACGCCGGTTACCTGTCGCTGATGTGCGGTTTGCTGGCGTCCGGCGCCGCGGCGTTCTGGTTGCAGGGACTGGGGCGCCGCTGGCTGGGCTATGCGGCGATCTACACGGCGATCGCCGTGTGCGCCGGCCAGCGCCAGGAATTGATGGCGCTGCTGCTGGTGTACCTGGTGTTTGCGCTGATCCAGGGCCGCCGGCACACCGGCTGGCTGGCCGTGGGGGCGATGGCCGGCGTGGCGTGCCTGCTGATGGCGGTGCTGGTCATGGAACACAATCCCTTCAGCGAGTTGATGCGGCAATGGGGCGGCGGGCGGGCCGCCGATATGTCCGAACGCGCGGTGCTGACCGAAGGCGGGATGCGCGTGGCAAGTCAATATTTTCCACTGGGCTCGGGACTGGGCACTTACGGCGGCGCCGGCGCGCAGCGCTTTGACCAAAGCCTGTTCGTCGACCTGGGCTTCAACCGCTACTGGTGGTTCCGGCAGCGCATTTTCCTGGTCGATACCTATTGGCCCAGCGTGGCGGCCGAGGCGGGCTATCCGGCCGCCATGCTGGTGCTGGGCGCCTTCCTGATCATCTGGTTCGGGCTGCTGCGCCGCGCCGCGGCCGCCGACGGCGCCGCGCACCGTCCGCTGTTGCTGACCGGGTTGGCGGCGCTGACGTTGCAACTGGCCAATTCGCCGACCTCGGCGGGGATCACCGACCCGCGCGGCGCCTTTGTGTTCTGGCTGTTGATCGGCTGCGCGTGGCGCGCATCTGTTGTCAATCGTGCACCAACGGGGGAACCCATCCGGCATAATCGGCCGGTGGATTTCAGTGTCCGCTATTTATCTTCGTGAGAGTTTCATGACTGCTTTGTCTTATGGCCCCGAGGCTGCCGAACACGGCCGCCTGAAGGCCATCCTGCCTGAATGGCTGCCCATCGTGCTTGGCTTGGCAGCCATGTTCGGCCCCACGTTTTACGACCAGCTGCACGGCAACTGGGCCACCGAGGAACAGGCGCACGGCCCCATCATCCTGGCATTGTCCCTGTGGCTGTTATGGCGCAAATGGCCCGCCATGCTGGCTGCCGGCGTGGGCCAGCGTCCCGCCCACGCGGCCGGCTGGCCGCTGCTGATGCTGGCGCTGGCCCTGTATGTGCTGGGCCGTTCGCAACAGATCGTCGCCTTCGAGCTCGGTTCGTTCATTGTCATGGGCGTGGCCTTGTTGCTGATTAAATTCGGTACACGCGCCACGGCGGTGCAATGGTTCCCGTTCTTCTTCATGCTGTTCCTGGTGCCGCTGCCGGGCGGCATCGTCAGCGCGCTGACGATGCCGATGAAAATGGCGGTGTCGTACGTGACGGAACAGTTGCTGTTCCTGGCCGGTTATCCGATCGGACGCAATGGCGTGATCCTGCAGATCGGCCAATACCAGTTGCTGGTGGCCGATGCGTGCGCCGGCCTGCAGACCCTGCTGACCCTGGAAGCGCTGGGCCTGTTTTACCTGAACGTGGTGCGCCATTCATCGGCGTTCCGCAACGTGTGGCTGGCGTTGATGATCATTCCCATTTCCTTCACCGCCAACGTGATCCGCGTCGTCACGCTGACCCTGATCACCTATTACCTGGGCGACGCCGCCGGGCAGGGCTTCCTGCACGGGTTTGCCGGCATGGTGCTGTTCATTACCGCGCTGGTCTTGATCGTGGCGGCCGACACCCTCCTGCAATGGCTGTCGGCGCGCCGCCAGGCGGGGAGGCCGGCATGAACCGCCAACGGATGACCATCAGCGTCTTGCTGGCCGCGCTGATGTTGTCGGCCAGCGCGCTGTCCAGCCACTTCACTCCGACCGTCAAGCTGGCCGACCAGGGGCCGCGGGTCGACCTGGCCACGATGGTGCCGGAACAGTTCGGCGAATGGCGCATCGATCCGCATGTGGTGCCGCTGCAAGTCGATCCGGCCACCCAGGCCAAGCTGGACAAGATTTACAACCAGACCCTGTCGCGCACCTATATCAACCGCGATGGCGAACGGGTGATGCTGTCGCTGGCCTATGGCGGCGAACAGAGCGACCGGCTGCAGGTGCACAAGCCGGAAGTGTGCTACGGCGCACAAGGTTTTGACGTGGAAAGCCGCGGCTACGCGGACCTCGATGTGGCGCGCGGCGCCTTGCCGGTCAAGCGCCTGTACGCCGTCAGCGGCGCGCGCCACGAACCCATCACGTACTGGATCACCGTGGGCAACCGCGCGATCCGGCCCGGACTGGCGCAAAAACTGCAGCAGTTGCGCTATGGCCTGGGCGGCATGGTGCCGGACGGCATGCTGGTGCGGGTGTCGTCGATCGGCACCGACGAGCCGGCCGCGTTCGCGCTGCAACAACGATTTATCACCGAGCTGTTGCGCGGCCTCGACGGGCCCGCGCAAGCCAGGCTGGCGGGCAGCTTCGCTCCGCCGACTCTTTGACTGACTTATGACGATCCGCTTACTTTACCTGACCCGCGAACCCCATCCCAGCTTCCGTCCCGACATCGCCACGCTGTTTGGCCAATTCCTGCCACGCCACGGCGTGCATTCCGACCTGGTGGCGTTGCAGGAGGGAGAACCGGCCGCCTGGGCGGGCGGCGCCGCGCATGCCCGCAAGGCCACCGGCAAGCTGGGCCGCCTGCTGGCCCGCATGGGGGCGGCGTGCTCGCTGTTCCGGCTGGCGCGCGGCGGTCAATACCAGGCGGTCCAGGTGCGCGACCGCATTGGCGGCGCCCTGATCGGCCTGCTGGCCGCGCGCTGGCATGGCTTGCCGTTTTTTTACTGGATGTCGTTTCCCTTCGTGGAGTTCTGGCAGGACGTGGGCGCCGGCCGTGAAGCGGTCGGCGCATCGCGCCTGCGCCGGCTGGTGCTGAGCGTACGCGGCCACCTGGGCGCATTCGTGTTGTACCGCCTGGTGTTGCCGCGCGCCGACCACGTGTTCGTGCAGAGTGACGCCATGCGCGACATGGTGGCCAAACGGGGTGTCGATCCCGCCGCCATGACGCCGGTGCCGATGGGCGTCACCGTGCCCGACAGCCTGGACCATGTGATCCCGAGCGACGACCCGCGCCTGGCGGGGCGCAAGGTGGTGATGTACCTGGGCGCGCTGGAACGCATGCGCCATCCGGAAGTCATGGTGGAAGCCATGGTGGAAGTGGCGCGTGGCGAACCCCGGGCGCTGCTGGTGCTGGTGGGCGATTCGCAGACGCCGGGCGACCGCGCCTGGCTGGAACAGCAGGTGCAGCGCTGCGGTGTGCAAGACCATGTGCTGATCACGGGCTGGATGGCGCCGGCGCAAGCCTGGCGCTATTTGCGCGCGGCCTCGGTCGGGCTGTCGCCGATCCCGTGCACGCGTGTGCTGGAAATGGGCACGCCCACCAAGGTGTGCGAATACCTGGCCTACGGCTTGCCGGTGGTGGCCAATGGCCAGCCCGACCAGGCCGCGCTGCTGGCGCAGACCGGCGGCGGCCTGTGCGTGCCGCTCAGCGCCGACGGTTTTGCGCAAGGAGTGCTGGCCATGCTGGCCAATCCGGAGCAGGCGCGCGCCATGGCCGAACAGGGCCGCGCCCGCATCGGGCAATTGCGCAGTTATGACGTGCTGGCCGAACAATTGGCGGCGCAATATCGCCGCCTGCTGGGAAGCGGCGCCGGGCAGGGCGCGGCGCATACCGCGCCGCACGCCGTGTCCCGGGAAGGCACGCCATGAGCGGCGCCGGCAGTCCTTATGGCGGCCGGGCCGCCAAGGCCGGCATGGCGGCTTTCCTTGCGGGACGCGGGGTGTCCGCGCTGCTGACGTTCACGTCGTTCGCGCTGGCCGCACGGCTGTTGCCGCTGGCGGAATATGGCCGCTACGCGGCCGCGCTGGCGTTGATGGAGCTGGCGCTGGCGTTGTCGTCGGGCGGCCTGGAATGGGTGGCGTCGCGCGTGTTGCCGGAAGCGCGTATGCACGCGGGCGGGCGCACCACGGCGCGCCTGCTGCTGCGCATTGCCGCGCTGCAGGGCACGCTGGTGTTGTGCACCTCCGCCGTGGTCGGCCTCGCCGCGCCAATGCTGGCGGAGTTGATGCGCATGCCGGAAGCGGCCGGCGCATTCCGGCTGGCCGGTGTGCTGGTCGCGGTCGAAGGGCTGGGGCGGCTGTCGCGCGACCAGATGCTGGGATTGCTGATGGAACAGCGCGCGGGGCAGGTCGCGCAAGTATTGCGCGCCGGCTTGCTGGTGCTGTTATTGCTGGTGCATGTGGTGCCGGGCTGGCACAGCGGCCCACCGCTCGACGCGGCCGGCATGCTGTGGCTGGAACTGACGGCGGGCGCCAGCGCGCTGGTGGCGGGCACGTTGCTGCTGGCGCGCAGCCTGTGGCGCCTGCGCACGTTGCCGGCGGCGCAGCCGGACTGGCGGCCGCCGCCGCGCCATGTGCTGTTTGGCCTGGCCTGGCATAACTTTGCCGGCTACCTGCTGTCGCTGCTGTATGGGCCGCAAGTGATGACGATGCTGGTGGCGCGCCTGCTGGGTGCCGAGGCGGCGGCCGTGTTTGGGTTTGCGCGCGCCTTCACCGACCAGGTCCGGCGCTACCTGCCGACCGACTTGCTGCAAAGCGTGGTGCGGCCGGTCTTGATTGCGTACTACACGTCCGGCCACAGTTTTGCGGAACTCAGCGTGCGCCTCGGGCTGTGGCTGAAAAGTTCGCTGATGGCGCTGTTCCCGCTGCTGGTGTTTTTCACGGCGTTCGGCGAGCAGGGCATGGCGGCCATCGGCGGCGTGCACTATGCGCAGGCCTGGCCCGTGGTGGTGCTGTTGTTGTGCGGCACGGCCACCATCGCCTGCCGCCGCGTGCTGGAACTGGGCTGCAACGCGGTGCTGCAGTCCGATATCTGCGCGCGCGCCACCGCCGCGCTGCTGGTGACGCCGCCATTGGTGGTGCTGGTGCTGTATTCGACGGGCAAGTTACTGCCGGCCGTGGCGCTGGCGGTGGCGGCGGAATGTATTTTTTGCTGGCGCGTGGCGCGCAGCCTGAAACAAAGGGGTTTTATGGGACATTGGGATGTACAGGGCGGCGTGCGTTTGCTGCTGGCATGGGCGGGCGCCGCGGCGCTGCTGCTGGCGGCGCAGCGCGTCATGGTCTTCAACACGCAGGCGGCCGTGATCGCCGCCGCACTGGCGGCTGCCGCGGCGCTGCGCATGGCGATGCCGCTCAGCGCCGACGAGGGCGCGCTGGTGGCCAGCTGGAATGGCCGCCTGGCGCGTCTGCTGGGCAGCAGGAGGGTCGCCGCATGATGGTCGTTCGCATTTATCGTATCGCGCACTGGCTGCACCGGCGCCGCGTGCCGCTGTTGCCGTTCCTGCTGAAAAGCGTGAACCGCATCTTGTTCGCCGTGGTGTTGCCGCCGTCGGCCATTGTCGGGCGCAACGTGCTGTTCAGCTATGAAGGACTGGGCACCATCATCCACAAGCGCGCCGTGATCGGCGACGACGCGGTGATCGGCGCCGGCGTCACCATCGGCGGCCGATCCGGCAGCACCGGGGTGCCGCGCATCGGCAAGGGCGCCTTCATTGGCGGTGGCGCCAAGGTGATCGGCGATATCCGCATCGGCGACCATGCGTCGATCGGCGCCAATGCGGTGGTGATGGAAGATGTGCCGGACTACGGCGTCGCGGTCGGCATCCCGGCCAAGGTGGTGCGGATCAACCGGCCGCAGGATATGCCGAATTACCGTTCTTTCCAGGAGCAATGAATGGCCCGACGCAGTAATGAACCCGGCGTGGTCATGATCGGCACGTCGCTTGATTCCCCCGGCGGCATGACCGCCGTGGTGCGCCTGTACCGCGACATGGGCTTGTTCGAGGCCTGGAATGTGCGTTACATCGCCTCGTATGAGCGGCCCGGCAAATTGACGCAAATGCGCGTGATGGCCGGCGCGCTGGCCGCCTTCGTGTGGCTGCTGCTGCGCGGGCAGGTCAGCCTGCTGCACGTGCACTCCGCGTCGCGCGGCAGTTTCTGGCGCAAATCCGTGTTTTGCGCACTGGCGCGGCTGTTCGGCGTGCCCTATGTGTTTCATTTGCACAGCGGTGAATTCCCCGTGTTTTACGAGCGCGAATGCGGTCCCCGTGCGCAGCGCTGGGTGCGCCGCACCCTGGAAGGGGCGCAAGCGCTGGTGGCGCTGACCGGCCTGTGGCAAACGGCGCTGGCGCGCATCGCGCCGGGCGCCAGCATCACAGTACTGGGCAACCCGGTGCGGGTGCCGGCGGTGCTGCCGGCCCTGCCAGTGTTGCCGGCCGGGCGGCCGCCGCAGCTGCTGTTCCTGGGCCGCCTGCGCGACAAGAAGGGGGTGTATGACCTGGTGCGCGCCATGCCGGCCGTGCTGGCGCGCCATCCCGGCGCCATTTTTACACTGGCGGGCGATGGCGACCTGGAAGGCACGGCGCGGCTGGCGCGCGAATTGAACGTCGAACACGCCTTGCGGCTGCCCGGCTGGGTCGATGGCGCCGCCAAGGATGCGCTGCTGGCTGACGCCACCGTGCTGGTGCTGCCGTCGTATTTCGAAGGCTTGCCGGTATGCGTGCTGGAAGCCATGGCCGAAGGGATTCCCGTCGTGGCCAGCGAGGTGGGCGGGATCCCGGAAGTGCTGGAGCATGGCCACTGCGGGCTGCTGCACGCGGCGGGCGACGTCGATGCGCTGGCGGCGGCGGTGCTGATGCTGCTGGACGATGCGGCGCGTGGTGGGGCGCGGGATGGATCTCGTTATGCGGCGCTGCGCCAGGCGGCCCATGCGCGCGCGCAGCAGGTGTATTCCGTGCAGGCGGTACAGGCCAGCATCGCCGCGCTGTATGGCAAGGCATTGGCGCAGGGGGGCGAAGCGGGCATTGTGCGCTAGCGTACATTTAAATTTTGTCAATGATGCTAAATTGCTCTTGTTGAGTTAGTGGAGTTTGCAATGGTTAAGAAAGTATTGGCGGTCGCGTCCGGCGGCGGCCATTGGGTACAGTTATTACGGCTGCGCCCGGCATTTGAAGGGCAGGACGTGGCGTATGTGACGGTCCAGCCCAGCTACGCCAGCCAGGTGCCTGGCGCGCGTTTTTATGCGGTCACCGATGCGACGCGCTGGAGCCGCTGGGACTTGGTGAAAATGGTGTGCCAGGTCAGCTGGATCGTGTTGCGCGAACGGCCTGATGTTGTCGTTACCACGGGCGCGGCGCCCGGCGTCGTGGCGTTGCGTATGGGAAAATTCCTGGGGGCAAAAACCATTTGGCTGGACAGCATTGCCAATGTCGAACATATTTCCATGTCGGGCAAAAAAGTGCAGGGCTTTACCGACCTGTGGCTGACCCAATGGCCGCACCTGGCCGGTAAGGATGGTCCGGCCTGCCACGGGAGCGTCTTGTGACCATGATTTTTGTCACCGTCGGTTCGCAAATGCCGTTTGACCGCCTGGTCAAGGCGGTCGACCTGTGGGCGGAGCATACGAAACCGGACGCCGACATCTTTGCGCAAATCGGCGACAGCCGATACCGTCCCAGCGCCATGCGCTTTACCCATTCGCTGGCGCCGGCGGAATTCGCGCAGACCGTGGCGCAGGCCGACGTGATCGTGGCGCACGCGGGCATGGGCTCGGTGCTGACCGCCATGGAGCTGGGCAAACCCCTGGTGCTGCTGCCGCGCCGCGGCGATTTGCAGGAAACCCGTAACGACCACCAAATTGCCACCGCGCACTGGCTGGCCCAGCGGTCCGGCATCTTTGTTGCGGAGCGGGATGCGGAGTTGCCGGCGATGCTGGCGGCAGCCATGGCGGCTTCAAGGGGGAGCGCAGCCATATCGCCATATGCCTCGCCAGACTTGCTCGCGGCCGTCAGGCAGTTTATTGTGCACGTGGCTTAAATTCAAAATACTGCACTGCGGCAATAAACCACTTGGCAAGCACGGAATTAGTGGTTTGTGATGCGGCCGACATATGGTTTGCATGCACTGAATTGCGCCGTGCAATGATATTATTCAAACTTCAATACTAATTTACAGGATGTCATCTATGTCTACTATTGCGGTCATCGGCCTCGGCTATGTTGGTTTGCCTCTGGTGATTGAGTTCGGCAAGCACACCCGCACCATTGGTTTCGACATCGCCCAGTCCAAGGTCGATGCATGCCTGCGCGGCACGGACCCATCGCGCGAGTTGTCGGACGAAGAAGTGCAGGCTGCCAAACTGGCGGAATACACTTCCGATCCGGCCAAGCTGGGCGAAGCGGACATGATTATCGTGGCGGTGCCGACCCCGGTCGACAATGCCCACAACCCGGATTTCACCCCGCTGATCGGCGCCAGCCGCAGCGTCGGCAAGCACATGAAGAAGGGCGCCACCGTCGTGTATGAATCGACCGTGTACCCGGGCGCCACCGAAGAAGTGTGTATCCCTGTGCTGGAAAAAGAATCCGGCATGAAGTGGAAGGAAGGCTTCTTCGTAGGCTACTCGCCGGAGCGTATCAACCCGGGCGACAAGGAACACACCCTGACCACGATCTTGAAAGTGGTGTCGGGCGATACCCCGGAAACCCTGGAAAAAGTCGCGACCATGTACGAGCTGATCGTGAAACCAGGCGTGCACCGCACGTCGTCGATCAAGGCGGCGGAAGCGTGCAAAGTCATTGAAAACACCCAGCGCGACTTGAACATCGCCCTGATGAATGAACTGGCCATCCTGTTCGGCAAGATCGGCATCGATACCGCCGAAGTGCTGAAGGCCGCCGGCACCAAATGGAACTTCCTGAAATTCTCGCCAGGCCTGGTGGGCGGCCACTGCATCGGCGTGGACCCTTACTACCTGACCCACAAGGCGGAGCAGCTGGGCTACAACCCGCAAGTGATCCTGGCCGGCCGCCGCATCAATGACGGTATGGCGAAATACGTGGCGGAACAGACCATCAAGCAAATGATTGCCGCCGGCAGCTACATCAAGGGCGCCAAAGTCAACGTGCTGGGCCTGACCTTCAAGGAAAACTGCGCCGACTTGCGCAACTCGAAGGTGGCGGACGTCATCAATGAGCTGAAAGCCTATGGCGTGGAAGTGTTCGTGCACGACCCGTATGCCGATCCGGAAGAAGCCAAGCATGAATATGGCGTGGAACTGACCAAGTTTGAAGACTTGCCGCGCGCCGACGCCGTGGTGGCCGCCGTGCCGCACAAGTCGCTGCTGGCGCTGTCGGCCGACGACTATGCCCGCAAGCTGGTCAAGGGCGGCTGCTTCATCGATATCAAGTCGGTGCACGACGAAGCCGCGCTGCGCGCTGCCGGCCTGTGCGTCTGGCGCATGTAAGGTGACCGCATGAAGATTCTGGTCACCGGCGGCATGGGGTTTATCGGCTCGCATACCTGCGTGGAATTGCTGGCTGAAGGGCACGACGTGGTCGTGCTCGATAACCTCTCCAATGCCGATATTTCCGTCTACGAGCGCGTGCAGCGCATCGCGGACCGGTCGTACGCATTCGTGCAAGCCGACTTGCGTGACCGGGAAGCGTTGCGGTCGCTGTTCCGTGAATACCGCATCGATGCGGTGATTCACTTCGCCGGCTTGAAAGCGGTCGGCGAATCCGTGCAAAAACCCCTTGAGTATTACGACAACAACGTGGTCGGCAGCCTGGTGCTGTTTGAAACCATGGCCGAGGCTGGCTGCAAGACGTTGGTGTTCAGTTCATCCGCGACCGTGTATGGCGACCCCGCCTCGGTGCCGATCCGCGAAGACTTCCCGCTGTCGGCCACCAATCCGTATGGCCGCAGCAAGCTCATGATTGAAGAAATCCTGCGCGACCTGGGCCGTGCCGACCCGTCGTGGAAGGTGGCGTTGCTGCGCTACTTCAATCCGGTGGGCGCCCACGACAGCGGTTTGATCGGCGAAGCGCCCAGCGGCATCCCGAACAATTTGATGCCGTATGTGTCGCAAGTGGCGTTTGGCCAGCGTGAATTCCTCAATGTCTTTGGCGACGATTATGCGACGCCGGATGGCACTGGCGTGCGCGATTACATCCACGTGGTGGATCTTGCGATCGGTCACTTGCGCGCGCTGTCCAAGCTGGCGACAGTAAATGGCGTGCATGCCTACAATCTGGGGACCGGGCGCGGCAACAGCGTACTGGAAATGGTGCGCGCCTTTGAACAAGCCAGTGGCCGCCCTGTTCCCTACCGTATTGCTCCGCGCCGCGATGGTGACATCGCCGCCTGTTACGCCGATACCAGCTACGCCGAGCGCGAGCTGAACTGGAAGGCTGAACGCGGCATCGCGCAAATGTGCGCCGATGCCTGGCGCTGGCAAAGCTCCGCCCGATAGTGGCTTCAACAGGCCGAGGCGGGAGCAGCGAACCGCCCGGTCTGGTTGAATACACCTCTAGGAGCACACAATGAAAGCGATGATACTGGCCGCAGGAAAGGGGACGCGCGTGCGCCCCCTGACTTACGATTTACCCAAACCCATGATCCCGATTCTCGGCAAGCCGGTGATGGCTTACCTGGTCGAACACCTGGCCCGCTACGGCATCACGGAAATCATGGTCAACGTCAGTTACCTGCACGAAAAGATCGAAGAGTATTTTGGCGAAGGCCATCAATTCGGCGTCCAGATCGGCTATTCGTTCGAAGGCTATACCAACAACGAAGGAGAAGTGGTGCCGGAACCGCTGGGTTCGGCAGGCGGCATGCGCAAGATCCAGGATTTCGGCCGCTTCTTCGATGAAACCACGATCGTGCTGTGCGGCGACGCCATCATCGACCTCGACATCAAGTCAGCGCTGTTCGAGCACCGCCGCAAAGGCGCGCTGGCGACCGTGATCACGCGCGAAGTGCCGTGGGATAAGGTGTCGTCGTATGGCGTGGTGGTGACGGACGGCGATGGCCGCATCCAGGCATTCCAGGAAAAACCGTCGCGCGACGCTGCGCTGTCGAACCTGGCCTCGACCGGGATCTATATCTTCGAGCCGCAGGTGCTGGAATTGATCCCGAACGACCGCCCGTTCGACATTGGTTCGGAATTGTTCCCGCTGCTGGTGGAACAAGGCTTGCCGTTCTACGCGCAGGCACGCAAGTTCGACTGGATCGATATCGGCAGCGTCAAGGATTACTGGGAAGTGCTGCAAAGCGTGCTGCTGGGCGAAGTGGCCAACATGAAAGTGCCAGGCATCCAGGTCGATGACGGCCTATGGGTCGGCCTCAATACCAGCATCGACTGGAGCAACGGCACCCGCATCGAAGGTCCGGTGTATTTGGGGTCCGGCGTCAGGGTGGAGGCGGGCGCCTGTATCATCGGTCCCAGC
The DNA here is from genome assembly GCF_058807115.1 of Pseudoduganella sp. GW821-FHT12E03. NCBI lineage: Bacteria > Pseudomonadati > Pseudomonadota > Betaproteobacteria > Burkholderiales > Oxalobacteraceae > Pseudoduganella > Pseudoduganella sp. GW821-FHT12E03. The sequence goes on along the minus strand of NZ_JBXAQJ010000003.1, from coordinate 69,140 downwards.
TGGATTGGCCACGGCAGCCATATTTGCGCGGGCGCGGAAGTGGTGAAGAGTGTGTTGTTCGAATATACTCGTGTGTTACCGGACGTTACGCTGGAAGAATTAATTGTCTTCAAGGACTATAGTGTCGACCGCGCCGGCGAAATGAAGCATATTTCGCAGTACGAGCAGGGCGAGTGGGCCAATGCCCGCGATCGCCGCCGTCGCCGCCGGCAGGAAGAAGAAATGTCTCTCAATTTGGAACACGCTTAATGAAAATTTATCCGATCATCCTGTCCGGCGGCGCTGGCACCCGTTTGTGGCCACTGTCGCGGGCAGTGTTGCCGAAGCAGTTGCTGCCGCTCGTCACTGACAAAACCATGCTGCAGGAAACCGCGTTGCGGGTGTCGGGTGCGCCTGAGATGCAGGCGCCCCTGATCGTCTGTGGCAACGACCACCGCTTCCTGGTGGCCGAGCAAATGCGCGAAACCGGCATCAAGCCGCTGGCCATCTTGCTGGAACCGGTGGGCCGCAACACGGCGCCGGCGGTGGCGGCCGCCGCCAACTACGTCAAGGCGATCGATGCGGATGCCATGATGCTGGTGCTGCCGGCCGATCACGTGATCAATGATGTGCCGGCGTTCCACGCCGCTGTCGATCGCGCCGCGGCGCTGGCGCGCGAAGGCGCGCTGGCCACGTTCGGCATCGTGCCGACCGCGCCGGAAACCGGCTATGGCTATATCAAGAGCGGCGACCTGGTGAAGGGCGCGGCGGGTGACGGTTACCAGGTCGAGCGCTTCGTGGAAAAGCCGGACCGCGCCACGGCGGAAACCTTCGTCAAGGCCGGCACCTATTTCTGGAACAGCGGCATGTTCCTGTTCCGCGCCGATGCGTACCTGCGCGAACTCGAACAATATGCGCCGGAGATGGCGAAAGCCGCCGCCGCCGCCGTGCAAAACGATTACAGCGACCTGGACTTCTGCCGCCTGGATGAAGCCGCCTTTACCTCCAGCCCGTCCGATTCGATCGACTACGCGGTGATGGAAAAGACCCGGCACGCGGTCGTGGTGCCGGCCGATATCGGCTGGAGCGATGTCGGTTCGTGGTCCGCGCTGCATGAGGTGCAGCGGAAGGACGACAACGGCAACGTCACGCGCGGCGACGTCTACCTCGACGGTGTGACCGGCTCGCTGGTGCGCGCGGAATCGCGCATCGTGGCGGTGGTGGGCGTCAAGGACGTGGTCGTGGTGGAAACCAATGACGCCGTGCTGGTGGCCCACAAAGACCAGGTTCAGCGCGTCAAGCAAATCGTCGATCACCTGAAGGCGCAAGACCGTACCGAGCACCTGATGCACCGTAAAGTGTTCCGTCCTTGGGGCAGCTACGAAGGCATCGACGTCGGTGACCGCTTCCAGGTCAAGCGCATCATTGTCAACCCGGGCGGCAAGCTGTCGCTGCAAATGCACCATCACCGCGCCGAACACTGGGTGGTGGTGTCCGGCACCGCGCGCGTCACCTGTGGCGAGGAAGTCAAGCTGTTGACGGAAAACGAATCGACGTATATCCCGATCGGCATGAACCACCGCCTGGAAAATCCGGGCAAAGTGCCGTTGCACCTGATCGAAGTGCAGTCCGGCAGTTACCTGGGTGAAGACGATATCGTGCGTTTCGAGGATGTCTATCAGCGCACCTGACCGCCGCAGCTTGCCGCACCCCGCCAGGATCGCACCTGTTGCGGTGCTGGCGTGCGCGCTGTGCCTGATACTCCATCCGGCAGTGGCGCAATCACCCCGCATCCCTACCGCGTTACAGCCATCGCAACTGGCCGTGATCGTCAATGACGACGATCCGGACAGTGTCGCCGTTGCCAAGCTGTACCGCGAAAAGCGCGCCATCCCGCAAGAAAATATCGTCCACGTGCGCATTCCGGGCAAGCCCCGCAATCTCGATGCGGCCCGCTTTGCCGAATTAAAACAGCAGATCGAGCGCCAACTGGCGCCCGGCATCCAGGCCGTGCTGATGGCGTGGAGCACGCCGTATGCGGTGGAGTGCCAGGGCATCACGGCAGCCTATACCTTGGGCTTCGATCCCGCGCTGTGCAGCAAGCCTTGCGGCCCCGGCAAACCCAGCCCCTACTTCAACGCGCCGTCGCGGTTGCCGTACACGGACCACGGCCTGCGCCTGTCCATGCTGTTGCCGGCAGCGGACCGGCCACTGGCCGCCGCGCTGATCGGGCGCGGCATGACGGCCGCCACGGGCAGGCCGGCGCTGGCGGGCGCGTATTATGTGATCACCCCGGACAAGGCGCGCAACAGCCGCGCCCCTTTCTTCCCCCGCGCCGGCGTGCTGAAAGGGAAGGGCGTGGCCATGCATGTGCTCAATGGCGCCGCGCTGGAAAACGCCGATGACGTTATCGTGTACCAGATCGGCGCCGCCACGGTCGGCAAGCTCGATACCGTGCACTTCGCTCCCGGTGCGCTGGCCGACCACCTGACGTCGCTGGGCGGCGATTTGCTGGGGTCGACGCAAATGAGCAGCCTGCGCTGGCTGGAAGCCGGCGCCACCGCCAGTTACGGCACGGTCAGCGAACCGTGCAATTACTGGCAAAAATTCCCCCACCCGGCCGTGCTGCTGTCCCATTATGTGACGGGGCAGAGCGCGATCGAGGCTTACTGGAAAAGCGTGGCCTGGCCTGCGCAAGGCGTGTTTATCGGCGAGCCGCTGGCCGCGCCGTTCAAATAATGTCGATACAAGCACCGGGAGCAGGCACTGTTGTATCCATGCTCACAGCGCATGGAGCGTGCGCTCTAATTTCACATTGAAAGTCCTCTGGAACCCGCATTCCTGTGTGGTTTTTGTTGCATATTAGTCCGTTCGGATCAATGACTTGTCATCAACACGTCATGTGCTTCAATTAATATGCAAAACATAACAATAAGTACATTTTGTTAATGTTGGCGCCGCCAGCAGCCGCCCCCTCACCACAGGAATTCACATGAAACACACTACCTTGCACGCCGTGCCGGGACGTATGACCGTTCTGGCAGCCTTGCTGGCAGGCATGTCCGCCCCGGCGCTCGCCGTCTCTGACAACATCGTCATCAGCCAGGTCTACGGCGCGGGCGGCAACGGCTCCGGCGCCACCGGCGCGGTCCTCAAGCACGATTACATCGAGCTGTTCAACCGTGGCTCGGCGGCGGTTTCGCTGTCCGGCTGGAGCGTGCAATATGCGTCGTCGTCCGGCACGTCGTGGCAAGTGACGCCGCTGACCGCCGTGACTCTGGAACCGGGCCAGTACTACCTGGTGCAGCAGGCGGCAGGTAGCGGCGGCACGGCCACCACGGTGGTGGCGGACAAGGTGGGCACTATCGCGATGGCGGGAGGCGCCGGCAAGGTTGCGCTGGTGTCGAGCACCACGGCGCTGTCGGGCTCGGCCCCGACCGGCGGTGCGCTGGTGGATTTCGTTGGTTTCGGCGGAGCCAATGCCTTTGAAGGCACGGCCCCGACCCCGGTCCTGGGCAACCTGCTGTCCGCTTATCGCGGCAACGATGGCTGCACGGACACCGACAACAACGGCGCCGACTTCGCCACGGCGGTCCCGGCGCCGCGCAACACGGCAACGGAAAAACGCCTGTGCTCGGTCGCGCCGCAAAAACCCATCGTGGCGACTTGCCCGTCGGCGCTGGCGCTGGCGCAAGGCTTTGCCGGCAGCGCGGCGCTGTCCGCGACCGACCTGGACGGCATCGTCAACGGCGCCACCATTTCCGCCGGCGCCATGACCGGCCTGGCGTTGGCCGACTTCACCGCAGCGTCGGCAGAGGGCGGCACCGCCACTGTCAACCTGACCGCATCGAACGGCCTGGCCGTGGGCAATTACCCGGTGACGGTGCAGTTCACCAATAACCAGGGCCAGACCGGCTCGTGCCAGTTGACCGTGAAGATTTCCGGCCTGGCCGCGGTGACCCGCTCCATCCCTGAAATCCAGGGCCCGGGCGCCACCAGCCCATACAACAACACCGTGCAAACCACGGAAGGCATCGTGACCCTGAAAGTGGGCACCGGCTTCTTCCTGCAGGATGTGAATGGCGACGGCAATCCGGACACCTCGGACGGCGTCTTTGTGTACACCGCCAACAGCCCGGCCAATGTGCAGGCCGGCGACAAGGTGCGCGTCACCGGCACCGTCACGGAATACACGCCGACCAGCGCCAAGCGCTCGTACACGGAAATCAAGGATGTGACGGCGGCGGTCGTCATGTCGTCCGGCTACACCATCACCCCGGCCAACGTGGTGCTGGGCGATGACCTGGGCAAAGTCGAAGGCATGCTGGTCAACTTCACGCAGCCGCTGACCGTCAACCAGGTCGAATACCTGGGCGACCGTGGCGAAGTGACCCTGGCCAATGGCCGCCTGGAAGTGCCGACCAACCGTCATCCGGCCCGCACGGCGGAAGCCTATGCCCTGGCGGCGTCGAACGCGGCCGGCATCATCGTGCTCGATGACGGTATCTTCACCACCCCGGCCACCATTCCTTACATCGGTCAGGACAACACCGTGCGCGTGGGCGACACCGTGACCAGCCTGACCGGCGTGATCGACTTTGGCGCCATCGGTGGCGGCGGCGCGGCGTTCAAGCTGCAGCCGGTGGGCGCACCGCAATTCTCGCGCACCAACCCGCGCGAAGAAGCGCCGGTACTGGCTGCCGGTAACGTCAAAGTGGCCAGCGCCAACGTGCTGAACTTCTTCACCACGTTCGCCAACGGCGCCGACGTGGAAGGCCGCACCGGCCAGGGCTGCAAGATCGGTAACACCACCTCTGCCTCGAACTGCCGTGGCGCCAACAACCTGGTGGAATTCATCCGCCAGCGCGACAAGATCGTGGCCAAGCTGAAAGCCATCGACGCCGACGTGATCGGCTTGATGGAAATCCAGAACAATGGCGATTACGCCGTCACCTACCTGACCAATGCGCTGAACGCCGCGATTGGCGCCCCGGTGTATGCGGTGGTGCCGGCGCCGGCCGCGTCGGGCACCGATGCGATCCGTGTCGCCATGATGTACAAGCCGTCGAAACTGGCTCTGGTGGGCGGCGCCCTGTCCGATGGCGACGCCATCAACAACCGCGCCCCGATGGCACAGACTTTCGCCGCCGCCAATGGCGAAAAATTCTCGCTGATCGTCAACCACCTGAAGTCGAAAGGCAGCTGCCCGAACTCCGGCGCGGATGCCGACCAGGGTGACAGCCAGGGTTGCTGGAACGCCAACCGGATCCTGCAGGCGCAGCGCCTGGTCAACACCTTCGTGCCGCAAGTGGTGGCAGCCAGCGGCGACGCCGACGTGCTGCTGATCGGCGACATGAATGCGTATGGCAAGGAAGATCCGATCGCCGCCATGACGGGCGCCGGTTTTGTGAACCAGCTGGAACGCTTCATCCGTCCATTTGGCATGCCGTATTCGTACGTCTTCGGCGGCACCAGCGGTTACCTGGACCACGCGCTGGCCAGCGCAGCGCTGAGCCCGCAAGTGGCCGGCGCGGCGGAGTGGCATGTCAATGCCGATGAACCGACCGTGATCGACTACAACACGGAGTCCAAGCCGCAAGACTTGTACACCGCGTTGCCATACCGCGCGTCGGACCACGATCCGGTCGTGATCAGCCTGAACCTGCAGCCGAAGTTTGTGGACCTGGCGGGCAGTGTGAAACTGACGCAGCAAGGCGCCACGTATAACCGCGCGACGTCGAAATATGTCGGTGGCATGACCATCACCAATACCAGTGGGGCGGCGATGACGGGGCCATTCCAACTGAAGCTGAACAGCCTGGCTGCCGGCCTGACCTTGGACAATGCCAGCGGCACGCACGAAGGCGCTCCATACGTGACGGTCAACGTCAACCTGGCGCCAGGCGCGGCCATCACGGTGCCACTGACGTTCTCCGGTGCGGCACGCCTGATGGTGACTTACACGCCGAAGTTCTATCGCGGCTCGTTCTGAATTTTTGAGTTAGGAAATAAAAATGTTTAATACCTTTGTTACTTTAGTCCGCCGCGCAGCGTTGGCTGCGGTGCTGGCCGCCACCAGCGGCCTGGCCACTGCCGGTACCATCCACGTTTCCATCGATACAAGCACCTTCGGCGTCGACAGCGGCTTGCTGGACATGAACCTGTCCGCCATCCCGGGCGTACCGCTGGCCACGGCCACCCTGTCGAACTTCACGGGTTTCGACAAGGCTGACCGCGACGACCAGTGGAGCTGGGGTTTTGTCGAGACCGCCGACGGTTATGTGTTGAATAACAATCTCGACAACTACCTGTCCCATCTGGTGTCGTTTGGCGGCACCCTGGGCTTCGACCTGACGTTTGCCGGTGCGTTCGACGATGCGACCCAGTACGTTTCCCATTTCGTCATCGTGGCTTATGACAATGACCTTAACCCGCTGGGTAACTTCAATGAGGAAACCAATGCTCTGCTGGAATACACTTGGACCCCGTCGCCAACTGAAGGCGGCCAGGGCAGTGTCGGCACCGTGCCGGAACCGGGTGTCTTGTTGCTGATGGGCGCCGGCGTTGCCGGCATGGCGCTGGCGCGCCGTCGCCGCACCGGCAAGCAAGCGGCCTGAATCGTTCAGCACCGCGTGTTGTAAAAGCGCACCATTGTGTGCGCGACAAGATGGCTGAAAACGCACTGCCCCTCATAGGGCAGTGCGTTTTTTGATTTAGTCGAAATTCGAATCAAACCTCTATTTAAATTGTATTAGTGCTGACAAGCAGGGGTAATGCATAGTTAAATCCTGCCTTTTCCATCACTGGTGCATCATGCCTGCCCGGATACTTGTATTAGACAGCGACCCTGCAGTCCAAGATCTGATGTCGCTGAACCTGCGCCAAGCCGGCCACGAACCGGCTTGTCTCGCGGATGCTGAAAGCGCACTGTTACAGTTTGAAGATTCCCTGCCTGATTTATTGCTGGTGGAGTGGGATTTGCCCGGCCAGTCCGGCCTGTCGCTGGTGCGCCGCCTGCGCGCGCTGCCGCGCACGCGCGATTTGCCCATCATCATGGTGATGGCGCGCACGGCGGAAACAGACCGCATCATGGCGCTGGAATGCGGCGCCGACGACGTCATGACCAAGCCCTTCGGTCCCCGTGAAATGCTGGCGCGCATGCACGCCGTGTTGCGCCGCCGCCAGCCGCTCGCCGCGCCCGGAACAGTGCAAATGGCGGGCTTGCGGCTCGACCCCGGCACCTTGCGCGTGATGGCGGGGGAGCGCCAGGTGCCGCTGGGCAGGGTGGAATTCCGCCTGCTCAATTTCCTGATGCACCACCCGGAACGGGTGCACAGCCGCGCCCAGCTGCTGGACCAGGTGTGGGGCCGCCATGTCTATCTCGACGAGCGGACCGTGGACGCCCATGTCGGCCGCTTGCGCAGCGCCTTGCAGCCGTCCGGCCACCATGACCACATTGAAACCGTGCGGGGCAGCGGCTACCGCTTTGTCGCATGGGATGCGTCGTGCGCGGCCTGACGCGGCGGCACGGACCTTATTGATTGCCTGCGTTGGAACTTCCCGTCATCCTCAGCAAGCTCGAGCAGGAATACCTGTTGGGCGCGATCGAAGCGGCCTTGCCCATCGACCATTCTCGCCGCCTGTTCCTGTGGGCGCAGGGCCAATTGCAGGCATTGTTGCCGCACCAGGCGCTGGTATGCCTGCAGCTCGACGGCGACGGGCAGGTGCGCGATGTCCAGTGTTTATACGGCGCCGTGCTGGAGCGCGGCGCGCTCGAGCGGCTGGCGGGCGCCGATGGCGGCCTGGCCGGGCAGCTGGCGCAACTGTGGCGCAGTGGTCCGGCCCGGCCCGCCATCCTTGAAGCCGATCCGGCCCCGGACGGCCCGGCGCCGCAGCGCCTGGCGCCCTTGCGGCCGGTTTTGCTGGCCGCCCGCCAGCACACCACCGACGGCAACCTGTTCGCCAATGTGCTGGTGCACGGCAGCGGCGCCCTGCCTGGCGGCGCAACCTTCTTTGCGCTGTTCGGCATGCCGTTCCGTCCCGGTCCGCGCCATGCCTATTTCCTCGAATTGCTGATGCCGCACATGCACATGGGGTTGCTGCGGATCGCCGCCGGTGCCGGCCTGCCCGATGCCGCGGCGCTGCCGGCGCCGGAGGCGGGGCGCCCGGTCAGCCGGCGCGAAGTGGAAATCCTGCAATGGGTACGGGAGGGCAAGAACAATGAGGAAATCGGCCGCATCCTGGGGATCAGTGGCTGGACCGTGAAAAACCATTTGCAGCGCATCTATAAAACCATGGGCGTCAGCAACCGGGCCCAGGCGGTGGCGCGCGGTATCGCGCTGCGCCTGCTGGCGCCGGCGGACAACCCGCTGTTGCACTGACGCGCACCGGCTGCGCGGTGGTCGCGCGGCGACTGCTATATAGTGGCGCTTTCCCCGGGAGTTGCCATGCGTACGCCTTCAGTCCTGAAATTGTCCCTGCTGTGTTCCTTGCTAGGTTCCCTGTGGTGTGTGCCGCTGACGGGGGGCGCCCATGCCGGGGCGGACGGTGATCCGCTGGCGCGCCTGCGCGCACTGGGCGCTGCTTCGCAATGCCGGCAGGCGGCGCAATGCCGCACCGTGCCGGTGGGATTGCGCGCTTGCGGTGGCCCGGCCGGTTATGTCGCGGTCGCCAAAGCCGATGAAGCCGCCGCGCTGGCGCTGGCGCAGCGCCACCTGGCGCAGCGGCGCGAGGAACTGGCCCGCGCACCGGCGCCGCCGTCCACCTGTGAAGTGATTCCCGATCCAGGCGCGCAATGCGTCGCCGGGCGCTGTGTCACCGGCAACACCTTGCCGACGGAATAAAAAAACGCCGGACTTCCGAAGAAGTACGGCGTTCAAAATGCGCCGGCCCCCGCCGGCGCTGCCTCAAGGGCGTGCTTAGTTCGCTGCGTTGCTGCCTTTGATCGCAGTGGCTGCTGGCAGTGGATCGGTGGCATCGACCGACACCAGGGTGGTGCTGGTGACGCCCGAGCCGACCAGTTGCACGGCGCCCAGGTAGTCCTTGCCTGCCGCCAGGCCGGACCAGCTGGTGACCACGGTGCCGGTGCCGCCGGTGTAGACGATCGCTGGTGCGGTGGCCTTGAAGTTGCCGCCGGTGTCAGCGGTGCTCAGGACCCACGAGCTCATCGTGTAGGTGGCGCTGCCGTTGTGCGGAGCGTAGCCCAGCACGCAGACACGGTAGGTGCCGGCGGCCGGTGCGTTCAGCGTGATCAGCTCGTTCGACGTTGCGGTGCCGCTGCTGCCGACAATGGCGCCGGCGCTGTTCAGTACGAACAGGTCCAGGTCATCGGTGGAGCCAGCTTTGAAGCCGCTGGTGTCTTCATCTTTCATCGAGAAGCGTGCCACCAGTGCGCCTGCCGGAATCGTCACCAGGGTCGAGTTCACGCCGGAACCGCCGCCCGCCTTGCAAGCTGCCACGCCGCCGTCCGCGGTCTGGTCAACGCCCACGGTGCCGGAAGTGCGGGTTGCCGCTTTCAGGCCGGCCTTCTTGACCGTCAAGGCGCCGGTGTAGCCGGTGCCGATCGACATGGCCTGGGTGCCGCTGGTGGCTTCGCTGCTGATTTCACCACGGGCTGCGATCATCGCGGCCTTGGCGGTCAGCGGGCTGCGCACCGTGTGGGTGCCATCGTTCCAGGTCAGCGAACCATAGCTCCACGCGCCTTGTGCCGCGCTGTTGTTGGTCAGGTTGACGGTGAAGGTGGCTTTCGCGCCTGGCGCCAGGGTCAGGGTCGAAGGCGATACCGTCACGGTGTAGCCTGGCAGGGAAGCCGAAGCGGTGTAGGTCGATTCGGTGTCGCCCACGTTGGTCACGGTACGGGTGATGGTGGCTTTACCCAACACTTCCGCGATGGTGATCGACGCCAGGTTCAGGTTGTATGGCTGGATCGAGCCCAAGGTGGTGCAATTGGCGCTGTTGGCGGCCAGCTTGCCGATACCGCACAGGTAACGGATCCAGTCGACCGCGTTGTTGTCATACACCAGGCCAGGATCGGCCGCCTTGTTCGGCTGCACGTGGCCCGCGCCTTGCGACCATGGCAGCTGGCCGTTCGACATGCCGGCCACGCCGTCATTGTAGGTGCCGTAGGTGGTGGTCATCAGCGCCGATTTGATGGCCGCTGGCGACCAGGTCGGGTGCAGGTTGCGCAGCAGCGCGCCCAGGCCGGCCACGTGCGGGCTCGACATCGAGGTGCCTTGCAGCGAAGCCCACGCCGCGTCGGGAACCACACTGCCATCGGCGATGGCGGCGCGCAGGGCAGGGTTGCCCGGTGCGGAAACCGCCGCGATGATGTCCACGCCAGGCGCGGTCAAGTCAGGTTTCAGGACGTTCAGGTCGCCCTTGTTCGGGCCACGGGACGAGAAGCCGGCCATTTTCGGGGCCAGGGTGGCGCCCACGGAAACAACCGCCTTGGTCATCGACGAGGTCGCGTCGGCATGGCTGTTGACCCAGGTCTTGATGGCGGAACCGTCCGCGGCGCTGACGTGGATCGCCGGCAGCACATGCAGGTCGGCCACCAGGCCGGAACCGTTGTCGGCCAGGATCATGCCGGCGCCGCCGGCGGTCAGCACTGCTGCGCCTTTATCGACGCGGGCGGTGGTGCCACGGTCGCAGACCACGACTTTACCGGCGGCTTTCGCTGGATCCAGTTTGGAGGCGATGGTGATCTTGCCGCCCGGGTTGAACACGGCGTCGGCGCGGTCCTTGTCGGTGTAGCACAGGCCGACGGCGGCCTTGTCTTCAGCGGACATGCTGGCGTATGGCACGTTGGCGGCATGGCGGGCCAGCACGGTTGGCAAGCCGGACAGCACGGTCTGGTTGTACGACGCGCCGGAATAGGTGCCTGCGCCCGGTACGGTCACGGTGGCGCCCATGAAGCGGTTGTGGGTCGATGCCGCCACGGTGGTCAGCCATGGGCTGATGTGGGCCACGGCGTTGCCCGGGCCCGAGTTGCCGGCCGAAGCGGCAACGAAGACACCGGCGTTGGCGGCGTTGAAGAACGCCACTTCCACGGAATCCATCACGTTGGTCTGGGAACCGGAAATCGAGAAGTTGATGACGTCGACGCCATCCTTCACCGCGGTTTCAATCGCTTTCACGGAGTCGGACGTGAAGCAGCTGTTCGATACGCCGCTGCCATCGTCGGCCGCCGCGTCCAGGTACGACCAGCAGACCTTGTAGGCCGCCAGGCGGGCGCGTGGCGCCACGCCGGACACGTCGCCGATCGCAATGCCGCCCATGTTGGCCGCCACCATGGCGTTGCCGCCGGCGGTGGTGGAGGTGTGCACACCGTGGCCGCCCTTGTTGCCGGCGTCGGAGCCGCCGCGCAGCGCGTCGCGTGGCGATGCGAAATCGCTGTAGTGCGGGGTCTTTTTCTGGGCCTTGAAGCTGGTGTCGAAGAAGCGCGCGCCGATCAGCTTGTTGTTGCAATGCGCGGTGGTGAAGCCAGGACCGGTTTCGCAGGTGCCTTTCCAGTCAGCCGGCGGCGCGCCGTAGACCTGGGTGCCCGATGCGTCGTGGGTTGGACGGCCATCGGCGTCCACGCGGTCGGCGTAGCCCGGGTTTTCCGGCCACAGGCCGCTGTCGACGATACCGATGACGACGTTTTCACCGGCGGATGCTTTGCCGCCCAGTTTGTCCCACAGGCCGGTGCCCGGCTTGTCCAGGCCCAGGAAGGCTGGCGTGTAAGTGGTTTCCAGCTTGCGCGGTTCATCGACGGAAATCGCGGCCACGGCGCTGTTTTTCTTCAGCGCGCGGACTTCATCGTCGGTCAGCAGGGCGGCGAAGCCGTTGAAGACGGTGTTGTACTGGTGCAGGATGGTGGCGTTGGCCACGGTGGCTTGGACGCTGGCCTGTTTCTGGTCCAGGTAAGACATGTAGGCTTGCACGTCGGCTGCGGACACGTCGAGCTTGCCGGTGGCAGGCTTGGTGGCTGGCAGACCGGCGACGTCGCCGGTGTAAGAGGCGACCGGCTTGTCAGCCAGTTGCACGATGTAAGAGCGGCGCACTTCTTGTGCGTTGACGGCGGTGGCGATGGTGGCGACGAGCGCCAGCACGCCCAGCGATACTGGACGGAGTTTCATTATTGGTTCCTAGGTTGTCGGTTCGAAAGACGTGCTTACTTGGCGGCGCGGCGGCGGCGCGAAGCCAAGCCCATGCCTGCGGCGCCCAGCATCAGCAGGGCGATCGAGCCCGGCTCTGGAACGGTGGTCAGTTGCAAATCGTCGATTGCGAACTGGGCTTGGTTGCCAGCCAGTTCATCGAGGGAATTGATGCAGCCGTTGCCGGAGAAGATGCACGACGTGATCGACAGGCTCGTCAGGTGCTGCTGTGCCCAGTCGGCGCCCAGGTCCCAGTGGTCGAAGGCGAAATCGCCATTGGCGTTCTGGCCGGCGAAGTTACGGGCCGCCGTGATGATGCCGCCGCCGACTTTGGTGCCGGTCAGGATCAACTGGCCATAGCTGTCGTCAGGCAAGCCCGCCACCGGACCCACGAACGCGAAGTTCAGGCTGCTGATCTGGAAGTCATTGAACGCGCTGCTGAAATCGACGGAACCGTCGTTGATGCCAGCGTAGTACTGGGAATCGCTGGCCGGGCAAGCCAGGATTGTGCAAGCCTCGGTGTCGCCGTTCACCGTCATGCCGGAACCGGCCACCGAATCCAGACCCAGGTATTGGGCGATGGGGCTGGCCTTGGCGGTCAGCTTGTAGTCGCCAAATTTGACCGATTCATTGCCATTCAGGTTGAGCGGGGAAATGTTGTTGAAGTCGATGACAGACGTGATGGATGCCTGTGCCGCAGGCGCCCAGATCGCGGCGCCGAACAGTGCCGTTGCCAGAGCGGACTTCAGAATGGAGCGGGTGCGTATCATGTATCTTCCCTTGAGTTTGTAGTTGCAGGTGGTCCTGCTGATCTGTTTTTGGCTTGGCTGGGGTACAGCCAAGTGTGTCCCCGGCTCTCCTCCGGGAGTTCGCAATATAGCAATGCCGACAATAAATGTGAGAAGAATTTCAACGTTGATAATTCGTAAGTTACATACGTAAAACGAATTTTGTTTTCTTTACACTATTACGCACCAAGGTGGTGAGTAACTGGTAGTTACAATAAAAAACCGCGAAAAGTGACTGGGAACGTGTTGCGAAATTTCACACCCCGCATCGATTGTTGTCACACTTCAATCGAAACATTGTCGAATCATCAAACCGCGTGGTAGGCTCTCAGGTCCATTTATCTGAGTGACCCACCAGGCAGTGCTACAGGAGTTTTTTGATGCAAGCAGCAAAGATTCAGAGCAACATCGCAGGTCGCCGCACGCAAGGTTTTACGCTGCTGGAATTGCTGGTGGTAATCGTGATCATTGGCTTGCTGGCGGCGTATGTCGGTCCCAAGTATTTTTCCCAACTGGGTAAATCGGAAGTCACGGTCGCCAAGGCCCAGATTGAAGCGTTTGAAAAATCGCTCGATACTTACCGCCTCGATGTCGGCCGTTATCCCAGCGCCGAGGAAGGCTTGGGGGCACTGTTGACCGCCCCCGCCACCGCCGGCGCCAAATGGAATGGTCCCTACCTGAAAAAGGGCATTCCGCCGGATCCATGGGGCCGCGCCTACCTGTATCGGGCGCCAGGCGCCAAGGCCGAGTACGAGATTGTCTCGCTCGGCAAGGATGGCCAGGTTGGTGGTGAAGGTGACAACGCCGACATCTCGTCGCAATAATCCCTTGTTCCGGCCTTTGTTTCCCAGCGCTTTGCCGGTATAGTTATCGATATCATGCAATTCGATGTCCGCACACTGTCGCCGGAAATGGTGATCGGTCACCAAGTAGTGGATGGCCGCGACGAAGCCGATGCCCGCCGTCAGGTCGAGGCGCGCGGCTTGTTTGTGTCATCGATTTCCCCGGTGCGCGGCGCACGCCGTGGCCGCGGCAAGTCGTTATCACTGTTGCTGTTCAGCCAAGAATTACTGGCGCTGCTCAACGCCGGCCTCGGCGTGGTGGAAGCGCTGGAAGCGCTGCTGGAAAAGGAAGCGTCGCCCGCCACCCGTACCGTGCTGGAGCGCCTGCTGGGTGGCCTGCGCGAAGGTTTGCGGTTTTCCAGCGTGCTGGCCGACCAGCCCGATTTATTCCCCCCGCTGTATATCGGCATTGTCCGGGCCGCCGAAGGCACCAGTGACTTGCCCCGGGCCCTGGCCCGTTATATCGAATACCAGCAGCGCATCGACCTGGTGCGCGGCAAGATCGTCAGCGCCGCGATTTATCCGTGCATCCTGTTGCTGGTGGGCGGTGGCGTCAGCCTGTTCCTGGTGTCGTACGTGGTGCCGCGTTTTGCCGAGGTTTACCAAGGCGCGGGACGCAACCTGCCATGGATGTCGCAAGTGATGCTGAGCTGGGGCCAGTTCGCCGCCGGTCACACCGCCGGTCTGCTGGGCGGCGTCGGCGTGGTGCTGGGCGCATTGGGACTGGGTATCCGGCGCCTGCTGTCCAACGGCGGCCTGGCCAGGCTGCTGGCGGCCATGCCGGGCATCGGTGAACGGGTGCGCATATATGAACTGTCGCGGCTGTACCTGACCTTGGGCATGCTGAGTGAAGGGGGCATCACGATCCTGCATGCGATCGATACGGTGCAGGGCATGGTGTCGGCCTCGGTACGCGACGGGTTGCAGGCGGCGCGGCTGGAAATCGAGGCCGGGCTACCGTTGTCGACGGCGTTTGAAAACAATGGACTGACCACGCCGATTTCGCTGCGCATGCTGCGCGTCGGTGAGCGCACCGGCGACATGGGGCCGATGCTGACGCAATCGGCCGCGTTTTATGACGGTGAAATTTCGCGCTGGATCGACCGCTTTACCCGCACGTTTGAACCGCTGCTGATGGCCGCCATCGGCCTGGTGGTCGGCGCCATTGTGGTGCTGTTGTATATGCCTATTTTTGACCTGGCGGGAGATATGTCATGACCCAAGGCACTGCGATCGCCGATGGCGCGGCGGCTGGCGCCGCTGCTGGCGCCGTGATTGATGCCGCGATGCTGGCGCGTGCCCGCGCGCGCCGCGAACAGACCAAGCGCACCTTGATTGATGAACTGGAAGCGCTGACCGGCATCGAGCCGCGCGTGGCGGTGCAGGAACTGGCCAAGCCGTTCGGCCTGCAAGTGGTGGAAACCGCCGACATGCTGGCGCTGGCGCCCGCGTTCGACTTGCTGCCGCTGTCGCAGGCGATGGCGCGCCACTGCTTGTTGCTGCGCGGCGCCGGCAACGTCGCGGTGGGCGTGATTGCCGATCCGTTTGACCTCGATTTGCAAACCTGGCTGTCGACCCATGCGCGCGCCACGCCGCACGCGCCGCTCAAGCTGGTGCTGGCGCTGCAAGCCGATATCCAGGCCTACCTGTCGAAACAGGAAGAGTCCGCGCGCGCCGTGGACAGCCTGTTGCCCGGGGCCTCGGAAGGCCGGCGCGACGGCAAGACCGCCGCCATCCTGTCGTTTGCGTCGGCGTCGGAAGCGGCCAGCCCGGCCGTGCGCCTGGTCAATTCCACCTTGTATGACGCGCTGAAGGCGGGCGCGTCCGACATCCACCTGGAAAGCACTGCGGGCGGCCTGGCCGTCAAGTACCGGGTCGACGGCGTGCTCGATCACGCCACCTCGGTCAACGGCATCGACGTGGCGGAGCAAATCATTTCGCGCTTAAAAGTGCTGGCCGAACTCGATATCGCGGAACGCCGCGTGCCACAGGATGGCAGCTTCCGGGTCGAATCGGGTGGCCGTGAAATTGACTTGCGGGTCTCGATCATGCCATCGATCCACGGCGAAGACGCGGTGATCCGCGTGCTCGACAAGCGCGCCATGATTGAGTCCTATGGTTCGCTGACCCTGGAAGCGCTGGGTTTCGACGCGCCATCGCTGGCGTCCTTGCGCACGCTGGCGCAGGAAGCCTACGGCATGCTGCTGGTGACGGGGCCGACCGGTTCCGGCAAGACCACCACCCTGTACGCGGCGCTGACGGAAATCCACAATGGCCGCGAAAAAATCATCACGATTGAAGATCCGGTGGAATACCAGTTGCCGGGCATATTGCAAATTCCCGTCAATGAAAAGAAGGGCCTGAGCTTTGCCAAAGGCTTGCGCTCGATCCTGCGCCACGACCCCGACAAAATCATGGTGGGCGAGATCCGCGACCGTGAGACCGCGGAAATCGCCGTGCAGTCCGCGCTGACGGGCCACCTGGTGCTGACCACGGTGCACGCGAATAACGTGTTCGACGTGTTTGGCCGCTTTACCCACATGGGCATCGATCCGTATGCGTTCGTGTCCGCCCTGAACGGCATCTGGGCGCAGCGCCTGGTGCGCATCAATTGTCCCCATTGCGCCGCCCAATACACACCGTCCGACCAGGAACTGGCCAGTGTCAACCTGACGCGCGCGGACGTGCACGATTACCGTTTTATGGAAGGCACGGGGTGCGGTGATTGCCGTGGCACCGGCTACAAGGGGCGCCGCTCGATTGCGGAAATCCTGACCCTGAACGATGAAATCCGCGAACTGATCGTGGACAAGCGGCCGATCCGGCAAATCAAGCAAGCCGCCTATGCGAACGGTACCCGTTCGCTGCGCCTGGCGGCGCTGGAACTGGTGAAGCGGGGCGGCACCACGCTGACTGAAATTAAACGGGTGACTCTGCATGCCTGATGTGACGAAAATAGGGCGCTGGCCCGGACAGGCACTGCGGATTTCGTTGTCGCGCCATGCCATCAGCGTGGCGCGCACCAGCCTTTGGCACCGGACCGTGCAACCGGTGCTGCGCCAGGCCTTTTCGCCGGAAGACGCGGCCGCTCACCACGACCAGCAGGCGCTGGGCATTGCGCTGCGCGACGTGCTGGCCAGCGTGAATGTGAAAGGCTGGCCGGTGCAGGTGGTGCTGGCCGATGAATTGGTGCGCATGTGGCAAGTGACGCCGCCGGCGCAGGCATCGCGCCTGGCCGACGTCGAAGCGGCTGCCGCGCTGCGCTTCTTTACGCTGTATGGCGAGGCCGCCGGCGGCTGGCATATCTCCGGCGACTGGGATACCCGCGCGCCATTCTTTGCCGCGGCCATTCCCCGTCCCTTGCTGGCGATGCTGGAACAACTGGCGCAGGAATTGGGCATGGCGATTGTCTCGGTGCAGCCGCAAGTGGTGGCGGCCTGGAACCATTGGCGCCGCGCCATCAAACCGAACGCGTGGTTTGGCCAGGTGCATGACGGTTTGCTGGCGCTGGGTATTGCCGATGGCGGCCGCCTGCGCGCCGTGCGCACCTTGCCGCTGCCGGTCGGCGCCGCCCATGACTGGCTGACGCAAGCCGTGCAGCGCGAAGCGCTGCTGGCCGGCGTGGAACCGCCGGAACTGGTGCAGCTGTGCGGCGCGGCGCCGCCGTCGCTGGCCAAGCCGGGCGCGCCGGGCCAGACCCCGGTCGCCTTGCTGGGGGCCGTGTTGCCGGGCGAAGCGTTGCCGAGCGAGGTGCTGGCATGAGGACGGTGCGAATGATGCGGATGATGTTTGAGTCTGCCGTTATGCGCGCGGCGCTGCCCAACCGCATGCCTGGCGCAGAGGTGGTCCAATGAGGAAGATGCAGATCGATTTTTCGGCGCCGTCCGTGCGGCGCAGCCTGTACCGCACCTCGCCGCTGGTATGGGCCGCGTTGCTGGCCGGCGGCGCGCTGTGCGCGGGCGCGGCTTACACGGGCTATCACACGGTGGCGCAATTGCGCGCCGCCGACGCGCGCATCGCGCGGTCCCAGCAGGCGCGCCAGCCGGCCGCGCAACTGCGCACGGAAGCGCCGAAG
This sequence comes from Pseudoduganella sp. GW821-FHT12E03, assembly GCF_058807115.1. Taxonomy (NCBI): domain Bacteria; kingdom Pseudomonadati; phylum Pseudomonadota; class Betaproteobacteria; order Burkholderiales; family Oxalobacteraceae; genus Pseudoduganella; species Pseudoduganella sp. GW821-FHT12E03. Next base: position 51,319 of record NZ_JBXAQJ010000003.1, on the reverse strand, counting down.
GCGGTCATTCCGGAGGCACAGGCGAAAGCGGTCAATACCGCCATCCTGCAATTGAACGTGCCGTGGCGCGCGTTGCAGCAATCGGTGGCGGAATCCACGCCCAAGGGCATTGCGCTGCTGGCGCTCGAACCGGACCCGCGCAAGCAGGCATTGAAGATCACGGCGGAAGCCAAGTCCGCGGATGACATGATTGCGTACATCGAACAGTTGAAAGAGCAGGAATTTTTTGCCGCCGCCGTGCTGGTGCGCCATGAAATCCTGGATACGGATCCGAACCGTCCATTGCGGTTCCAGGTTGAAGTGCAGTGGGGGGGGCGATGACGCGGCCGGCCATGGACCTGGCGCCCTGGCTGCTGCGCGCGCGGGTGGCGGCCATGCGCGCTGGTCCGGCGGCTTGCGCCGCGGCGCTGCTGGGTGTGGCGGGGATTGCCGCCTGGGCCTGGGTGGCGCCGCAATACTCTGCGCTGCAGGGCAAGCTGGCCTATGAGCGGGCCCATCCCGCCGCCAGTGTGCCTCAGACCCTGGCCGTGGCGGCGCCGCCGCCCTCGGCCGATGAAAACCTGGCCGCGTTCTATGCGGCGCTGGGCGAAAAACGCCACGCGGAACAATATGTGAAAGTGCTGTTCGGACTGGCCGGCAAGGCCGGATTGAACCTGGCGCAAGGCGAATACAAGTTCAGTTACGACAAGGCCAGCCGCGTGACGGCGTATCAGGTGGTGTTGCCGGTCAAGGGCAGTTACCAGTCGATCTGGCAATTCGCGCTGGAAGCGCTGCGCGCCTTGCCCTTTGCCTCGCTCGATGATATCGGCTTCCGCCGCGACACCATTGCCGAGACCCAGGTCGAAGCGCGCGTGCGGCTGACGTTGTATGTGAAGGAGGCGCCATGACGCCGCGCCATTTGCTGATGGGCGCGGCGCTGGCGGGCGCCGCCGCGCTGGTGCTGTTTGGCGACAATGCGCCGGACAGCGGTGTCGCGGAACCGGCCGAACGGCCTGCGCCGAAAGCTGCCGCCCCTGCCGCATCCGCTGGACCGGCTGCAGTGGTGGTGGCGCCAACCGGCGCGGCCGCCGCCACCGCCGCCGCCGTGCCTGCGAACGCCTCTGTCAGCGCACCCGCACCCGCACCGGCACCCGCACGCTCCGGCAAAGGCACACCTGTCGCCGAGGTGGCGATCCTGCGCCTGCTGCCGCGCGCCCAACTGGTGGGCGAACAGGGCGACGCCGTGATGGCCGGCGCGGACGGCATGTTCGGCACGCAAACCTTTACGCCACCGCCGCCGCCGCCCCCTAAACCGCCGCCACCGCCACCGCCGGTGGCGCCGCCGCTGCCGTATACCTTTATTGGCAAGGCGGTGTCGGATGGCGCGTGGGAAGTGTTTCTGGCGCGCGGCCCGGACCGCACGCTGATCGTGCGCAACCAGATGGTGCTCGATGGCGCGTACCGCGTCGATGCGATTGCGCCGCCTGTGATGAAACTGACTTACCTGCCGCTGAACCAGGTCCAGCAGCTTAATATTGGAGTAGCCGACTGATGTCCCGCACATTGATTTACAAGTCCACACAGATGACGCTGGCGGTGCTGGTGGCACTGGCATTGGGTGGCTGCGCCGCCCAGATGGCCTACCGCGAAGGCAATTCGCTGGTCGAACAAGACCAGGTGGAAGCCGGCCTGCTCAAATACCAGGAAGCCATGGCGAAAGACCCGGGCAATGCGCAATACCGCGCGGCGTTCCTGCGCGCGCGCGACCGCACCACGGTACGCCTGCTGGACCAGGCCGAACGCGACCTGGCGGAAGGGCGGCGCGACCAGGCCTTGCAGGGTTACCAGCGGGTGCTGGCGTTGAATCCGCTGAATGAACGGGGCCGCGCCGGCTTGCGCGGCGTGGAAGCGGCGGAGCGCCAGGACCGGCTGGTGATCGCCGCGCGCGAACAGGCTGACAAGAAAGAATATGACGGCGCCAAGCAAAAGCTCAATGCGGTGCTGTCGGAACGCCCGAACCATGAAGCCGCGCGCCAGTTGCTGCGCGAAGTCAGCGAGAAAAGCGTGCAACCGACCATCGATACCGGGCTGTCGAAAGCATTCAAGCAGCCGATTACCGTGGAATTCCGCGATGCGCCGCTGAAGCAGGTGTTTGAAGTCATTGCGCGCCGCTCGGGCTTGAATTTCGTGTTCGACAAGGACGTCAAAACCGACCAGAAAGCATCGATCTTCCTGAAGAATTCCACGGTGGAAGCGGCCGTGTATTACCTGCTGATGACGAATCAGCTGGAACAGCAAGTCCTGGATGGCAATACCATCCTGATTTATCCAAACGTGGCGGCCAAGCTGAAGGAATACCAGGAAATGGTGGTGAAAACCTTCTTCCTGGCCAATGCGGAAGCCAAGTCGGTGGCCAACACGCTGAAGACGATTTTGAAATCACGCGACGTGGTGGTCGATGAAAAACTCAACCTGCTGATCGTGCGCGACAATGCGGAAGCGATCCGGCTGGCGGAAAAACTGGTGGCGCTGCAGGATGTGGCGGAACCGGAAGTCATGCTGGAAGTGGAAATCCTCGAAGTCAAGCGCACGCGCCTGATGGAACTGGGCGTGGCATGGCCATCGAAGGTATCGTTCTCGCCGCTGACGACGACCGGTGGCGCGCAACTGACCATCAATGACTTGAATCACCTGAACCAGCGCACCATCGGCCTGTCCGGCATCACCGCCACGATCAACGCCAACAAGACCGATGGCGACACCAACCTGCTGGCCAATCCCCGCATCCGTGTGCGCAACAAGGAAAAAGCCAAGGTCTTGATCGGTGAAAAGGTGCCGGTGATTACCACCACGATTTCCCCTGGCACCGGCGGCTTTGCCAGCGAATCGGTCAGCTATGTCGACGTCGGCCTGACCCTGAACGCGGAACCGGTGATTTACCTGAACAATGAAGTGGGCATCCGCATCTCGCTGGAAGTGTCGAACCTGGTCAGCCAGATTGAAACCAAGTCCGGCACCAAGGCGTACCAGATCGGCACGCGCCAGGCCTCGACCATGCTGCAATTGAAGGATGGCGAAAACCAGGTGCTGGCGGGCCTGATCAATAACGAAGACCGCAGTTCCGGCTCCAAAGTGCCGCTGGTGGGCGACTTGCCGCTGTTGGGCCGCCTGTTCGGCAGCCAGCTCGATGACCGCCAAAAGACGGAAATCGTGCTGTCGATCACGCCGCACCTGGTGCGCAATGTGCAGCGTCCCGACGCCACGGCGGCGGAATTCTCGGCCGGCACGGAAGGCAACTTCCGCCGCCGTCCGGACCCGGTGGTGCGCCAGCCGGTGCAATTGCCTGCCGCCGTGCCGGCGGGGGCACCGGTGCAGCCGGGGGCTCCCGTGACGCCAGGGGCGCCAGCCGCCCCGGCCTTGCCGGCGCCGGTGAATGCGGCGCCGCCGGCCGGCGTCCCGCTGTCGACCATGCAGCCTGGCCCGGCTTCGTCTGCCGCGCCACAGCCGGCGCCCGACGCGGCGCCACAGCAGTTGCAGCCGCAGCCGCCGCCGCAACAACCCCCGCAACCGCCACAACAGCAATGAAACAGCGGCAGGCGCGCGGATTCACGCTGATCGAGTTGCTGGTCACGCTGGCCATCCTCGCCTTGCTCAGCACGCTTGTGATTCCTGTTGCGCAAGTGACGGTGCAGCGCCGCAATGAACAGGAGTTGCGGGTGGCGCTGCGCGAAATCCGCCAGGCCATCGACGCCTATAAACAGGCCTATGACGAGGGCCGCATTCCCAAGGGGCTGCTGGGCAGCACGGGCTACCCGAAAAACCTGGAAGCGCTGGTGGAAGGGGTGGCGGACCAGCGCAGTCCCAAGCGCGCGAAGATTTTTTTCCTGCGCCGCATTCCCCGCGATCCTTTCAATCCGGACGCGGAAGGATCGCCGGCGCAATCGTGGGGCAAGCGCAGCTATGCCAGCGATGCCGATGAGCCGCGCGAAGGGGAAGATATTTATGATGTGTATTCGCAGTCCGAACGCACCGGACTGAACGGCGTACCGTACCGCAAATGGTGATCAACGTGCTGAACATGAATAACAGGAACAGCAGGGGCTTTACGCTGATTGAATTGCTGGTGGTGCTGGGCATCATTGCGCTGTTGCTGACCCTGGCCGTGCCGCGCTATTTCCCCAGCGTGGACAGCGCCAGGGAAACCATTTTGTCCGATAACCTGCGCCAGACCCGCGCCGTGATCGACCAGTATTACGGCGACACCGGCCGCTATCCCGATTCGCTGGAACAGCTGGTGGAAAAGAAATACCTGCGCGCACTGCCGGTGGACCCGATCACGGAAAGCACCGCCAGCTGGCTGCTGGTGCCGCCGGAAGAGGGCCTGCAAGGGGGCGTGGCCGATATCAGGAGCGGCGCGCCGGGGAACGACCGCCATGGCAAGCCGTATGCGGAATGGTAAGCAGCACGGGTTCACGTACCTGAGCCTGATTATCCTGGTGGCCATCATCGGCCTGGCCAGCGCCGCCAGCATCAAGCTGGGCACGATCTTGCAGCGCAGCGCCGCCGAGCGTGAATTGCTGGCGATCGGCGCCGAATATGCCGATGCGCTGGAAAGCTATGCCAAGGCCACGCCGCAGGGACAGTCGCCGCTGCCGCCATCGTTCAAGGAATTGTTGCGCGACAACCGCTTCCCCAATGTGCGGCGGCATTTGCGCCGCGTGTATGCCGATCCGCTGACGGGCAAGACGGAGTGGGGCATCGTGTATGCGAACCAGGCGCAGGGTGCGCAGCAGGCGCCGCCCGGGGGCGGACTGATGCCGGCTGCCGGCGCCGGGACTGGCGGTCCCGGTGGAGCGCCGGGCGCCCCGGGATCCCCGTTATCCGGCGGGATGGCGCGCGGGGCGGGGGGCGTTGGTGTGGCGCCGGCCAGTCAGCCGGCCATGCAGCCGCTGCAGGGCGGCACCGCGGGCATTATTGCTTTTTACAGCCTGTCGGCCGCCAAGCCCGTCAAGATCGGCAATTTCCCGGCGCGCTTCCAGGGTTTTGAAAACCGCAGCAAGATTTCCGACTGGAAGTTTGCCCGTGCCGAAGGCCAGGCCGGCCAACCGCAGCCGGGGCAACCGCTCCAGCCCGGACAGCAAACAATGATGCCGCCAACCGAGCCGCCTGCGGAACCACCGGCCGCGCAAGCGATCCCGCCGGCGCCGCAACCGGAAACCCCGGAAGCGCCGCCTGCCGACGCGCAGCCGCAACGGCACGGTGACGAACCCGCGCCGGAAGAGCCGCCGGCGGAAACACCGCAAGAGCCGCAAGACAAAACCCGCACCGATTAATCCTTTCCCGACAGCAGGCCGCCGCCCGGTACCTCACCCGGTGGCGGCCTTGTCACGCCCCGGTAATTCCCATCAGTAAAGCCTAATTCTTAAGATGAAATATTGCTATGCAACATGGGAAATATTGTTGTTATTAAAGCTTTATTGCAAGAAACTAAATCTGTCCTAAAAGACAACAGAATCTCGTCATTTATGCTATGCTGATTTTCGCAGTCCCCATCATAGTTTGCTTAGCCCATCAATCCGTATTCCACTTAATTAAGGATAACCTCATGAAATTGAAACTCTTTGCCGCCAGCTTGCTGGCTGCAGCATCCTTCGGCGCATCGGCGGCTGATCAACTGGTGATTCTGGACGACAATCCGTTGGCCAATAACTTCTTCGTATCCAATCAATCCCCATCGGATGGCGTGCTGTCCGGCGGTTCGGACGTGATCACCTTTGGCGGCCTGGCGCCAGGCCTGTACGAAATCGTGGTGACCATCAGCGGCCAAAACCTGACCTTTGATGCGGCCACCACCAACCTGAACGGTACCGCAGGCTCGTCGTATGGCGCCGGCAAGTTCCGCTTCTTCGGCGTGGAACACACCGGTTCCGCTCCCTTCGTCCTGAACCTGTTCGGCACCGCGCTGACCGGCGCGAAATACAGTGGCGAAGTGACGGTGTCGGCTGTGCCGGAACCTGCAACTTACGGCATGCTGCTGGGTGGCCTGGGCGTGCTGGGCTTCCTGGCCCGCCGCCGTAAAGATAACGGCGCTTAATCGCACCGTCTGATAGAAGAAAGCCCGCTTGCGCGGGCTTTTTTTGTTGCGTTGCAGCAAATTGTTGAGCTTACTTTGCGCGCCGCTTGAAGTCGCGCAGGCGGAAGCCCAATGCAAACAGCACGGCGAAATACAGGATGGCGCAACCTGCCACCAGGCCCAGCAATGCACCGATCCGCAGCACCGCGTGGCTGCGCATGGCCAGCCACGGTACTTGCTGTGCGCCATACCAGGCGGCGGCGCCCATGATGCCGGCGGCGATCGCCAGTTTCAGGTAAAACAGCCACCATCCCGGTTTCGGTTCGTAAATGCCGCGCTGGCGCAGGCCGGTATACAGGAAGCCGGCATTGATGCAGGCGCCCAGGCCGATCGACAGCGCCAGGCCGGACACTTCCAGTCCCACGCCATACACAAAAATCACATTCATAACCTGGGTGGCGGCCAGCACGCCGACCGCGATCTTCACGGGCGTGCGGATATCCTGTTTCGCATAAAACGCGGGCGCCAGGGTCTTGACCAGGATGATGCCGAGCAGGCCGGCGCTGTAGGCGATCAGGGGTTTCGCCGATTCCACGGCCGCGGTGTCATCGAATTTACCGTAATGGAGCAGTACGGAAATCAGTGGCTCCGCCAGCGTGGCCAGGCCAACGGCGGCCGGTACCGCCAGCAGGAAGGTCAGGCGCAAGCCCCAGTCCAGCAATGAGGAATATTCGTCATGGTCGGCATCGGTATTGGCTTTGGCCAGGCTCGGCAGCAAGATCGTCCCGAGCGCCACCCCCAGCATGGCGGTCGGGAATTCCATCAGGCGGTCCGCATAAGTCAGCCACGAGACGCTGCCTTCGCGCAGGCTGGAGGCAATGCTGGTATTGATCACCAGGCTGATTTGCGCGGCCGACACGGCGAACACGGCCGGGCCCATTTTCTTCAGGATGCGGCGCACGCCTGCATCGCGCCAGCTGATGGCGGGATTCAAACGGATGTGCGGCAGCATGCCGATGCGCACCAGCGGCGGCACTTGCAGCGCCATTTGCAAAATACCGCCGACAAACACGCCGATCGCCTGGGCATAAATCGGCTGTTCCAGGTGGGGTGCGAGGAACAGGGTGGCGGCAATCAGGCACAGGTTCAGCAAGACGGGGGTGAAAGCGGGAATCTTGAATTCGCGCCAGGTGTTCAAGATGCCGCCGGCCAGCGCGACAAAGGACATGAACGCGATGTACGGGAACATCAATTGCGTCATCCAGACCGCCGCCTGATGGGCGCCGGGCGTGGCGCGCAAGCCGGAGGCGATCATATAGATCAGCAGCGGCGCGCCGACGATGCCGACGGCGCTGACCAGCACGGTGGACCACACCAGGATCGTGCCGACATGGTCGGCCAGGTGCTTGGTGGCGTCAGGCCCCTGGGTATTCTTGAATTCCGCCAGGATTGGCACGAACGCCTGGGAAAAAGCGCCTTCGGCAAACAGGCGCCGCAACAGGTTGGGCAGGCGGAAGGCGACGATAAAGGCGTCGGTATAGGCGCCGGCGCCAAAGGCGCGGGCAAACAGGGTTTCGCGCAGCAAGCCGGTAATGCGCGACAGCAGGGTCATGCCGGAAATTGATGCGAGGGTTTTGAGCAGGTTCATGGGCGGCGATTATATCCAATGCCCTACGCTAAAACCTGTCGCGATGATGCAAAAAATGCCAAATCCCTGCGCTCAGGGCTTGCAAGGGAATTGATCTGGACTAAAAAGCCCGTTATAATTTAAGGCTGTACAGAATTCAGTAACGCAGACACGTGTTTCGCCAGCGTCCCTTGGCTTACATAGGTCAGGCAAAGAACTGAAACGGCAAGCGCCAGTTTGCCTTTAACTTTGACAACCATTTAGGACCATTCCATGGCAAATACCGCACAAGCACGCAAACGTGCTCGTCAGGCAGTAAAGCAAAACGCCCACAACTCGGCACAGCGTTCGACCCTGCGCACCGCGATCAAAGCGGCTCGCAAGGCAATCCAGGCTGGCGACAAAGCCGCAGCGACTTCGATCTTCCAAGCTTCGATGTCGACCATCGACAGCATCGCTGACAAGAAAATCATCCACAAAAACAAGGCTGCTCGCCACAAGAGCCGTCTGGCAGCTGCCCTGAAAGCAATGGCTGCCTAAATACAGTTTCGTGGCGGAGTGATCCGCCGCGCTGTATTGGATGAAAAAAACCCGCCAGGCGCAAGCCGGGCGGGTTTTTGCATTGCTGCGGCGAACACGCGCAGCGCGGAAGGGAGGCCGCGCGGCGGGTTATTTCGATGCGGCGGAGGCAGCCGATGCCGCGGCGGAAGCGGAGGCCGATGCGGAAGCTTTTTTGGCTTTTTTCGGAGCGGATGCGGCGGCCGAAGCCGAAGCGGAAGCTGGCGCCGAAGCGGCCATCGAGGCGGATGCGGAGGCGGAAGCGGCCGGGGCGGCGGCAAAGGCGGATGCGGCAAACAGTGAAGCGGTCAGGGCGGCGATGATCTTCAACATGGCAGTCTCCTTGAGCGAGGACGGTACATTTTATGATTCGGATGAATCTGCCTCATTAACGCAGCGGGAAAAAGTTGAGTTGACAGGAAGCAGCACAAACACGGCAACTATTTTTGCTGCGCCGCATCAATACGGGCCATGAAGCGCTATGCCCGTCGGCCCTCGCCGGCATGCCGCATCGGCTGCAGGTGCATGATCAGGCCATCGATCGGCATGTGCGGCAAGCCCGCCATCTGTGGCGAGCGGCGGTCGATTTCATGGGCCAGGTCAAGCAGCAGCCAATCCAGTTCATCGAGGTAGCCGCGCAATTCCAGCAGCAGGCCCGGGTCGCCGCGGGCGATATCGAGCATGCTGTCGACATGGTCCGGGTCAAAGCCGGCTTGCAGCACCACGCCCCGGATCGACGCCATGCGCTCGAACAGGAACGCCAGCGGCGAATCGGAGGTGTCGCGCGGCGCCACGGCGGCTTCAAAGCTGCTGCGCAGCACGCCCCAGGCTTGCAGCAATTCCGCGATGTGCAGCAGTTGCGTCATGGCGCCATGTTCGTGGGGCCGCGCCGCCGCATCACTGGGGGTGGCATGGATCAGGTCGCGCAGCGCACCCACGGTGCGGGTATCGAAACGGGCCTGGTTCAGCCGCACCAGGACATCCAGGCGGGGCAAGTCATAGCGGCGGATCACGGTTTCCGCCACATCGGCCACCGCCAGCAAGCGCGACAGGAGTGGAATGCGCTGCGCCCGCATGGCGTGCGGATAGCCGCTGCCATCCTGCCGTTCGTGGTGGTGCAGCACCGCTTGCGCGGCCGGCAAAGGGAAGCCCGGCATGTCATGCAGCAGCACGTAGCCGGTGACCGGGTGCACGTGGACAAAGCTGCGTTCGGCCGATGCGATATCGTGGCCCACCGCCAGGATGGCCGGGTCGGTGTGCATTTCACCAAAGTCATGGCAAATTGCCGCCATCAGCAAGTGATAGCGGTCGGCGTCCGGCAAGGCCAGCCGCTGTGCCAGCGCGTGCGCGATGATGGCGGCGCGGATCGAATGTTCAAAGGTTTCCACCCGTTTTTCGCGCATCACCGTCAGCCGCATCAGCGCCGGGCGCGGCAGTTTGAGGCCGGCCAGTCCGTGTTTGACGGCCAGCGCATCCCCCGTATGCGCCGCCATGCGGGCGTAGACCGGTTCATGGTCAAGGATGCGGGCCGCGGTCGAGGCCAGGAATTCCGCATCGACCGGGTCTTCGCTTTCGATCAGGTGGTCGAGCGGCGCTGTCAGCTTGTGCTGGGTCAGGCGCTCGAATTGGGCGGGCGTAAGGCGGGAACCTTTGGCCACCAGCTTGATGCCGGTGGAGGAATAAATATCCTGGTGGGCAATGACGTCGCGCTCGGCGCCCATCTCCGCCACGGCCTGGATATAGTGCGGGCTTTCACCGGCAGCGGCGTGTTCCGTGTCATGTGCGGCATGCATGAGGCAAAACCTCCCTGGCGAGGCGGCTTGGGTATGCCTACCAATATACGGCAAACCGTTTTGCGTTGCATCAAGTGAGTTGCAACATGACTACTTTATGTGCGCAAATCGTCCGGCGCCACTTCCCGCCATTCGCCCGGCATCAGCGGGTGGCTGGCCAGTGAAATCGCGCCGATGGCGCTGCGCACCAGACGCAGGGTAGGGTGGCCGATGGCGGCGGTCATGCGGCGGACCTGGCGGTTCTTGCCTTCTTGTAGGGTGATGGCCAGCCAGCAGGTTGGTTGGCCGGCGCGTTCGCGGATCGGCGGGTTGCGCGGCCAGATCCAGTCGGGATCGGCAATGCGCACGGCACGGCAGGGCTTGGTGGTGAAATCGCCCAGGTTCAGCGGCGCCTGCAGGCGGGCCAGCGCCTCGGCGCCGGGGATGCCTTCCACTTGCACCAGGTACGTCTTGGCTTCCTTGCGGTCCGGGTGGGCGATCTCGTGCTGCAGTTTGCCGTCGTCCGTCAAAAGCAACAGGCCTTCACTGTCGGCATCCAGGCGCCCGGCAGGGTAGACATTGGGCACGCGCACATAATCGGCCAGCGTTTCCCGTCCATCCTGGGGCGAAAACTGGCACAGGACCTGGAATGGCTTATTGAGTAAGATCAGCATGGCGCGCGCAAAATCCCGATTGTAACAGCCGGTGTTGTAAAAGCGTGGCGCCTACTACAATAGTGGGGCATAATGCCCTCGATGTCTTATGTCTTATAGAAGACCTGAGCCAGCTGTCACTTTGGCGATACCCCAATACCTTTGCGCAACTTCGGAGATCAATGCATGTACCAACACATCAAAGTACCAGCTGACGGCCAGAAGATCACCGTCAACGCCGACTTTTCCCTCAATGTACCAGACCAGCCCATCATTCCATACATCGAGGGTGACGGCACCGGTGTGGATATTTCCCCGGTGATGATCAAGGTGGTGGATGCCGCGGTCGCCAAGGCATACGGCGGCAGCCGCAAGATCCGCTGGATGGAAATCTTTGCGGGCGAAAAATCGACCACCGTGTATGGCCCTGATGTGTGGTTGCCGGAAGAAACGCTGAAAGTCCTCAAGGATTACGTGGTGTCCATCAAGGGCCCGCTGACCACGCCGGTCGGGGGCGGCATCCGCTCGCTGAACGTGGCGCTGCGCCAGGAACTGGATTTATATGTGTGCCTGCGGCCGGTGCGCTACTTCAAGGGTGTGCCGTCGCCGGTGAAAGAGCCGGAAAAGACCGATATGGTGATCTTCCGTGAAAACTCGGAAGACATTTATGCCGGCATTGAATACCAGGAAGGTTCGGAAGGCGCGAAGAAGCTGATCGAATTCTTGACCCGCGAAATGGGCGTTAAAAAGATCCGCTTCCCGGAAACCTCGGGGATCGGCATCAAGCCGGTTTCGCGCGAAGGCACCGAACGCCTGGTGCGCAAGGCGATCCAGTACGCGATCGATAACGACAAGCCGTCCGTGACCATTGTCCATAAGGGCAACATCATGAAGTACACGGAAGGCGGCTTCCGCGACTGGGGGTACGCGCTGGCGCAAAACGAGTTTGGCGCCGAGTTGATCGATGGCGGCCCGTGGTGCAAATTCAAGAACCCGAAAACCGGCCGCGAAATCACGATTAAAGATTCGATCGCTGATGCATTCCTGCAACAGATTCTGTTGCGTCCGGCGGAATACAGCGTGATCGCCACGTTGAATTTGAACGGCGACTATATCTCCGACGCGCTGGCGGCGCAGGTAGGTGGCATCGGGATTGCCCCCGGCGCCAACCTGTCCGATTCGGTGGCGATGTTTGAAGCGACCCATGGCACCGCGCCGAAATATGCCGGCAAGGATTATGTGAACCCGGGTTCGCTGATCCTGTCGGCTGAAATGATGCTGCGTCACATGGGCTGGACCGAAGCCGCCGACCTGATCATCACGGCAATGGAAAAAGCCATCACCTCCAAGCGCGTCACCTATGACTTTGCGCGCCTGATGGAAGGCGCGACACAAGTGCCGTGCTCGGGCTTTGGCGATACCATGATCGATCAGATGTAACTCCGGCGCGCATGCCCACGGCCCCGCAATTGTGACAAGCGCGGGGCTTCTTTTATAATAGTTTCTGTATGGAAATTATTTCCTGCAGTGTGTGCGCAATCGGTGTATGCTTACTTTGAGCAACACTTACAGAGGAGCGGACCATGCAGTGTCCATTTTGCGGCGACGGGCCCATGGTGCGGGAAACCCGGGACATGCCCTATGAGTATGACGGGCACGAGACGGTGATCCCCAATGTGACGGGCGATCATTGCCAGGCGTGTGGTGAATGGATGTTCAGCGATAGGGAGTCGGACCGTATTGCGGCGGCCATGCTGGAATTTAACCGCAGCGTGGTGGCGGCGCGCGGCTGATTTAACGAACTTGTAAATAAATTCAGTGCCGCGGAATATTGCAGACGAAAAAAAACCCCGTTAATTGCGGGGTTTTCACTTCCAGGGTTCCAGCGCGAATCAGGTCGACTGGATGTTGGAAGCTTGCTTGCCTTTAGGACCTTGGGTAACTTCGAACTGTACCTTTTGACCTTCTTTCAGGGTCTTGAAGCCGTTCATGTTAATTGCGGAGAAGTGAGCGAACAAATCTTCGCCGCCATCGTCAGGGGTGATGAAGCCAAAGCCTTTGGAGTCATTGAACCACTTAACAGTACCAGTTGCCATAAAAAGAACTTTCAATAAAAACGAATATCACACGAGCCATAAAAGCAAGAAGCTTCCTGCCCCCTCCTCGACGCCTCACTTCTTATCAACATGTACATTGCTGCACGAGTCGATATCGCATTGTTGGCGCAACAATTTTTAATGTCAAGCGCTTTCATCCGGCTATTAGTATTTTTCTTGCAACAGTGTATGCGCGGAACCAAAAAGCAACTCTTGAATTTCAGGGCCGGATCGCCATCTGCGGCAAGACGAGAAAACGCGTAAGATGGGGAACATTGGGTTTACAGTCATAAATGGACGTTGCAGTAACCCCGAAAGCATTAGAATATAAGCGTATGGCAACCAAGCAAGATACCGAACAACTGCTGGAACGGCAGATACTGAAGCCGCCGCCTCTTTACCAGGTGGCGTTGCTGAATGACGACTATACCCCGATGGAATTCGTGGTGGCGATCATTCAGGAATACTTCAACAAGGACCGCGAAACCGCCACGCAAATCATGCTCAGTGTGCATCGTCACGGTAAAGGCGTGTGCGGCGTTTTCTCGAAAGATATCGCGAGTACCAAGGTGGAGTTTGTATTAACGCATGCACGCAAGGCAGGTCATCCCCTGCAATGTGTGATGGAGGAAGTATGATCGCGCAGGAACTGGAAGTAAGTTTGCATATGGCGTTTGTCGAGGCGCGGCAGGCACGGCATGAATTCATCACCGTGGAGCACTTGCTCCTGGCGCTGCTGGATAATCCGTCAGCGGCCGAAGTGTTGCGTGCGTGTGCCGTCAATATCGAGGACCTGCGCAAGACCCTCACCAATTTCATTGGCGATAACACGCCGACCGTGCCGGGCACGGGCGAAGTGGATACCCAGCCGACGCTGGGCTTCCAGCGTGTGATCCAGCGCGCCATCATGCACGTGCAGTCGGCTTCCAACGGCAAGAAGGAAGTCACGGGCGCCAACGTGCTGGTGGCCATCTTCGGTGAGAAGGATTCCCACGCGGTGTACTACCTGCACCAGCAGGGCGTGACGCGCCTGGACGTGGTGAATTTCATTTCCCACGGCGTGCGCAAGGATCAGCAAACCGATGCCACCAAGGCGTCCGAGGGCGTGGAAGAGGGCGCGCCGGCCGATGGCCAGCAAAAGGAAAGCCCGCTCGACCAGTTCACGCAAAACCTCAACAAGTCGGCCGCCGAAGGCAAGATCGATCCGCTGATCGGCCGCGAAGAGGAAGTCGACCGCGTGATCCAGATCCTGTGCCGCCGCCGCAAGAACAACCCGCTGCTGGTGGGCGAAGCGGGCGTGGGTAAAACCGCGATCGCCGAAGGCTTGGCTTACCGCATCACGCAGAACGATGTGCCGGAAATCCTGCAAAACGCCGTGGTCTACTCGCTGGACATGGGCGCGCTGCTGGCCGGCACCAAATACCGTGGTGATTTCGAGCAGCGCCTCAAGGCCGTGCTGAAGCAATTGAAAGACAATCCGAACGGCATCCTGTTTATCGATGAAATCCACACCATCATCGGCGCCGGCTCCGCGTCGGGCGGCACGCTGGATGCGTCGAACCTGCTGAAACCGGCATTGGCCAATGGCCAGCTGAAGTGTGTCGGCGCGACCACGTACACGGAATTCCGTGGCGTGTTCGAGAAAGACCATGCGCTCTCCCGCCGCTTCCAGAAAGTCGACGTCAATGAACCGACCGTGGAACAGACCGTGCAAATCCTGCGCGGCCTGAAGTCGCGCTTCGAAGAGCACCATGGCGTCAAGTATTCGCAATCGGCGCTGTCGACGGCAGCCGAACTGGCGGCCCGCTTCATCAATGACCGCCACTTGCCGGACAAGGCCATCGACGTGATTGACGAGGCTGGCGCCGCGCAACGCATCTTGCCGAAGTCGAAGCAAAAGAAAACCATCGGCAAGACGGAAATCGAGGAAATCATTTCCAAGATCGCCCGCATCCCGCCGCAAACCGTCAACCAGGACGACCGCAGCAAGCTGCAAACCATCGACCGCGACTTGCGCAACGTGGTGTTCGGCCAGGACCCGGCAATCGAAGCGCTGGCATCGGCCATCAAGATGTCGCGCGCCGGCCTGGGCAAGCAGGACAAGCCGATCGGCTCGTTCCTGTTCTCGGGTCCGACCGGTGTCGGCAAAACCGAGGTGGCCAAGCAACTGGCCTTCATCCTCGGCATCGAGCTGATCCGCTTCGACATGTCCGAGTACATGGAGCGCCACGCCGTGAGCCGCCTGATTGGCGCGCCGCCGGGCTATGTCGGCTTTGACCAGGGCGGTTTGCTGACCGAAGCCATCACCAAGAAGCCGCACGCGGTGCTGCTGCTCGATGAGATCGAGAAGGCGCATCCGGATATCTTCAATATCCTGCTGCAGGTGATGGACCATGGCACCCTGACGGACAACAATGGCCGCAAGGCGGACTTCCGCAACGTGATCATCATCATGACCACCAATGCGGGTGCGGAGAGCTTGCAGAAGCGTTCGATCGGCTTTACGGAAACCCGCGAGGCAGGCGACGAGATGGCCGACATCAAGCGCATGTTCACGCCGGAATTCCGCAACCGCCTCGATTCCATCATCAGCTTCCGCGCGCTGGACGAGGAAATCATCTTGCGCGTGGTCGACAAGTTCCTGATGCAGCTGGAAGAGCAGTTGCACGAGAAGAAAGTTGACGCGATCTTCAGCGAGAAACTGCGCAAGTTCCTGGCGAAGAAGGGCTTCGATCCACTGATGGGCGCGCGTCCGATGTCGCGCCTGATCCAGGACATGATTCGCAAGGCACTGGCCGACGAACTGTTGTTCGGCCGCCTGGTGTCGGGCGGCAAGGTCACTGTGGATCTGGACGACAAGGATCAGGTCTACCTGGAATTCCCGGAATCGGATGCGGCGCCGCAGCCACCGGCGGAAACCGTCGAAGTCGACTGATCGTCATCCCTTAAAAAAACCGCTCTTCGGAGCGGTTTTTTTATCGCGCCATCATATTGCGCTGATGTTCTTGAAAGTGGCGGCGCGCCGGCGTGAGACTTCGATGTCCATGCAGTCCAGGTGCAGCACCAATGAGCCATCTCCGCCATGGCCTATGCTGCGCACGTGCGCAAGGTTGACGATGTGACGGCGGCTGGCGCGGAAGAATTGCTGCCGGTCCAGCCGCTGTTCCAACTGTAGCAGTGACCGGGCCAGCAGCGGTTGTCCGCCGCTGAAATGGACACGGGTGTAATTACCTTCCGATTCGAACAAGGTGATGTCATCCAGTTTGACGAACCAGCACCGTTCACCATCACGAATAAACAGTTTGCGGGGCAGTGCCGCCGGAGGAATCGTGGCGCCCAGACGCGCCGCAGCGCGCTCCAGCGCGTGAGCCAGCCTCTGTGGCTGGATGGGTTTCATCAAGTAGTCCAGCGCGTTGGCATCGAATGCCTGCAACGCATACTGGTCATATGCCGTGGTAAAGATCACTTCGGGCGCCTCGTCCAGCGACGCCAGCAAATCAAACCCGCTGCCGCCTGGCATTTGCACGTCGAGCAACAGCAGGTCGGGCTTCAATGCCGCCAGCTGTATGGCCGCCTCCGCCGCGCTGGCCGCTTCTCCCACAATCTGCACCCATGTGTGCGCGGACAGCAGCCGGCGCAATTCCGCCCGCGCCAGCCGTTCATCATCCGCAATTAGTATCCGCATCAGGCCGCCAGTGGAAAGCGTAATGTGGCGCATACCCAGCCGTCACGTTCCAGCAGGTCCAGGCTGGCGTCATTCCCCTTGGCCAGCAGCAGCCGCTTGCGGGCATTGCTCAAGCCGACGCTGGTGGAATTGCTGAATGTGCGCAGTGCACCCTGGTTCGACACTTCGATGGTGGCGTTGCCATTGGCATGGCTGGCGCTGATGCGGATTTCCGTGCCGGCGGTACTTTGTTCCACACCGTATTTGACGGCATTTTCCACCAATGTCTGCAGTGCCATTGGCGGAATGCGCACGGTTTCCATATCGCCTGCAATGTCGAGCGCGACGCGCAGCCGTTCTTCGAAACGGATTTTTTCAATGGATAGATACGATTGCACGGCTTCCAGTTCATCGCGCAATGGAACCGTGTCCGCATAGCTCGATTGCAGGGTGTAGCGCATCAAGGTGGCCAGCTGGTCGATCATTTGCGCCGCCGCCTCGGGGCTTTCAAAAATCAGTGCGCGTACGCTGTTCAGGCTATTGAAGAAGAAGTGCGGATTGACCTGCGCCTGCAACGCGCGCAGTTCCGCATCCTTGGCCAGCACTTCCAGGCGGAGCGCCTCGGCTTCGAAACGGTTGGCGCGGCGCAGCGCCAGGGCGGCCAGGTAACAAACGCACCAGGCCAGCATGATGCCGGACCAGAAGGTCACCAGCATATTCAGCCAGGCGAGGTCGCCGTTTTTTCCATTGATGGCGTAGTTGATGGCAATGGTGCAAGCGGTCTGTAACGGGCCGAGCACCAATGTGCACAGGGCCAGCATGCGCAATGCCGATGGCCGCGTGCTCCAGTGGCACACTTTGAACAACTGGTGCGCGGCATGCGTCAGGAGCAGGCCGGTGCCCGCTTGCGCAACACACATCAGGACAGCGCCGGGTTTGTGAATGTAGCGGCCGTTGGCGACCATGACGAAAACTGCAATGGCTGTCCACCCCAGCAGTTGGAGCATCCAATACCAATGGGCGCGCGAAACGCGGTGAGTAGCGATATTCTTCATGCAACGTAGCATAGCGTACCCGCCCGGTGCACTGTATCGACTGTGTGACCAGTGGTTGAAATTCAGGATAAGTGGCTGCCCGCCTAAGCACCGCCCTCATCGCGCAGCCTGCGCCACAGTGTGGTGCGGCTGATGCCCAGGTAGCTGGCGGCCGCATCGCGCCGGCCGCCGAAGCGCGCCAGCACTGCCGTCGCGGTGTCACGCGCCGGGTGCGGTGGCGGCTGGTTGGCGCCAAACGAGGGCGCGCCAGGATGCGCCGCGCCGGAATGGGCGAAGGCGGCGCCATCCGTCCGTGCTGCGCCTCCGCCCTCGGGCCCCAGCGCGGCCGAGCCGCCAGGTGCCAGAACTGTACCGTGCACCGGCGCGGCGCCCAGCTCCGGCGCCACTCCCAGCACAAACGCCGGCGTTAGCGCCTGCAGCGGTTCCGCCGCCAGGAACAGCGCCAGCCGTTCGCACAGGTTGCGCAATTCCCGCACGTTGCCCGGCCAGCCATAGCGCAGCAGCAGGGGCGCGCAAGCCTGGATTTCCGCGTGCAGATTCGGATGGGGGCGCGCACCCAGCGCGGCCAGCGCGTTTTTCAGTGACCATTCCGCCAGCAGCGCGATATCGTCGCGCCGTTCGCGCAGCGGCGGCAGGGACAGGCGCAGCACGGCCAGCCGGTAAAACAGGTCGGCGCGGAATCGCCCTTCGCGCACCCGCTGTTCGAGGTCGCAGTGGGTGGCGCTGATGATGCGCACGTTGACGGGCACCGGGCGCGTGCCGCCAACCCGCACCACTTCCCGTTCCTCCAGCACGCGCAGCAAACGGGTTTGCAGGGTCAATGGCATTTCACCGATTTCATCGAGGAACAGGGTGCCCCGGTTGGCGGCCTCGAACAGGCCGGCATGGCCGCCGCGCCGCGCGCCGGTAAACGCGCCTTCCTCATGGCCGAACAATTCCGATTCCAGCAAGGATTCCGCGATCGCGCCACAATTGACGGCGACAAAGGGCCGGTTGGCGCCCAGGGTGCGCGGGCTTTCGCGGTGGATCGCCTGCGCCACCAGTTCCTTGCCGCAGCCGGTTTCCGCCTGGATCAGCACCGTGGCGGGCGACTTTGCATATAGCACCACGGCCTGGCGTAGCTTTTCCATGGCCGGCGAATCGCCCTTCAAATCATTCAAGCCATGCTTGGCGCGCAGGGTGTCGGCGGCATTGCCGCCGCGCGCGCGGGCGCGGCTGGTCTCCCAGGACGACAGGCGGGCGATTTCCAGCGCATCATCGAACGCCTGGCGGATCGACGCCGCCGAATACACGAACACGCCGGTCAGCCCCGCTTCCTCCGCCAGGTCGGTGATCAGGCCCGCGCCGACAATGGCCTTGACGCCGTTGGCCTTCAATTCATTGATCTGGGCCCGCGCATCTTCTTCCGTCACATAGGTGCGCTGCACGATGTCATGGCCGAAGGTGGCGGAAAATTCCGCCAGTTCCGCCATCGGGGTCTGGTAGCTGACCACGCCGATGCGCGCCGACACGCGCCGCGCCCGCGCCAGCGCCTGCATCACATCGAAGCCACTGGCCTTGGCGATCACCACCGGCACCGACAGCCGGCCCTTCAGGTATGCGGCATTGGACCCTGCGGAAATCACGGCGTCGCAGCGTTCCGTCGCCAGCCGTTCGCGGATATGGCGCGCCGCTTCATCAAAACCCAGGTTGATCGGTTCGATGGTGGCGAAGTTGTCGTATTCCAGCGTAATGTCGCGGAACAGTTCGGCCAGGCGCGACACGGACACGGTCCAGATGACCGGCTTGTCACTGCTGTCGATGGGGAGCGGGGTGGAATGGCGCATGTTTCAATTATAGTTCAGCGGCGTTTCGAGTGATGTTTCAATGTTTCATATTGAAACGTTTCATGGCTCGCCGCCGATCCATCGCCAGAGCGGGAAATCATGATAAGTGCCTGATTTGCCGATGTTTCACGGAGGGGCGGCGCGGCTGGCACGGGGTTTGCTGTAGGGGAGCGCAACGTTACCTCATTTGAAAGGCAAGCCATGACCCACTATTCCGCAGGCGCCGCATTCCGCAAAGCCGTCGAAGAAGAATCGCCGCTGCAAGTGATCGGCGCGATCAACGCCAACCACGCCTTGCTGGCCAAGCGCGCCGGCTTCCGCGCGATTTACCTGTCGGGCGGCGGTGTGGCGGCCGGTTCGCTGGGCTTGCCGGACCTCGGCATTTCCAACCTCGATGACGTGCTGACCGACGTGCGCCGCATCACCGACGTGTGCGACTTGCCGCTGCTGGTCGATATCGACACCGGTTTTGGCTCTTCCGCCTTCAACGTGGCGCGCACCGTGAAATCCATGATCAAGGCCGGCGCCGCCGCCGTGCACATCGAAGACCAGGTCGGCGCCAAGCGCTGCGGCCACCGTCCGGGCAAGGAAATCGTCACCAAGGGTGAAATGATCGACCGCGTGAAGGCCGCCGTCGATGCGAAAACCGATTCCAACTTCGTCATCATGGCCCGCACCGACGCGCTGGCAGTGGAAGGCCTGGACGCCGCCATCGAGCGCGCCGTCGCTTGCGTGGAAGCGGGCGCCGACATGATCTTCCCGGAAGCCATCACCAGCCTGGAAATGTACAAGGAATTCGCCAAGGCCGTGAAAGTGCCGATCCTGGCCAACATCACGGAATTTGGCGCGACCCCGCTGTTCACCGTCGATGAACTGGCAACCGCCGATGTCGGCATCGTGCTGTATCCGCTGTCCGCCTTCCGCGCCATGAACAAGGCCGCTGAAAACGTCTACAACGCGGTGCGCCGCGACGGCACGCAAAAGAACGTGGTCGACACCATGCAGACCCGTGCCGAACTGTATGAGCGCATCAACTACCACAGCTTCGAGCAAAAGCTGGACGCGCTGTTTGCCGCGAAAAAGATCTGATAAATCAAAACAACATAGAACACAGAGGAGCCCAACATGTCTGAGCAAAATCCAACCTTCAAGCCTAAAAAATCCGTTGCCCTGTCGGGCGTGACCGCCGGTAATACCGCGCTGTGCTCCGTCGGCAAGACCGGCAACGACTTGCACTACCGTGGCTACGACATCCTCGATGTCGCCAACGTGTGCGAATTCGAAGAAATCGCTTACCTGCTGGTGCACGGCAAGCTGCCGACCGCCGCTGAACTCAAAGGCTACAAGGGCAAGCTGAAATCGCTGCGCGGCCTGCCGCAATCGGTGAAGTCCGCACTGGAAGCCCTGCCGGCATCGGCGCACCCGATGGACGTGATGCGCACCGGCTGCTCCGTGCTGGGCTGCACCCTGCCGGAAAAAGACGACCATAACGTGCCGGGCGCGCGCGACATCGCCGACCGCCTGATGGCGTCGTTCGGTTCCATGCTGCTGTACTGGTACCACTACAGCCACAATGGCAAGCGTATCGAGGTGGAAACCGACGACGACTCGATCGGCGGCCACTTCCTGCACCTGCTGCATGGCGAGAAGCCATCCGACAGCTGGGTGAAAGCCATGCACATTTCGCTGATCCTGTACGCGGAACATGAATTCAACGCCTCGACCTTCACCAGCCGCGTGATCGCCGGCACCGGTTCCGACATCTACTCGGCGGTGACGGGCGCGATCGGCGCGCTGCGCGGTCCGAAACACGGCGGCGCCAACGAATTCGCATTCGAAATCCAGAAGCGCTATGAAAACCCGGACGAAGCGGAAGCCGACATCCGCCGCCGCGTGGAAAACAAGGAAGTCGTGATCGGCTTCGGCCACCCGGTGTACACCATTTCCGACCCGCGCAACGTGGTGATCAAGGAAGTGGCGCGCAACCTGTCCGAGGAAGCCGGTTCGACCAAGATGTTCGACATCGCCGAGCGCCTGGAATCGGTGATGTGGGAAATCAAAAAAATGTTCCCGAACCTGGACTGGTTCTCGGCCGTGTCGTACCACATGATGGGCGTGCCGACCGCGATGTTTACGCCACTGTTCGTGATTTCCCGCACCTCCGGCTGGGCCGCCCACATCATCGAGCAGCGCATCGACAACAAGATCATCCGTCCAAGCGCCAACTACGTCGGCCCGGACGACCTGCAATTCGTGCCGCTGAAGGACCGTAAATAATGGCTACCATGAATACCGCGTTCCGCAAGGCGCTGCCGGGCACCAAGTTTGACTACTTCGATGCGCGCGCCGCAGTCGATGCCATCAAGCCGGGCGCCTGGGCGGGCTTGCCATACACCTCGCGCGTGCTGGCTGAAAACCTGGTGCGCCGCTGCGATCCCGCCACCCTGAACGATTCGCTGTCGCAGCTGATCGAGCGCAAGCGCGACCTGGACTTCCCATGGTTCCCGGCGCGCGTGGTGTGCCACGACATCCTGGGCCAGACCGCGCTGGTCGACCTGGCCGGCCTGCGCGACGCCATCGCGGAGCAGGGCGGCGACCCTGCCCAGGTCAATCCCGTGGTGCCGACCCAACTGGTGGTCGACCATTCGCTGGCGGTCGAATGCGGCGGGTTCGACCCCGACGCGTTCAACAAAAACCGCGCCATCGAAGACCGCCGCAATGAAGACCGCTTTGATTTCATCAACTGGACCAAGAAAGCGTTCCGCAACGTGGACGTGATCCCGCCGGGTAACGGCATCTTGCACCAGATCAACCTGGAGCGCATGTCGCCGGTGATTCAAGTGGGCGAAGGCGTCGCGTACCCGGACACGCTGGTCGGCACCGACTCGCACACCCCGATGGTCGATGCACTGGGCGTGATCGCAATTGGCGTCGGCGGCCTGGAAGCGGAAACCGTCATGCTGGGCCGCGCCTCGTGGATGCGCCTGCCGGACATCATCGGTGTCGAACTGACGGGCAAGGCGCAGGAAGGCATCACCGCCACCGACATCGTGCTGGCGCTGACCGAGTTCCTGCGCAAGGAGAAAGTCGTTTCCGCCTACCTGGAGTTCTACGGCGCCGGTGCGGCCAGCCTGACCCTGGGCGACCGCGCCACGATTTCCAACATGGCGCCGGAATTCGGCGCCACCGCCGCGATGTTCTACATCGACGAGCAAACCATCAAGTACCTGAAGCTGACCGGCCGTGAAGACGAGACCGTGGCGCTGGTGGAAACCTATGCCAGGGAAACCGGCCTGTGGGCCGATGCGTTGACCGGCGCCGAGTACGAGCGCGTGCTGACGTTCGATTTGTCGACCGTGGTGCGCAACATCGCCGGTCCGTCGAACCCGCACAAGCGCGTGGCCACCAGCGACCTGGCCAAGGCCGGCATCTCCGGCAAGGTGGAAAACGAACCCGGCCTGATGCCGGACGGCGCCGTCATCATCGCGGCGATCACCAGTTGCACCAACACGAATAACCCGCGCAACATGATCGCGGCGGGCCTGCTGGCGCGCAACGCCAACAAGGCCGGCTTGCTGCGCAAGCCTTGGGTGAAAACGTCGCTGGCGCCCGGCTCGAAAGCCGTGACCCTGTACCTGGAAGAAGCGGGCCTGATGCCGGAACTCGAGCAACTGGGCTTCGGCGTGGTGGCGTATGCGTGCACCTCGTGCAACGGCATGTCCGGCGCGCTCGATCCGGTGATCCAGAAGGAAGTGGTGGAGCGCGACCTGTACGCGACCGCCGTGCTGTCCGGTAACCGCAACTTCGACGGCCGTATCCACCCGTACGCGAAGCAGGCCTTCCTGGCGTCGCCGCCGCTGGTGGTGGCCTACGCGATTGCCGGCACGATCCGCTTCGACATTGAAAAAGACGTGCTGGGCACGGACGCCAATGGTAAGGCGATCACGCTGAAAGACTTGTGGCCGACCGATGAGGAAATCGATGCGATGGTTGCGTCGTCGGTGAAACCCGAGCAATTCCGCAAAGTGTATATCCCGATGTTCGACCGCAGCGGCCAGACGGCGGAACAGGCCGAGCCGCTGTACGACTGGCGCCCGCAATCGACGTACATCCGCCGTCCGCCTTACTGGGAAGGCGCGCTGGCCGGTGAACGCACGTTGAGCGGCATGCGTGCGCTGGCGGTGCTGGGCGATAACATCACGACCGACCACTTGTCGCCATCGAACGCGATCATGATGGATTCGGCGGCCGGTGAATACCTGCACAAGATGGGCTTGCCGGAAGAAGATTTCAATTCCTACGCGACGCACCGTGGCGACCACTTGACGGCGCAGCGCGCCACCTTCGCCAACCCGACGTTGAAAAACGAAATGGTGGTTGACGCGGACGGCAAGGTGAAGGCCGGTTCGCTGGCCCGCGTCGAGCCGGAAGGCAAAGTCACCCGCATGTGGGAAGCCATTGAAACCTACATGGACCGCAAGCAGCCGCTGATCGTGATCGCCGGCGCCGATTACGGCCAGGGTTCATCGCGTGACTGGGCGGCCAAGGGCGTGCGCCTGGCGGGTGTGGAAGTTATCGTGGCAGAAGGGTTTGAACGCATCCACCGCACCAACCTGGTGGGCATGGGCGTGCTGCCGCTGGAATTCAAACCAGGCACCAATCGCCTGACCCTGGCCATCGATGGCACGGAAACCTTTGACGTGATCGGCGAGCGCGCGCCGCGCGCCACCTTGACCCTGGTGATCAACCGTAAAAACGGCGAGCGTGTCGAGGTGCCGGTAACGTGCCGCCTGGATTCGTCGGAAGACGTGTCGATTTATGAAGCGGGCGGCGTACTGCAGCGCTTCGCGCAAGACTTTTTGGCGAACGCGAAGGCGGCATAATGGCACACCAACCGCAAATCAAAATCCCCGCCACATACATGCGTGGCGGCACCAGCAAGGGCGTCTTTTTCCGCCTGCAGGATTTGCCGGAAGCCGCGCAAGTCCCGGGCGCGGCGCGCGATGCCTTGCTGCTGCGCGTGATCGGCAGTCCCGACCCGTACGGCAAGCAGATCGATGGCATGGGCGGCGCGACGTCATCGACCAGCAAGACCGTGATCCTGTCGAAGAGTACCAAGCCGGATCACGACGTGGATTACCTGTTCGGCCAGGTATCGATCGATAAACCGTTCGTCGACTGGAGCGGCAATTGCGGCAACCTGTCGGCGGCGGTTGGCGCGTTCGCCATCAGCGGCGGCCTGGTCGATGCGGCACGGGTGCCGCACAACGGTGTCGCCGTGGTGCGCATCTGGCAAGCCAACATCGGCAAGACCATCATTGCGCACGTGCCGGTCACTAACGGCGCGGTACAGGAAACGGGCGACTTCGAGCTCGATGGCGTGACGTTCCCGGCGGCGGAAGTGCAGCTGGAATTCATGGACCCGGCGGCCGATGAAGAAGGTGGCGGCGGCTCGATGTTCCCGACTGGGAACCTGGTCGATGACCTGGAAGTGCCTGGCGTCGGCACTTTGAAGGCGACCATGATCAACGCCGGCATTCCAACGATTTTCGTCAACGCCGATGCGATCGGCTACACCGGCACGGAATTGCAGGAAGCGATCAATGGCGACGCGAAAGCGCTGGCCATGTTTGAAACCATCCGTGCGCACGGCGCGCTCCGCATGGGCTTGATCGCCACTGTGGAAGAAGCGGCAAAACGCCAGCACACGCCGAAGGTCGCGTTTGTCGCGCCGCCGGTGGCGTATGTCTCGTCAAGCGGCAAGCAGGTCGGCGCGGGCGATGTGGATTTGCTGGTGCGCGCGCTGTCGATGGGCAAGCTGCACCACGCAATGATGGGCACGGCGGCCGTCGCGATCGGCACCGCGGCGGCGATTCCCGGCACACTGGTGAACCTGGCCGCCGGTGGCGGCGAGCGTGAAGCGGTGCGTTTCGGCCATCCGTCCGGCACCTTGCGGGTTGGCGCCCAGGCGCAGCAGGAAGGCGGCGAATGGACGGTGAAAAAAGCCATCATGAGCCGCAGCGCGCGGGTGCTGATGGAGGGCTGGGTGCGTAGTCCCGGCGATGTCATTTAGACCACAAGCGTGGCCGAGCGTGGCCATGAGGTAGTGTGAGATTGTCACACCTGTTGTAAGAAAGCCCGGTCCGGCCCATGCCGCATCGGGCTTTCCGCCGTTTAGAGGCGGCAGTCGGATCCCTTCGGTGGCATTAGCGTGGGATTGTGGTTATGATCTGGCAACGACGCTGCCTGCTCCAGATGGGTGGCGTTTTTTACAAGGTGCCCAGGTGTTAATGAACGCTGTTCCAGCCCATCCTGAATCCGTGGCATTTGCCCTGCAACTGGCGGGGCTGCCAGCCTGCGCGTGCGACGCGGAAGGCAGGATCGTGGCGGCCAGCGAAGAACTCGATGCGTTGCTGGGGCAGCCGCAGGCCGGCCGCGCGCTGGCCGACTTGTGGGCGCGCCATGTGGCAGCCGACAGCCAGGCGCTATTCATGGCGGCGCTGCATCAGTCGCAAGTGCCGGCTCAGTCGCCACGGGCCGCAAACCGCCAATGGGAAAGCTGCATCGCCGCCAGCGATGGCCAGTATGTGGCCGTGCAAGCGCGTTTGAAACCGCTGCCGCCAGGCGTGCTGCCGGGCGGCGCGATGGTGGTGTTCCACGATATCGGCGTGTTCCAGCGCGATCAGCGCGCGCTGCGCAAGGCGCTGCTGGAACAGCAGGCGATCCTGGAAAACGCGGCGGTCGGCATCATTTTCGGCAAGGCCGGCTACATCCTCGAATGCAATATCCGCGCGGCGGAAATGTTCGGCTATGCGCGCCATGAGCTGGAAGGGGAAAGCGGCAATATCCTGTATCCCAGCGACGAGGCGCGCATCGAACTGATCGAGGCATCGCGCCCGCTGATGGAGCAGGGTATTTCATTTCGCACCGAGACCCAGCTGCGCCGCAACGGCGGCGAATTGTTCTGGGCCCGGGTCTATGGCCGTGCGCTCGATCCCTCCGAGATGGCCGAAGGCACGGTGTGGATCATCGAAGATATCGGTGAACAGAAAGAAGCGGAAGAATCGATGCAGCAGCTGGTGCTGGAACAGCGCGCCATCCTCGACAACGCATCGGTCGGCATCCTGTTCACCCGGCAGCGCGCCATGTTGACCTGCAACCCGCGCTTCGCCGACATGTTTGGCTATACGCGCGAAGACATGTATGGCCGTGCGGCGGTGGAGCTGTTCGTGTCGCCCGAAGTCTACGGGCAATTCGGCGCCGAAGCAGGGCCTGTGCTGGGCGCGGGCTTGCCGTTCGAAAAAAAGGAAATGCAATTCCGCCGCAAGGATGGTGCGCTGATCTGGTGCCGGGTACGGGCCCAGGCCGTCAGCAAGGTCAAGGATGGCGGCACCATCTGGATCATGGAAGACATCACGCAGTCGCGCCAGACGCAGATGGAAGTCGAAGCCATCATGACCAATGCGTCGATTTCCATCCTGTTCACCAAGAATCGCATCATCACCCGCTATAACCGGGGCTTTGGCGACATGTTCCGCTATGACGGCGACGAAGGCCTGGAGATGCCCGGCTATTCGCTGTACCCGACAATGGAAGCGTACGAACAACTGGGCGCCGCGGCCGGCCCGCTGCTGGCGCAAGGTAAGCCATTCCAGACCGAAGTGGAAATGCGGCGCAAGGACGACACCACGTTCTGGGCCCAGCTGATCGCCTATGTCGTCAATCCGGAGGATCCGAGCCAGGGCACCATCTGGATCGTCGAAGACCGCACGGAGCACAAGCAGGCGGAAGAATCGCTGCGCAATGCGCTGCTGGAAAATGAAGCGATCCTGGATTCCGCCGTGCTGGGGATTTCCGTTTGTGAAAACGGCTATAACCTGCGCTGCAACCGCAAAATGGAAGAATTGTTTGGCTATGCCGCAGGAGAAATGTCCAACCTCAGCGTGCAGGCGTTCTATGCCGACCGCGCCGGCTGGGATGCGGCGCGCCAGGAAACCGCGCGCGACTTCGAAGCGGGCCGCGTCAATAAATCCGAGCATCTGCTGGTGCGCAAGGATGGCAGCCGGTTCTGGGCCCGCCTGTCGGGCCGGCCGTTCGACCTGACCCAGCCGAAAGGGCGTTCGGTCTGGCTGGTCGATGACATCACCGAGCGGCGCGCCGCCGATGAAGCTTTGATCCGGGCGCGGGACGAACTGGAAGTGCGCGTACTGGAGCGCACTGCGGAACTGGCGGGCGCCAATGCGCTGCTGCAGGGCGAAATCGTCGAGCGGCGCCAGGCCGAGGCGCGGGTGCACCACATGGCCTACCACGACAGCCTGACCGGCTTGCCGAACCGCGCGCTGCTGGCGGACCGCCTGGACCGCGCGATGCTGGCGGCGCAGCGTTCGGACCGGCGCCTGGCCGTCATGTTCCTCGACCTCGACCGCTTCAAGACCATCAACGATTCGCTCGGCCACATGACGGGCGATCAGTTGTTGAAGGAAGTGGCGAGCCGCCTGTGCCGCGCGGTGCGCGCCAGCGATACCGTGGCGCGCCTGGGCGGCGATGAATTCGTGGTGCTGGTGCCGGGCATCCGCTCCACCGATGAAGTGGCGCGGGTGGCGGAAAAAATCATTGAAGCGCTGGCCGCGCCGTTCCCGCTGGAAGGGCGCATGCTGCACATCACGCCGTCGATCGGCATCTGCATCTATCCGGATGATGGCACCGACGTGGAAACCCTGATGCGCCATGCGGACGGCGCCATGTATCACGCCAAGGCGGCGGGCCGTAACAATTACCAGTTCTTTACGCAGAAAATGAACCTGGCGGCGGCCCAGCACTTTGAACTGGAAAGCAATTTGCGCAGCGCGCTGGCGCTGGGCCAGTTCGAGCCGCATTTCCAGCCGATTATCGATATCGCCACGCGCCGCGTCCACACGATGGAAGTGCTGCTGCGCTGGCGCCGTCCGGCCCAGGGCCTGGTGATGCCGGACAGCTTTATCCCGCTGATCGAGGAAAACGGCTTGATCGTGCCGATCGGCGAATGGGTGATGCGGCGCGCGTGCGAGCAAAGCATGGAATGGCAGCGCATGGGACTGGAGCCGGTGCCGCTGGCAGTGAACCTGTCGCCACGCCAGTTCATGCACCGCGGGCTGGTCGATTCGATCCGCCGCATCCTCGATGAAACCGGCATCGATCCGTCGCTGATTGAATTCGAGATCACGGAAACCGCGCTGATGCAGCACGGCGAACATACGATGGAAATCCTGGGGCAGATCAATGCGATGGGCATCCGCCTGTCGATCGATGATTTCGGCACCGGTTATTCCAGCCTGGCCTACCTGAAGCGCTTCCCGGTGAAGAAGATCAAGATCGACCGCGCGTTCATCAAGGACCTGGAAGACAGCGCGGAAGACCGCGCCATCGTGGCCGCCATCATTGCGCTGTCGGACAGTTTGCAGTTATCGGTGGTGGCGGAAGGGGTGGAGACCGAAGAGCAGTTTGCACTGTTGCAGCAGCAGGGCTGCCAGTATGCGCAGGGTTACCTGTTCTCGCAGCCGGTGCCCCGCCAGAATGCGGTGCACCTGCTGGAGCGGCGGGCGGCCGCATAAATTCCGGGACGCCGCGGTCAGGCGCTCAGCGTGGCGATCACGGGCGCGTGATCGGACGGCTGTTCCCACTTGCGCGGCGCGCGGTCCACCACGCACGACACGCAACGCTTGGCCAGCGGCGCCGACAGCAGGATATGGTCGATACGCAAGCCTTTGTTCTTCTGGAAGCCCAGCATGCGGTAGTCCCACCAGCTGAACGTCTTGTCGGCCTGTTCGAACAGGCGGAAGGAATCGCACAGGCCGAGGTTGAACAGGGCGTCCAGCGCGGTGCGTTCAGGCACCGAGCACAGTACCTGGTCTTTCCAGGCCGCCGGGTCGTGCACGTCGCGGTCATCGGGGGCGATGTTGTAGTCGCCCAGCACGGCCAGGTTCGGATGGACCGCCGCTTCGGCTTCCAGCCAGTCGCGGAACGATTTCAGCCAGCCCAGCTTGTAGTCATATTTGTCGGTGCCCACCGCTTGGCCGTTCGGCACGTAGGCGCAGACGATGCGCATGCCGGCAATGGTGGCGGCCAGGATGCGCTGCTGTACGTCTTCGTAATGGGGATTGTTGACCACCACATCGGCGATCGGGTGCTTCGACAGGATGGCGACGCCGTTATAGGTTTTCTGGCCGCTGTAGACCACGTGGTAGCCTGCCGCTTCGATGGCAGCGACGGGAAACTTGTCGTCGGTTAATTTTGTTTCTTGAATACACAGGACGTCGACGGGATTTTCCTCGAGCCACTTCAAAACATGGGGCAAACGGACGTTCAGGGAATTTACATTCCACGTGGCTAATTTCATGAGGGAATCCTATCGTGTTGGCAAGTTTTTCTCGTGGACGGCATTATACGTGCTGGACAAACAGCAAGGTTGTGCGTCCCATACGACGAAACGTGTTGCAAAATGTAACAACAATAAAAAAAATTGCCGTTAATGCTTCATAGTTATCAAATTGGTACTAAGATTCCATAAACGGTTGCCGTAAATCGAAATATACTTATAGTTGTCAGGGTAGGAACTGGATTTTTTCTTAAGTAACATTTTCGAGACAAATGTGTTGAGGTGCGTCAAGTAATGGTACTATTGGGAAATAGTTGTTAAACAGTGAATTCATGCGTGAAGCATTGGTAAAGGACTAAAATGCGATCTGCATTCGAAGCATGGGCGCAGCGTGACGGACACATTGTCCGCCGCCGCGAAGACAAACCGGAAGAGTATCTGGTCTTTGAAACGCAACGCCGCTGGGTAATCTGGCAAGCGGCGCTGGAACACGGTAAAGCGCCTGCGGGACGCAAAACGGCTGCGAAGGATGTTGCCGAGAAGCCCGCGATGGCACGCCCCGGCGTACAGCGCCCTCCTGTGATTGAACAGGACCAGGCGGCCATGCGTAACCAGGTACTCAATGAAGTCCTGGCTGCGTTTATGAGCCTCGATGGCGAATCCGGCATGGACGATATCCGCAAGGTGATTCAAAACCTGCGTATGGGTTCCTCGTCGCAACCGGCAGTCGGCGCACCCGCGCGTAAAACCGACAGCAAGGCGGCCGAGCGCTGATGCGCTTGCGGATACGCCAGTGGCAACCAGCTGCCGCAGCGCTGCTGTGGGGGCTTGCCGCCGCCGTTCCGGCCGAAACCATTGGTTCGGTCGATACGGCATTTAAACTGCTTGGCCCTGACCACAAGATCGTGGTCGATGTCTTTGACGACCCGCGCGTCGCGGGTGTCAGCTGCTATCTCTCCCGCGCAAAAACCGGTGGCATCAAAGGCGCCATTGGTCTGGCCGAAGACAAGGCCGATTCCTCCGTCGCTTGCCGCCAGGTGGGAGACCTCAAGTTCAGCGCGCCGCTGCCGTTGCAAGAGGAAGTGTTCACTGAGCGCGCCTCCGTGTTTTTCAAGCATGTACGGGTGGTGCGCATGGTGGATGTGAAGCGCAACGCGCTGGTTTACCTGGTGTATTCGGACCGCCTGGTCGATGGCAGCCCGAAAAACAGCGTGACCGCCGTGCCTGTGCCGGCCAGCCTGCCGGTGCCTGTCCGCCGCTGAGGCTACCATGCCACGTTTTTTGCCCCGGTCCGCCTGGACCGCCTTTGCCGTAGCCGCCGCATCCGTGTTGCTGACGGGGTGCGGCACGCTGACCCAGTCATCCAATCAAACCCTGCTGGTGCAGACTGTGCTCGACTACAGGCCGGTCGATGGTGTTGGCTGTGTGTTGTCGAACGCGGCGGGGCGCTGGTTTGTCATGACGCCGGCCAAAGTCACGGTGAAGAAGGCGGCGGGGCCGCTGCGTGTCGATTGCCGCAAGGATGGCGCCGCGTCCGATGAACTGGTGGGTTCGCGCCAGGACCGTACGCTGTGGGGTAATTACGTGTTCACGGCGGGACTGGGGAATAAGCTGGACCGCGAAACGGGGCGCGGATTTGACTATCCGGGGACGGTCACCGTGGTGCTGACGCGCGATGCGCCGGATCCCCGTTATATGCCGCCCGAAGGCCGGATTGTGTATTAACGGAGGGGCGGCGCCTGCGGCAACCGCAGCGGATAGTAAAAAAGGCGCCTTAGCGCCTTTTTTAACGTCTGTGAGCCGCCGGTCAGCGGTTCAGCAGGTACGTGGTCAGCAATGGTACCGGACGGCCCGTAGCGCCTTTGGCGGCGCCCGACTTCCAGGCGGTTCCGGCGATGTCCACGTGCGCCCACGCATACTTGCGGGTGAAGTTTTCCAGGAATGCCGCCGCCGTGCACGACGCGCCGCCCGGCGAGCCGATATTGGCCAGGTCGGCAAAGTTCGACTTCAGCTGTTCGTTGTACTGCTCGCCGATCGGCAGGCGCCATGCGGTGTCGCCGGTGGCTTTGCCGGCCGTTTGCAGTGCGTCGGCCAGTTTGTTGCCGGCGTCGTCGTCGCGCGCGAACACGCCGCTGTGGTGGTGGCCCAGCGCCACGATGCAGGCGCCCGTCAGGGTTGCGATGTCGATCACGGCGGCCGGATTGAAGCGCTCTGCATAGGTCAGCGCGTCGCACAGGACCAGGCGGCCTTCGGCGTCGGTGTTCAGGATTTCAATGGTCAGGCCGTTCATCGAGGTGACGATGTCGCCCGGCTTGGTGGCGCGGCCCGACGGCATGTTTTCGCAGGCTGCGACGATACCGATGACGTTCTGGTCCAGGCCCATTTCGCCGATGGCGCGGAAGGTGCCCAGCACGGACGCGGCGCCGCACATGTCGTATTTCATTTCATCCATGCCCGGACCGGCCTTGATGGAAATGCCGCCGGTGTCGAACGTGATGCCTTTGCCGACCAGTACCACCGGTGCATCCTTGGCCTTGCCGCCCTTGTGCTTGAGCACGATGAACTTCGGCGCCTGCTCGGAGCCGGCTGTGACCGACAGGAAGCTGCCCATCTTCAGGGCTTCGAGCTGTTTGCGGTCCAGGATTTCCACTTCAAACTTGTAGTCCTTGGCCAGCTTCTTGGCGGTGTTGGCCAGGTAAGTCGGGGTGCAGACGTTGGCCGACAGGTTGCCCAGGTCCTTGGTCAGTTCCATGCCGTTGGCGATCGCAATCGCTTGTGCCAGCGCGGTCTTGCTGGCGGCATTGTTCGGCACGGCCAGCGCCAGTTTCTTCACGCCGGCGTAGGCCGGGTCTTTCTTGCTCTTTTGCGTGTCGCTGCGGTATACGGCTTCGCGGCCGGCCTGTACCACGGCGCGGATGGCCCACGCGGTATCGCGGTCTTTCACTTCGGCCATTGGTAATGCGATAATGGCGTCCG
Organism: Pseudoduganella sp. GW821-FHT12E03; assembly: GCF_058807115.1. NCBI lineage: Bacteria > Pseudomonadati > Pseudomonadota > Betaproteobacteria > Burkholderiales > Oxalobacteraceae > Pseudoduganella > Pseudoduganella sp. GW821-FHT12E03. Next base: position 18,686 of record NZ_JBXAQJ010000003.1, on the reverse strand, counting down.
CCGCGCCCAGGGTGGAGAGCGCCTTGATCGTGGCCTGCACGCCCGAAGCGAAGCTTTTTTCGCTGACGGCTTCGTCAGGGCCGAGGCCCACCAGCAGCACGCGTTCGGCTTGTGCGCCTTGTACGCCGCGCAGCAGCAGGGTGGTGCCGGCCTTGCCGGTGATGTCGCCGGACTTCAGAGCGGCGGAGATTTCGCCTTTGCCATCGAGGGCTTTTGCCTCAGCGGTCAGCTTCTTGTTTTCATAGACGCCGACAGCCACGCAGCCGGTTTTAGCGGACGTGATGGTGTTTTTGGCGTCGAATGCTTTTATGCTAAAGTCCATTAGATTTCTCCGTGATGTTGCTGTGTTTTCCGATCCGGCCGATACCGGCGAGTAAATAGCTTCGGCTTTTGACCTCTGCTTCTGACTAATTTTTTACCGACCGAATTATAACTTTCGAATGATTTTTCATCGTGCCCTTCAACGCGAGCTGGCGAGTGCGGCCGGGGCCACCTTCACGGTACTGTTCTCCATCAGTGTCACCTGGACCCTGATCACCATCCTCGGCAAAGCCGCCGGCGGTAAAGTGGCGTCCGAAGACGTCATCGCGCTGCTTGCGTTCGCAGCTCTGAATTATCTGCCAACAGTGCTGATCCTCACCAGCTTTATTTCAGTGCTGATGGTGGTGACGCGCACCTACCGCGAGTCCGAGATGGTGGTGTGGTTTGCGTCCGGCCTGAGCCTGGCACGCTGGATCCGCCCGGTGCTGACGTTCGGCATGCCGATCGTGCTGTTGACGGCGCTGCTGGCGTTTTATGCGACGCCGTGGGCCAAGCAAAAGAGCATCGAATACACCGACCGCTTCCAGAAGCGCGAAGACTTGCAGCAAGTGTCGCCCGGCCAGTTCCGCGAATCCGCGTCGAGCAACCGGATCTTCTTTGTCGAAGGCGTGTCCGGCCAGACCGCCGTGGTGCACAACGTGTTCGTCAATACGGTCGATGAAAAGGGCACCGCCGTGGTGGTGGCCAAGGAAGGCTCGATCACCACAAGCGCGGATGGCACGCGCTTCCTGGAATTGAAGAACGGCCGCCGCTACCAGGGCAAGCCTGGCAGCCCGGAATTCCAGACCATGGAATTTGAAAAGTACAGCATGCGCGTGGCCAGCCAGGAAGCGGCCGCCGGTTCCGAACTGAAGGTCGAAGCGATGCCGAGCAGTGAATTGCTGCGCACTCCAGGCGCCTATGCGCAGGCGGAAATCCTGTGGCGCATGTCGGTGCCCATCATGTGCGTATTGCTGCTGTTGCTGGCGATCCCGCTCGGCTTTGTCAATCCCCGCGCCGGCAGTTCGGCCAACCTGATCGTGGCGCTGCTGGTGTTCTTCAGCTACCAGAACCTGATCAAGGTGTTTGAAGCCAGCGTCAAGCAGGGCAAGTACGTGTTCGGCATGGCCTGGTGGCCGCTGCACCTGTTGATCCTGCTGGTGGTGCTGGGCCTGTTTGCCTGGCGCGCCAACGTCAATCATCGCTACCACCCGCGTGCCATGTGGGCCCGCTTCAAGAATGGCGGCGCCCAGGCCCGCACGAAAGGCGGTGCGTAATGTCGGTGCTGCAACGGTATTTCGCGTCGTCGATTGCGCAGGCGGTGGCGTTTTGCATGCTGGCGCTATTGGGGCTGGCGGCGTTCTTTGATTTGACGGGAGAGTTGCCGGACGTCGGCAAGAATGGCTACGGCATCCAGCACGCCTTGCTGTATGTGGCGATCCTGCTGCCGGAGCGGATCTACCGCGTGCTGCCGGTGGCGGCGCTGATCGGCACCATTTATACGATGGCGCAATTCGCCTCGTCGTCGGAATTCACCATCATGCGCGCGGCCGGCATGTCGACGCGCCGCGCGGCCGGCATGCTGTTCCGCGTTGGCATCGTGATCGTGGCGGTGGCCTATATCCTCGGGGAATTCATCGTGCCGCGCACGGCGCCGGTGGCGGAAAAGGTCAAATTGTCGGCGCGCGGCGCCGCCGTGGCGGCGGAATTCCGCTCCGGCCTGTGGACCAAGGACATCATCAAGAGCAGTGGCTTGACGGGCGACGTGCAAGGGTCGCGCTTCTTCAACGTGCGCGAGGCGCGTCCCGATGGCTTGCTGAGCGGCGTCACCTTGTACGAGTTCGACAACAACTTCCGGATGCGCTCACTGATCGAGGCCAAGACCGCCACCTTCCAGGGCAACAGCGTGTGGCGGCTGTATGACGTGACGGAGACCCGTTTCAGTAATCCGGGCCTGACGGCGTCGGGCGGCGTGGCGACGGCGGCCAATCACTTTGGCCAGGAAACCAGCATCATCGATACCGTGAAAGTGGCGACGCGCGATTTCGTTTCAGAAATCACGCCGAAGATCTTGCAGGTGTCGCGGCGCGACCCGGAGCGCATGTCGGCCAACGAGCTGGCCGTGTATACGCGCCACCTGGCGGAAAACAAGCAGGAAACCCACCGCTTCCAAATCGCTTTCTGGAAGAAGCTGATCGACCCGCTGGCGATTTTTGTGCTGATGGCGCTGGCGCTGCCGTTCGCTTACCTGCATACCCGCAGCGGCGGTGTCAGCCTGAAGATTTTCATTGGCGTCATGATCGGTGTGAGCTTCATGCTGGTCAATACCTTGTTCTCGCATATTGGCTTGCTGTCGACCTGGCCGCCGGTGATGACGGCAGCGGCGCCATCGATGGTGTACCTGATGCTGGCAGGCGGCGCCCTGTGGTGGGTGGAGCGGCACTGATGAAGGAAATGATATGACTGCGCGCGCGATGATCCTGTTTGCCCACGGCGCCCGCGCGGCCAGCTGGGCTGCCCCATTCGAGCGCTTGCGCGGCCTGACGCAGGCGCGTTTGCCGGAGGTCGATGTATCGCTGGCGTTCCTGGAATTGATGTCGCCCCGGTTGCCGGAGCGGGTCGATCAGCTCGCGGCCGAAGGCGTGGCTGACATCGCGCTGGTGCCGGTGTTCCTGGGACAGGGCGGGCATGTGCTGCGCGATTTGCCGCTGATGGTCGACGAATTGAAAGTGAAGTATCCGCAAATTCGCTTCACGGTCGCGACGGCGGTGGGCGAAGCCCCGGATGTATTGAATGCAATGGCCGATTACTGCGCTGGAGCGATCGCGCCGAACCCGTAGGGCGGTTTTGCCGAAGGCGAAGCCGCCATGCATATGTCAACGCGGCGCACGCATGGCGGCATTGTCAATGCCGCCCTACGGGTTACGCGCTGCCATGGTGCCATCCTGCGAATCACGCGTCGCCGTCCTGCTCCTGCTGCCTGGCCATGGCCGCCAGGGTCGACCCCGGATTGTCCAGTTCCCGCTGCATAATCGCGCGCAAGCCGTCCGAACGGATGGCGTCCAGCGCCGCTTTCTTCATATTGTCCGCCTCATCCGCCTCGTCCATGCCGCGCAGCACGGCCAGCACCAGCCGCACTTCCTTCGCATAGTTCAGCACAAAGGCCAGCAGGGTCGGCGCCGCCGATGCCGGCTGGCTGGCCAGCGCGTCGGCCGCGCCATTCAGGCGTTCCGCCAGTTGCGCGATGCGCTGTTCCGGCGAGGGCAGGAAGCGGCGGGCCAGCTGGAAGTCTTCGCACTTGACCAGCGCATTCATGGCCAGTTCCGCGCACTGTTCCGCCACGCTGGCGTCGACTGAATCGAGCGCCAGGAACAGTTGGTGCGTGGCCGGGACTTCGCCCAGCGCTTCATTGATGGAGGCCACTTCGCGGAAGCGCTCCACCGAGGCCGCGCCCTGCAGCATGCGCGCCGCTTCCCGGTCGCGGATCGCCTGCAGCGCCGTGCGGGCCGGCGGGAATTGTTCGGCCAGGTAAATCCAGTCGCGCAGCGCAAACGACAGGCGCACGCCATTCCATTCCGGCGACGCTTCCAGCGCATGCTCGTGCAGCCACAGGTGGTCCTTCACCGCATCCTGGAAACGTCCTTCCTGGCGGGCCTGACGGGCGCGTTCAAATACTTCGTTGGGCTGCTGCATGTGACCTCCTGAAAATCGAAGGCGGTATTTTAGCAGCTCACCACACGCGGCATACCTTGCCCGCCGGCTTGGCCATCGCCTGTCCCTGCTTGCACGCAAATGCCTTGGCAAATTCCGGCATATTCACCACCACGCCGTTGACCCGGTATTTACCCGGCGAATGAGGATCGGTGGCGGCGTTGACCCGCAGGCGTTCCGGGCGCTGGCTCTCGCACGTCCATTGCGCATAGCCGACAAAGAAACGCTGTTCCGGCGTCAGGTCATCACGCCTTTCCAAGGTCATGCCCGCGATGTCGGACTTCCACGCCATCCACGCCAGCAGCAGGCCGCCGAGGTCGGCCGCATCTTCACCAAGGGTGAGTTTGCTGTTGATCTTGATGTTGTCGACCACCGTGTATTGCGCATACTGGTCGGTGATGCATTGCGCGCGCTGGTTGAACGCCGCCGCATCTTTCTTGTCCCACCAGTCTTTCAGATTGCCCTGCGCATCGTACTGGCGGCCTTCATCGTCGAAACCGTGGATCAGTTCATGGCCGATGGTGCCGCCGGTATTGCCGTAGTTGGGCGCCGCATCCATTTTTGCATCGTACAGCGGCGGCTGCAGGATCCCGGCCGGGAAGTTAATGTCATTCATTTGCGGGTTGTAATACGCATTGACCGTGGGCGGCGTCATATCCCATTCACTCCGGTCCAGCGGCTTGCCGATCTTGCCCATCTGGCGCCGCGTTTCAAACACCGCGCCATTGATCACGTTGGCGGCGTAATCGTTGCGCGCCACGGTATAGGCGCTGTAGTCGCGCCACTGGTCGGGGTAGCCGATCTTGTTGGCCACCGCGCGCAGTTTTTCGCGGGCGCGGGCCTTGGTCCCGCTGCCCATCCACGTCAATTCATCGATGTCGCGCGCCATGGCTTCTTCGATTTTCTTCGTCATGTGCTGCACCCGCGCCTTCAATTCCGGGCTGAAGGCGCGCGCGACGAATTCCTTTCCCAAGGCTTCACCAAGCTGCTGGTCGACTTGCTGGACGCAGCGCTTCCAGCGCGGCTGCTGTTGCGGCACGCCCAGCAGCGTCTTTTTGTAAAAGCCGAAGCTTTCCTCGTCAAACGCGCGCGACAGATACGGCGACAGGGTGCGCGTGGTTTGCCATGCCAGGTACGCCTTGATGTCCTCCAGCGGCAATGTGCGCAATTGCCGCTCCAGCGCGGCCAGGTAGGCGGGCTGCGTCACATTGAACGTCTCGAGGCTGGCCTGGTCCATGCCGGCCAGGTAGGCATTCCAGTCGAACGATGGCGTCAGCTTTTGCAGGCCCTTGCGGTCCATTTTGTGGAACAGTTTATAGGGGTCGCGCTGGTCCACGCGTGACAGGGACGCTTGGGCCAGCACGGTTTCCAGCCGCAGGATGGCGCTGGCCTGGCGTTTGGCGGCGGCGGGCGCCACGCCGGCCAGTTGCAGCGAGCGGGCCACGTGCGCCACATACTGTTGGCGCATGTCTTTCGAGTTTTTATCGGTTTTCAGGTAATAGTCGCGGTCCGGCAAGCCGGCATTGGCGATCCCGGCATAGGCAATGGTTTGCGACGCGTCCGCCATATCCTGCCCGGCCCCAAAGCCCAGCAAGATGCCGGCGTTGAGTTCGCGGTGCAGGGTGGCCAGCAGCGCGGGTAAATCCTGCTTCGATGGCAGGGCGGCGATTTGCGCCAGGTACACTTGCAACGGCGCCGCGCCGCGCGCCTCGATGGCGGTTTCATCCATGCAGGCGGCAAAGTAATCGCCGATCTTTTGCTGGCTGGCATTGCGGCCTTCCGCCTGCGCGGCCAGCGATTCCAGGATGCCCCACAGGTAGCGCTGGTTATCCTGCGCCACCTTGGCGTACACGCTCCATGCGCTCTGGTCGCCCGGGATCGGATTGTTGCGCATCCAGCCGCCGCAACTGTACTGGTAAAAGTCCTGGCAGGGATCGGCGCTGCGGTCCATGGCGCTGACATCGAGGCCGGGCGTATAGGGCAGGGCGGCTAACGGAGATTCAGGGACTGCAGGGGCCGAGGATGCGGCAGGGGCCTGGGCAAAGGCGACGCTGGCGCACAGGGCCAGTGCGGAAAAGGGGAGGACGCGCATGGAGTTTCGCTGGAGCGGAAACCCCCATTACACTTGATAATTGCCACAAGGGCAAGGTTTCACAGCGACGGATGATCGTCAGGCTGTCCTGGACGTTGCGCCATTGCTTCACCCACCATCACCAGCACCGGGCCGTGGGCCACGGCCAGGCCTTGCGCCAGGTCCGACAGGGTCATGCGCAGGATGCCCTGGTCGGCGCGGCTGACGTTTTCAATCACGACCACCGGGGTTTCCGGACGTCGTCCCTGGGCCAGCAGGCGCTCGGCGGTAATGATGGCTTCACGCCCGCCCATGTATTGCACCAGGGTGTCGCTGTCCGGCATGACGTTGCTGGCGGCATGTTCCGGCGCGGTGGACGACGTGAAGAAGGCCACGCTGCGCGCGATGCCGCGCTTGGTCAATGGCTGCTTGGTGGCGGCGGCCGCCGCCACGGCGGTGGTAATGCCGGGTACGATTTCGACGTCGATGCCGACCGCTTCCAGCGCGCGCAATTCTTCGTCGGCGCGGCCGAACAGCATGGGGTCGCCCCCTTTGAGCCGCACCACCAATTGATATTGCAGCGCCGCCGCGACCAGTTGTTCATTGATGGCGTCCTGCGCCATCGAACGCTGGCCGGAGCGCTTGCCCACGGAAACCTTGACGGCTTGCGGGCACAGTTCCAGCATCTCCCCGGTCACCAGCGCATCGTGCAGCACGATATCGGCTTGCGCCAGCAGCTTTGCACCACGCAAGGTGATCAGGTCCTGGGCGCCGGGGCCGGCGCCGATCAGATAAACCTTCCCGGGGAGTGTCATATGGTCGTTGGCTCAAAATGCGTAGGGCGGTTCGCTTGCGAGCCGCCATGCCCGCGTCGCCACCAGCGCCACGCTGGCACGGCGGCTTGATGAACCCAAGCCGCCCTACGTGTTTCCAAATTACCCGGCGATGCGGATCATGCCCGCAGCAACGGTCTGGTGGGTCACTTCATCGATCAGGATGAAGGCGCCGGTGGCGCGGCTGGCCGTGTAATCGTCGGCGGCCAGCGGCTGCTGCACGGTCAGCGCAATGCGCGCCACGTCGTTCAGCTTCAGGGTCTCGGCATCGCTGCGCTGCTGGGTGTTGATGTCCAGCAGGGACTCGACCTTGGTGATCTTGGCCATGGTTTGCTTGGTGCCGTGCTTGATCCAGTATTTGCGGCGCACGTCCAGCTTGTCTTCCGACAGCCAGCACACATCGGCTTCCACATTTTTCAGCAGCGTGGCCGGGGCATCCGCTTGCGCCAGCACGTCGCCGCGCGAAATGTCGCGGTACTCGTCCAGCAGGATGGTGACCGACTGGCCGGCCGACGCCGACTGCAGGTTGCCATCGAAGGTCACGATTTCCTTGACGGTGGCTTCCACGCCCGACGGTTGCACCACCAGCTTGTCGCCGACCTTCACGCTGCCGGCTTCGATGCGGCCCATGTAGCCGCGGAAGTCGTTGGCTTCGTGGCCGTTGTGGCGCGCCACCAGCTGCACCGGGAAGCGGAATGGCGACTGGTGCGCCTCGTCGTACACCGACAAGCCTTCCAGCAGATCGATCAGGGTCGGACCTTTGTACCACGGCATGTTGCCGCCGGCTTCCACCACGTTGTCGCCGGTCAGCGCCGACAGCGGGATCGTGACGATGTCCTTCAAGCCCAGGGTCGCGGCGAATTCATGGTAAGCCTTGACGATGCGGTCATAGATATCCTGGTCATAGTTCACCAGGTCCATCTTGTTGACGGCGACGATCACGTGCTCGATTTGCAGCAGGTGGGCGATGGTCGAGTGGCGCTTGGTCTGGACCAGCAAGTCAACGCCGCCGTCTTCGCGCAGTTTCACCTTCGACACGTCGACCAGGATGATCACGGCGTCCGCGGTGGAGGCGCCCGTCACCATGTTGCGGGTGTACTGTTCGTGGCCCGGAGTGTCGGCGATGATGAACTTGCGCTTCGGCGTGGCGAAATAGCGGTAGGCGACGTCGATGGTGATGCCCTGTTCGCGTTCCGCTTCCAGGCCGTCCGTCAGCAGCGACAGGTCGATCGTGTCGCCCACGGTGCGCTTGTTCTTGGCGCGCGAGACCGCCGCCAGCTGGTCCGCGAAAATGCCCTTGCTGTCATACAGCAGGCGGCCGATCAGGGTGCTCTTGCCGTCATCGACGGAGCCGGCGGTAATGAAGCGCAGCAGGCTGTGTTGCGCCAGGTGTTCACCGTTGTTTTCAATGCGTGCGTTCATCAGAAGTACCCTGCTTTTTTACGTTTTTCCATGGAGGCTTCGGAGGTCTGGTCGTCCATCCGGGTGGCGCCGCGTTCCGTCACGTCGGTCACTGCGGTTTCAGCGATGATGGCTTCCACCGTTTCCGCATCCGACGACACCGGGCAGGTGCACGAAATGTCACCCACGGTACGGAAACGCACCACTTGGGTTTGCACGGTCTCGCCTTCGCGTGGCGGGGTCAGGTCGGTCAGCGGCACCAGCAAGCCGTTGCGCGGGATCACCTGGCGTTCGTGCGCGAAGTAGATCGGCGGCAGTTCCAGGCGCTCGCGGGCGATGTATTGCCAGACGTCCAGCTCGGTCCAGTTCGAGATCGGGAATACGCGCATGTTTTCACCCGGATGCACGCGGGTGTTATACAAGTCCCACAGTTCCGGACGCTGGGCTTTCGGGTCCCATTGGCCGAATTCATCGCGGAACGAGAAGATCCGTTCCTTGGCACGGGCTTTTTCTTCATCGCGGCGGGCGCCGCCGATGCAGGCGTCAAAGCCGTGTTCAGCGATGGTTTCCAGCAAGGTCACCGCTTGCGCAGCATTGCGGGAATCCGTTTGCGGGTTACGCAGGCGCACCGTACCTTTTTTGATGGAGTCTTCCACCGACCCGACGATCAGGCGCTCGCCCAGTTCGGCCACGCGCTTGTCGCGGAAGGTAATGACTTCCGGGAAGTTGTGGCCGGTATCCACGTGCACCAGCGGGAAGGGGAACTTGCCAGGACGGAAAGCTTTTTCCGCGATGCGCAGCAGTACGACGGAATCCTTGCCGCCAGAGAACAGCAGGGCAGGGTTGGAGCACTCGGCAGCCACTTCGCGCATGATGTGGATGGCTTCGGATTCCAGCGTATCCAGGTGGCGCGCATTGACTTCGGACAGGCCGATGGTCGAAGCGTAACGGTCAACTACAGTATTCATTTTTCTGTACCTATTGTTTTCGCGCGTAAACGTCTTAAGCGTTCACGGATTTGATGCGTACCAGTTTGCCGTCCACGACGTGCAAGCCGCATTCCTTGGAGTCCGGGTTTTCCCACCACCAGCGGCCGGCGCGCACATCTTCGCCAGGTTCGATGGCGCGCGTGCAAGGAGCGCAGCCGATCGATGGGAAACCTTGGTCATGCAACGCATTGTACGGCACGTTATTGCTCTTGATATAGTCCCAGACATCTTGTTCAGACCAGTCCGCCAGCGGATTAAACTTGGTCATGAAGTGGGCTGGATCATCTTCTTCCACCATCAACGAGGTGCGGGTCGCCGCCTGCGCGCGGCGCTGGCCCGTGACCCATGCCTTGTTGCCGGCCAGGGCACGGCCCAGCGGTTCGACCTTGCGGATGCGGCAGCATTCACGGCGCATCTCGACACTGTCGTAAAACGCGTTCAAGCCGTTGTTCGCCACATACGCGTCCACCGCGGCGGTGTCCGGACGGTACAAGGTGATGTCATAGCCATACACTTCCTTGACCTTGTCCACCATGGCCAGGGTTTCCGGGTGCAGGCGGCCGGTTTCCAGTGAAAAGATGCCAATTGGCAACTTATTCTTCAAGATCAGGTCGGTCACCACCATGTCTTCTGCTGCCAGGCTGGAAGCAAACACGGCCGGCGTGAAATCGCGGGCAATACGCTCCAGTGTGGCCGTGCTAGCGGCCACCAATGTACTTAAGTCGCTCATGGTGGCCTCTTAAATGCCGGCGCCGATATCGTTGGTTTCCACCGGGACGCTACGAGCATGGCGACGGAACAGCGGGGATTTCTGGTCAACCGACGCCTGGTAGGTTTCCGAGAAGTCCGACAAGCCTTTCAGCGCATCTTCAATGCTGCGGTCCGGACGGGTGGCGAAGGCGTTGAAGCCCACGCGGCTCATCGAGAACAGCTGGTCGCGCAGCACGTCGCCAATCGCGCGCAATTCGCCGGTGTAGCCGAGGCGCATGCGCAGGTTGTAGGCGATCGACATGCCGCGGCCGTCGGTGAATTTCGGGAAGTCCACGGCCACCACGGCGAAGTTGCCGAACTGGCCCTTCAGGGTTTCCGGACGCTCATCGCTGGCGAACCAGACGCCGATCTGGCCGGTCTGGGCGCGGATCGCCAATTCCTCGTGCTGGGCCAGCCAGGTGGCCAGCGGCACGATGACTTTGCCTGCCGGCACTTCCAGCGCGGCGGCTTCCTGGCCTTCCTCGGCGCGCAACACGAACCAGTCATCGCTGACGATTTCGCGGTTCTTAATGATCTTAGACATATTCATCTTCTCCTACCAGGCGGCCCGCATCGGTGATCGGCGTGGCGTACACAAATTCCTTGAATGGCGCGATACCCAGGCGCTGGGCGGTGTCGACAAAGCGTTCGCCTTCGACGCGCTCCTTGACATACACCTGCAGCAGGCGGCCGATCACTTCCGGCATTTGCAGCGCGGAGAACGACGGGCCGATGATCTTGCCGATCGCGGCGCTGTTGCCTTGCGCACCGCCGATCGACACTTGATACCATTCGCTGCCATCCTTGTCGACGCCGAGGATGCCGATATTGCCCACGTGGTGGTGACCGCAAGCATTGATGCAGCCGGAGATGTTCAGTTCGATCTCGCCGATGTCGTGCTGGTAATCCAGGTTGTCGAAACGTTCCGCAATGGCGGCCGCGATTGGAATCGATTTCGCGTTGGCCAGCGAGCAGAAGTCGCCGCCAGGGCAGCAGATCATGTCGGTCAGCAAGCCGATGTTCGGCGTGGCCAGGCCATGCGCCTTGACTTCCTGCCACAGTGCGAACAGTTTCGACTGCTCTACGTCGGCCAGCACCACGTTTTGTTCGTGGGTGATGCGCAGTTCGCCGAAGCTGTAGCGGTCCGCCATATCGGCCATGAAGTCCATTTGCTCGGCAGTCGCGTCGCCCGGCGGCACACCGGTTTTCTTCACCGACAGCACGACGACTGCGTAGCCGGCCTGCTTGTGGGCCTTGACGTTACGCTTGAGCCAGTTGGCGAACGCTTTGTTCGATGCGGCTTCGGTTTGCTCGATATTGGCCAGTGGCTGGTACGCGTGCGGCTGGAAGTAAGCGATCACGCGCTCCATTTCTTCCAGGGTCAGCGTCTGCGCCGTGTCTTTCAAGTCCACCCATTCTTCCTCGACCTGGCGGGTGAATTCTTCCGCGCCGACGGCTTTCAGCAAGATCTTGATACGGGCCTTGTACTTGTTGTCGCGGCGGCCGTACTGGTTGTACACGCGCATCACGGCTTCGATGTAGGTCAGCAAGTGTTCGCGTGGCAGGAATTCACGGATCACGGTGCCCAGGATCGGCGTCCGGCCCATGCCGCCGCCGACCATGACCTTGAAGCCGATTTCGCCAGCGTCGTTGTGCACCACGGTCAGGCCGATGTCGTGCACGGCGATCGCGGCGCGGTCTTCTTTCGCGCCATTGATGGCGATCTTGAATTTACGCGGCAGCGCGAGGAATTCCGGGTGGAACGTCGACCACTGGCGCAACACTTCCGCATAGGGACGCGGATCGATGATTTCATCGGCGGCCACGCCGGCGTATTCGTCGGACGTCACATTGCGGATGCAGTTGCCCGAAGTCTGGACCGCGTGCATTTCCACCGAGGCCAGGTCGGCCAAGATGTCCGGAGTCTGCTCCAGTTCAATCCAGTTGAACTGGATGTTCTGGCGGGTGGTGAAGTGGCCATAGCCGCGGTCGTACTTGCGGGCGATGTGCGCGAACATGCGCATTTGCTTACTTGCCAGCAAGCCGTATGGCACGGCGATACGCAGCATGTAAGCGTGACGCTGCATGTACAGGCCGTTCTGCAAGCGCAGCGGCAGGAATTCAGCTTCGGTCAACTCGTCTGCGAGGCGGCGGCGTACCTGGTCGCGGTACTGGGCGATGCGCTCACGCACGATGAGATGGTCGTATTGATCGTATTGATACATATCGTTCCTAATAAATTCGCTTGCGCCTGAGGGGTGGAACACCCGGGCTGGCTCTTACAAAGTATCCCCAACTGGCCACAATGGTAATAAACTCCAGCTTTATTCCAAACTACTTAGTCTTTATTTGCTTATATACGTATTGGGCATAAGCATGGGCGTAAAATAGCGTATAGGCATGCCCCTCCAATACCATTGAGCCACTGAGCCCCACACTGAGCCCTAATAAGAATGAACCTTCACCAATTGCGGTTTGTCCGTGAAGCGGTCCGCCAGAACTACAACCTGACGGATGCCGCCAAAGCCCTGTTCACCTCCCAGCCGGGTGTTTCCAAGGCCATCATTGAGCTGGAAGAAGAGTTGGGCGTTGATATTTTTACCCGCCATGGCAAGCGGATCCGGGGACTGACCGAGCCGGGCCGCCTGGTGCTGAGTTCAGTGGAACTGATCATGCAGGAAATCGACAGCCTGAAGCGCATCGGCAAAGAATACGCGGCGCAGGACAGCGGCAGCTTTACGATTGCCACGACCCATACGCAGGCGCGCTATACCTTGCCGAAAGTGGTGCAGGCATTCATGCTGAAATTCCCCAAAGTGCGCTTATCTTTATTGCAAGGCAATCCGCGCCAGATCGCGGAAATGGTGCAGAAAGACCAGGCGGACCTGTGCATTGCCACGGAATCCATTGCCGGAATGGAAAATCTTGTAACGTTGCCATGTTATCAATGGGAGCACGTGGTGGTGGTGCCGCCCGACCATCCGCTGCTGCGCGCCAAGACGATTACCTTGGAAGAGATTGCAGCTTTCCCGCTGATCACCTACGATGGCGCCTTTGCGGGACGCAGCAAGATCGATCATGCGTTCTCGTTGCGGGGTTTGAAGCCGGACGTGCTGCTGGAAGCCATCGACGCGGACGTCATTAAAACCTACGTGGAACTGGGCATGGGCATCGGCATCATTGCCGGCATGGCCTTCGACCCGGAGCGCGACCGTGCGCTGCGCGCCATCCCTGCCGGACACCTGTTCGGCATGAATGTGTCGCGGGTGGCCGTCAAGCAGGGCGCTTATTTACGCTCCTATATTTATACGTTCATAGAACTGCTCGCGCCAACGCTGAACCGCAAGTTGATCGAGCAGGCTATGCATGGAGAGAAAGATACCTACGAATTATGAACACGTTAGAAAAATATTATGCGCAATGCGCCAGCTCGTACGATGCGGTCTACGAGCAGGAAGACCGCCAGGATGACCTGGAAACCTTGCAGGAAGCCGTGGCTGAACTGATGCAGGGCCACAAGGTGCTGGAACTGGCGTGCGGTTCCGGCTACTGGACGGAATTCATCAGCATGGGCGCCGAATCAGTCACCGCCATCGACACCTGCCCGGAAATGCTGGCGCTGGCGGCGGCACGCGATGTCGATCCGGACGTCGTCACGTTCGCGCTGGGCGATGCCCGCACCCTGGACACGATCCCGGCTGGCCAGTTTACGGCCTGCTTCGCGGCAGGGTGGTGGTCGCACGTCGGCCGTGCCGAACAGGACAAATACCTGGCCTTGCTGCGTTCGAAACTGGGCAAGGATGCGCTGCTGGTGCTGATCGACAGCAACCAGGTGGAAGGTGTCAGTGTGCCGATCGCCCGCACGGATGCGGATGGCAACACGTATCAGTTCCGCATCACGCCGCAGGGCGAACGCCTTGAAATCATGAAGAATTACCCGACCGACAGCTGGCTGCGCAAACGCCTGGCCACCGCCGCCCGCGAAGTGCGTACCGAGCGTCTCGGGTACTACTGGCTAGCCACCTGCCGCCTGAAATAACGTCACAATGCCGTAAAAAGCCGGCATCCAGAGTAACTATCTTTCTGCAAATAAATTGCTGATGTCACATTGTTGAAGTATTTGATAGGCATGATTCGCCCCGTCCAGTTTCAGGCGACAACCCTCTCAACTAACAATGGATCATCAAGTGAAAAAACTTACTCTGGCAGCACTGCTCATCGGCGCGTTCTCGGCTCAAGCCCAGGCTCAATCGAACGTGACCATCTACGGTCTGGTCGACGCCGGCCTGGTTCGCGAGAGCGGCGGCGCCGCCGGCAGCCTCACCAAAGTCACCAGCGGCATCGGTGGTCAATCACGCCTCGGTTTCCGTGGTGTTGAAGATCTGGGCAATGGCCTGCAAGCCGTGTTCAACCTGGAAAACGGCTTCAAAGCTGACGACGGCACGATGGACAACACCACCGGCGCCCTGTTCAACCGCCTGGCAACGGTTGGCCTGAAATCCAGGGAAATGGGCTCGCTGACCATCGGCCGCCAGTACACCATGCTGTACAACGCACTGAGCCAGGTGGCCGACCCGTTCGGCGCCGGCTACGCCGGCTCCGCCAAGAACCTGTTCCCGACCGCCGGCGCCAACACCCGCGCCAGCAACTCGATCGTGTACAGCACGCCGTCGTTCTCCGGCTTCACCGTCGATGCGCTGTATGCGCTGGGCGAGCAGGCTGGCAGCAGCACCGCCGGCCGTCAGTTCGGCCTGGGCCTGAACTTCTCGCAAGACGCACTGAACGTGCGCCTGGTCCATAACAACCGCAACCTGGATGTGGTCGGCACCGCGCCGAAAGACAAGGCCAAGAACACGTTGCTGGCCGCCAACTACGACTTCAAAGTCGTCAAAGCGTTCTTCGGCTGGGAAGCCAACAAGGGCGCCGGCAGCTCGGCCGTTCCAGTGGCGAACGCCTTTGGTTTCAAGGTGGCGCCGAAAGCCTCGTCCGACAGCGACAACCTGCTGCTGGGCGCCAGCGTGCCTGTTGGCCCAGGCAATCTGCTGGCGTCGTACACCCGCATGAACGACAAGACCATCAACAACCAGGATGCCAACCAGATCGGCGTGGGCTACCTGTACCCGCTGTCGAAACGCACGTCGACTTACGCCGCCTATGCCCGTATCAAGAACAAGAACGGCGCCGGCTACACCGTTGGCAACAACAACGAAGCTGGTTCGGGCGACAGCGCCTTCAACCTGGGCATCCGCCATTCGTTCTAAGCCGCCGCATCGGGTTTGAATGCCGAAAGCGCCCTGCGGGGCGCTTTTTCGATTGTGGCTGAAGCCGGAACTTATGCTGCAGGCGCGGCTGGCGCAGCGACGTCCGACAGGCCCGGCAGCGGCAGTGAGATGGTGACGCGGGTACCGCCCTGGCCGCGGATCGACATATCACCCCGCAATCCCTGCACCCGCTCGCGCATGCCGATCACCCCCAGTGAATGGGGTTTGCGCAAATCGTCGTCCGTCAATCCGACGCCATCGTCCTCGATCATGATGCGCAGGCATGCGCCGTTGCGCCGCACCGCGACCCGCACCCGGTGCGCCTTGGCATGGCGCGCCACATTGGTCAGCGACTCTTGCACGATGCGGAACACTGCCGTGCTGTAGTGGTCATCGAAACACAGTTCGGATTCCAGTACGTCCAGTTCGCAGCGCAAGGGATTGCGCCGGGCAAAATCCAGGCACAGCGCTTGCAGTGCGAAATACAGGCTGCCGTCATCGAGCGCGCGGGGGCGCAGGTTGCTGGCGATGCGTCGCAGCGACGTGATGGCCGACAACAGCAACTGGTCCATGCTGTGTACTTGCGTCGCCGCCGCATGGGGCAGCGCCGGCTGGCGTTCCAGTAAATTCAAGTCCACCCGCAAGGTCGCCAGCAACTGGCCCAGGTCATCATGCAATTCCCGCGCAATATGGGATCGTTCATCGTCGCGGACAGTTTGCAGCGGGGATGTGTCGGCGGTGCGGCGGCCGATGCTGCGCTCGTTGCGCCGGCCGCGCGAGGGTTTGTTGCGCTGTTCCATGTTGCCCTCCATGCGGCCGGGAATGGGCCGCCATGGTGACAAAGTAGGATAGCGCTGTGTTGCCAGGGTTGATCTGGCGCAGCATCAGGGGAGGGGTGTTGATGAGCGGCAACGCCGCTCATCGCGGGCTTACATTTGTTTGAACAGGTGCAGGAACGAACGCGACACTTCCAGTTTTTCCGGACGCTCCTTGATCATCACCAAGTGACGGCCACGGATATCGCGCGTGACCCCTTCAATGGCGTTCACGTTAACCAGTGTGGCGCGGTGAATTTGCCAGAACAAGTCTGGATCCAGTTCCTCGGCCAGGTCGCGTACGGGCTTGCGGATCAGCGCTTCATATTTGGCGGTCTGCACGCACGTGTATTTTTCATCGGAGCGGAAGAACAGGATTTCTTCCACCGGGATCATGCGCAAATCCTGGCCGATGCTGGCCTGGATCCATTGCAAATACGTTTTCTTCGGCGCACCGATCTTTTCCGCCAGTTGGTTCAGCATGGCGGCCATGCTGGCATTGACGTCGCCGCCTGCGGCGGGTGTGCCGGCCGGTGCGGCCAGGCGGGCTTTCAGGCGCTCGACTGTGATTTGCAGGCGCTCCAGCTCCGGCGGTTTCAAGACGTAATCGATGGCGCCCCGTTCAAAGGCTTCCACCGCATAGGCATCGTAGGCTGTCACGAAGACCACGCGGCTTTTATCGCCGATCACGGCGGCCGCTTCCATGCCGGTTTTGCCCGGCATGCGGATATCGAGGAAGGTGAAGTCCGGATTGAGCTGATCGACCAGTTCGATGGCTTCATCGCCGTTCTTGGCTTCGCCGACGATTTCCAGTTCGGGCCAGACTTGCCCCAGGCGCATACGCAACTGGTCGCGCATCAGGCGTTCGTCATCGGCAATGATTGCTGTTGGCATAATGAAATATTGTTAAAAATACGTTCGGTCATTATTCATGGAATTGGACCGATTATCAATCCGGTTTTTTCGCCGCCAGCGCGTAAGGCACTTCGATCGTGGCAATCACGCCGCTTGGGGAGTTCGGTTCAATGTTCAGCGAACCTTCATTGCCATGCAATAGCTTCAGGCGTTCGCGGATATTGGACAAGCCCAGGCCGGTGCCATCGCTGGGTTTGGCGCCGAAGCCGAGACCGTCATCGGCTACCGTCACATGCAGCTTGTTGTGCGCCACGTGTGCGCGCACCAGCAAGGTGCCGCCTTCCGGTTTGCCTTCCAGGCCGTGCTTGATGGCGTTTTCCACCATGGATTGCAGCATCATGGGCGGGAAGGCGGCGGTGCGCAGGCCTTCGGGAATGCTGAACTCGATCGTCAAGCGTTCTTCCATGCGCATTTTCAGTAGTGCCAGGTAGGCCGCCACCATGTCCGCTTCGCGGCCGAGGTTGGTCACCAGGCTGCTGTCGCGCATTTGCGGCAGCACGGCGCGCAAGTATTTGATCAGGCTGCGCTGCATGGCGGACGCGCGCGGCGGGTCGGTCTCGATCAGGTATTCCACCGACGCCAGGGTGTTGAACAGGAAGTGCGGCTCCACTTGGGCTTGCATCATTTGCATTTTGGCTTCGCTCAGCTGGCGCTGCATGGATTCGCGCTCGGCGGCCGCATTGGCGTACTGGGTTTGTGCTTCCGCCCGTTTCTTGCCGCCCATCAGCGCCTTGGTGCCAAACAGGGCCAGGATCAGCAGGAAAATGAAACTCTTGAACCAGGTCGATGCCTGTTTGTGATAGCGCGACACCTTTTGCTCGGCTGCGTCATCGACGGCTTCTTCGATGGCGTTCGACAATTCTTCGCCGATTTGCGGCGGCAATTCAATATGGACTTCGTCGCCAGGCAGGGCTGGCGCGGCGTGGCCGGGCTTTAACGGCTTGCTCCCGTGTATGGGCGCGGGCGGTGCTGGTTGGGCGGGGGCTGCGGGCGCTTCTGGCGAAACTGGTGGTTCCGGCGCTTCCGGGGTGGCAGGCGCCTCGGCGGATGCGGATTCCTTGCGTGCCTTGTTGCCGCGTGGATTGAAGTGGATGCCGCTGTCATCAATGGTGATGCTGGTGTCGGAATGACGTGCATGTTTCTTGTCGCGCACGATTTGCGCATATTCCTCATCCGGGCCGGACGAGAACAATTCATCTTGCAAGATCGAGGCGGCCATCATCGACAGCGCGGCAAACAGGAAGAATTTCCACCACGATAGCTGGGTTACCCAGGTGGCGGTGGCGTCAAAGCCCCGGTGCAGCCAGCCCAGGATAGTTCTCACGATGTCTTGTGCTTTCGGTTGAGGAAACATCTAGTGCTCTCGGATTTTTCTGATGGTGCAACTGTACGCAAGGCGGGGCGGATACGCCATGGTGTTGCGACAGTCTGCATAAAACGGGGAATGGAAGGAAGAAAAGTTGCGGGCTGTCAAAACTCACCCTTGCCAAACGTGGTGGGGCTTTGCTATAGTTCTGTCCCCGCAGCGCTGCGACGGATCAAACGAAACAGCGATGCAGAACAAGGGGTTGACGAGAATCACGAAACACTAGATAATCTCGCTTCTCTGCTGCTGACGAACAAAACGCTTCGTCAACTAC